>NZ_MSJQ01000302.1 GCF_014596515.1 Streptomyces sp. CBMA156
CCCGCGGCGGCCAGGCCGGGCCCGCCGGACCGGGAGTCGCTGGCCCGGACCCTCGGCGCGCTGCCCGCCGACGTCACCGGCGCACTGGTCAGGGTCGACGGCCCGGGCGCGCGGTGGCGCGGCACCTCGGGGGAGGACGTGCCGGCGAACGCCCGGTTCCGGATCGGCAGCGTCACCAAGGTGTTCACCGCGACCGTGCTGCTCCAGCTCGCCGCCGAGGGCAAGGTCGACCTGGACGGCACCGTCCAGCAGTACCTGCCGGAACTGCTCCCGGACGGCTACCCGCCGGTCACCGTGCGGCAGTTGCTCAACCACACCAGCGGCCTGCCCGGAGGCGGCGGCATGACCTCGGGGGACGGCAGCACGGCGTGGTTCGCCGCCCACAGGACCACCTACTTCAGCCCGCGGCAGGTGGTGGAGGACATGCTCACCCAGCCGATGAACTTCGCGCCCGGCACCGCGCAGCAGTACAACGGCAACGGCTACTTCGTCGCCGCGCTGGTGATCGAGAAGGTCACCGGCGACGACTACGCGGACCAGGTGCGCCGGCGCATCACCGGCCCGCTCGGCCTGCACGCCACCTACGTCCCGGCCGCCGACGACCTGACCGTCCGCGGCCCGCACGCCACCGGCTACGTGGACGTCCGGAACGCCGACGGCAGCACCGCCCGGGTGGACGTCACCGAGCAGAGCCCGTACCCGTGGGCCGAGGGCGGCATGATCTCCTCCGCCGCCGACCTGGAACGCTTCTTCGAGGCGCTCTACCGCGGCCGGCTGCTGCCGCCCGCCCAGCAGGCCGAGGTGTTCGCCGTGCCCGACCTGCCGAACGACCACAACAAGAACTGCGAGATCGGCCCGACCGCGGGGCACGCCTGCTACAGCACCGCCGGTCTGCTGCGCACCGTCCTGCCGAACGGCACCGAGGTCTGGGGCAAGAACGGCTCCAGGCCCGGCTTCACCAGCGCTGTCTTCGCCACCCGCGACTTCTCCCGCAGCGTGGCCATCGGGCTCAACCCGACCGGCATCAGCGGCGAGGAGTTCCCCACCCTGTGGAAGCTGGTGACCGCCGGTTTCGGCTCCGGCCAGGTGTACGGACAGCACTGAGCCCGACGGCACCGCGGGCGGCCGGCACCGGGAGACCGGCACCCGGCGGCCGGCACCGAACCGCTCCCGGAGGGCCGTTGTCAGTCCCGTGCGCTACGTTCGTCGCGTTCACCAGGGCACACGGCAGGACGACGGGGGCGGGCGCACCATGGCCGACGTGATCACGGAGGAGCCGGTCGAGCTCCAGCTGGAGCGGTACCGCACCGAACTGACCGGCTACTGCTACCGCATGCTCGGCTCCGTCTTCGAGGCCGAGGACGCGGTGCAGGAGACGATGGTCCGCGCCTGGCGCGGGCACCGGGGCTTCGAGGGGCGGGCCGCGCTGCGCTCCTGGCTGTACCGGATAGCCACCAACGTCTGCCTGGACGCGCTGAACGGCCGCAACAGCCGGGCCCGGCCGATGGACCTGGCCGGCCCGGTCACGGTGGCCACCGCCCACGGCACCCAGCTGCCCGAGGTGACGTGGATCGGTCCCGCGCCGGACGGCCGGGTGCTGTCCGAGACGGGGGATCCGGCCGAGGTGGCCGCCCAGCGGGAGTCGGTGAAGCTGGCCTTCGTGGCCGTGCTCCAGCGCCTCGCGCCCCGGCAGCGGGCGGTGCTGGTCCTGCGCGAGGTGCTCGGCTGGAAGGCCGCCGAGGTGGCCGAGCTGCTCGGCGTCACGGTGGCCTCGGTCAACAGCGCGCTCCAGCGCGCCCGGGCGGTGCTCGCCACCGACGCCCCGGCCGCCCGCCCCGCCCCAGCGCTGGACGAGGACCACCGTGCGCTGCTGGACCGCTACGTCCGCGCCTTCGAGACGTACGACATGGACGGCCTCGCCGCGCTGCTGCACGAGGACGTCACGCTCAACATGCCGCCGTTCGCGATGTGGCTGCGCGGGCGGGGCGAGATCCGGGACTGGATGCTGGGCCCCGGGCACGGCTGCCGGGGCTCCCGGCTGCTCCCGGTGACGGCCAACGGCGGCCGGGCCTTCGGCCAGTACCGGCCGAGTCCGGGCGGCGGGCACGAGCCGTGGGCGCTGATCGTGCCGGAGGTGTCAGGGGGCCGGATCACCGGCTTCACCAGCTTCCTGGACACCGACGCGCTCTTCCCGCTCTTCGGCCTCCCGCCCCGGCTCGACGCCGGGCCCGTCACCGGGCCGGGGCGGGAGGCCGCCGTGGGGCCCGTCGCCGAGTAGCTCCGCGAGGTCCAGGGGATCGGCCGTGCCCGGCAGCAGCGCCGCGAGGCCGCTGAACGCCAGCAGGTCGCGCAGCGGGCCGCCGGCGTTCAGCAGCACCACGGCCACCCCGTGCCGGGCGGCGGCCAGCCGCAGCCGGGCGAGGGCGTCGACGACGGCCAGGTCGGGGGCGGTCAGCGCGCCCAGGTCGCAGGTCAGGACGGGACTGCCCGGTGTGGTCTCCATGGTGTCCATGCCGGATAGGACCGCCGGGTCGGCCGCGACTCATCGGTCGGGTGGCAGAGTGGGGCCGACCGGACCGACCCCGCCCTCAGGAGGAGCACCGTGACGGCTGAGCCCTTGAAGTCCCGTGAGGAATGGCTGGCCTCCCTGCCCCGGATCTACGCGGCGGCGGGCTGCCTGCTGCGGGACGAGTCGGGCCGGATCCTGATCGTGAAGGCCGGGTACCGCGAGCACTGGCAGTTCCCTGGCGGCACGATCGACCTCGGCGAGGGCCCGGTCGAGTGCGCCGAGCGGGAGTTGGAGGAGGAGACCGGCATCGTCCAGGAGGCGGGCGAGCTGCTGGCCATCTCCTGGACCCATGCCTCGGCCGAACTCGACCACCCCGCCCAGCACTTCATGTTCGACTTCGGCACCGTCCCGGACGGCACCCCCGTGGCCGTCCCGGCCGGTGAGCTGGACGACCACCGCTGGGCCGCCGTCGAGGAGGCGCTGGACCTGCTCGGACCGGCCCGTTCGGCCAGGCTGCGGGCGGCGCTGGAGGCGGCTGTCGACGGCCGGGTCCGGATCGTCACCACCCGCGTCTCCGGGTTCTGAGCGGACGAGCCCTGCCCCGGGCGCGAGTCCCGGACGCGAGTCCCGTCCGGGAGGCCGGTCCGCGAGCTTCCCGTCCGGGGCAGGGCGCCCGGGTCTCACTGCTGGGGCCCGGACTCCTCGTTCCGCGCGGCGATGATGGCGGCGATCGCCTCCGAGACGAAGGTCTCCGTCTCGGACTTGTCCACCCGCAGCCCGGCGAGCACTCCCTGGCCGTTCTCCAGCTCCAGGAGCGCGAGCAGGATGTGTTCGGTGCCGACGTAGTTGTGCCCGAGCTTGAGCGCCTCCCGGAAGGTCAGCTCGATCACCTTCTTGCCCTGGGCGTCGTACGGGATCAGCGCGGGCACCACCTGCTCGACGGCGGTCGGCAGGGCGGCGGTGGCCGCCGTCCGGACGGCCTCCGGGGTGATGCCCTGGGCGGCGAGCGCCTTGACCGCGATGCCCTCGGGCTCGGCGAGCAGGCCGAGCAGCAGGTGCACCGCGGTGATCTCGGCGTTGGCGGCCTTCCTGGCCTCCTCCTGCGAGGCCACCACGACCTTGCGGGCCCGGGGCGTGAACCGGCTGAATCCCTGGCTCGGGTCGAGGTCGTTCGGGGCGCCCGGGTCCTTGGGGACGAAGCGCTTCTGGGCGGCCTGCTTGCTGACGCCCATGCTGCGGCCGATGTCGGTCCAGGAGGCGCCGGAGCGGCGGGCCTGGTCGACGAAGTGGCCGATGAGGTGGTCGGCGAGGTCGCCGAGGTGGTCGGCGGCGATGACCGCGTCGGAGAGCTGGTCGAGCGCGTCGGGGTGGACCTTCTTGATCGCGGCGATCAGGTCGTCGAGGCGCAGCGGAGTGCTGGTGGGAACAACGGGATTCTCCATGCGTCAACCGTAGGTTGTCGACCCGATGGTCGTCAACCATCGGTTGACGATGGTCGTGGAGGTTTCGCGGGCCCGCGCTACGCGGCGGGCAGCAGCCGCTCCCGGACGGCGGCGATCCGTGCGGGCGTCACACCGGCCGCGAGCAGGTAGCCGGCCGGGTCGAAGCCGTCGAGCGCGGCCGCCAGCGCGGCCTCGGCGGTGGTCCCGGCCTCGGCGAGCACCGCGTCGATCCGGCGGTACGGGTCAG
>NZ_MSJQ01000303.1 GCF_014596515.1 Streptomyces sp. CBMA156
GGCCGCCAGCGCGGCCTCGGCCCGCTCGCCGAGCTCCAGCAGCCGCGCCCGCAGTGCGGCGCTGTCCTCGACGATCCGCCAGAACGCCGCCATCCCGGGGTTCAGCCCGACCGTCGGCTCCCCGCTCGCGAAGGCCGCCAGCAGGTCGGCCCGGACGGCGTCCACGGCGGAACCGCCCGAGGGGCGGCGCCGGACCACCTCGGCCAGGTGGGCGACCACCTCCTCCTGCCGGTCGAAGAACAGGTCCTCCTTGGTCGGGAAGTAGTTGAAGACCGTGTTCGGCGAGACCCCGGCGGCCCTGGCCACCTCGACCACCGTGACCCGGTCGAACCCGCGCTCGGCGAACAGGCCCATGGCGGTGTCGGAGAGCAGCTCCCGGGTCTGCTGCTTCTTGAGTTCGCGAAGTCCCATGGCCGGATCCTACCCACGGAACATGATGTCACTCTAAATTTGCAGTGGCACCAAAAATATCGGCTACCGTGACGGCATGACCTTCACCTTCGGCATCTATCCCGGCGGACCGGTCGGTGACGACACCGGCGTCATCGCTCCGGTCCGCCCCGACGACCCCGCCAGGATCACCGCCGCCCTGCGCGAACTCCAGGGCGGCGCCGCCGAGTTCCTGGTCCGCGCCTACCGCTCGTACCCGGGCGGCGAGCACACCCCCGAGCAGCCCGGGCAGTACGCGGCCGAGGGCCGCAGGCTCGACCTGGTGCTCCAGTACCGGGAGCGCGGCGGGGAGACAGCGGGCTGGCTGGACTTCGTCCGGCGGACGGTCAGGGCCGAGGGGCACCGGCTCGCCCTGCTCCAGATCTGCGAGGAGCCCAACCTCGACCTCCCGCCCGTGGACGGCAGCATCCCGAACGTCCGCCGGGCGCTGGTCGAGGGCGTGGTCGCGGCCAAGGAGGAGGCGCTGGCCCACGGGTTCGACGGCCTGGCCGTCGGCTTCAACGCGGTGCCCTCCTTCGACCCCGCGGACACCTTCTGGGCCGAACTCGGCCGGCTGGCCGACGAGCGCTTCCACCGCGCCCTGGACTACGTCGGCCTGGACTTCTTCCCGGACGTCTTCCGCCCCGTCCCGCCCGGGCAACTCGCCGACGCGGTACGGGCGGTGGTCGCCGGATTCCGCCGCGACTCGCTGCCCCCGGCCGGGATCGGGCCGGGCGTTCCGCTGCGGATCTGCGAGAACGGCTGGCCCACCGGCCCCGGGCGGAGCGAGGCGCGGCAGGCCGAGGTGGTGGCGGAGGTGGTCCGGACGGTCGCCGGGCTCGCCGCCGAGCTCAACGTCACCGGCTACGCCTTCTTCGCCCTGCGGGACGCGGACAGTGCGGGCACGGGGCTGTTCCCCCACTTCGGCCTGCTGCGCGACGACTACACGCCCAAGCCGGCCTTCGAGGTCTACCGCCGGCTGGTCGAGGAACTGACGAACTGACCTGCCGCACATGTTAGTTCGACTCGAAGAACCGTTCCACCATGCGGCGCTGGGCGGCGACGGCGTGCACCGGCTCGCCGATCACCCGGCCGGCCAGGGCGACGGCCGGCTCTCCGACGTCGCGGCGGAGCAGGGCGGCCGCCTCGGCCCGGTCGGCGGCGATCCGGGCGCGGCCGGCGGCGAGCAGGCCGTCCCGGTCGCGGATGCCCTCGGCGCGGGCCGCGGCCATCGCCGCCGCGCCGTGCTCGGCGTACTCCGCCCTGATCCCGGCCGCCTCGTGCCGGGCGTCGGACAGCTCCCGCAGCCGGGCCTCCCGGGTGGCCTCGGCTTCGGCGAGCAGGCGCTCGGCGTGCTCGGCGCGGCCCTCGGTGGCCTCCCACCGTGCGGCCCGCACCCGTTCGATCCGGGGGAGCAGCCGGCGGCCGAGCATCCACAGCAGCAGGAGGAACAGCGCCAGACCGAGGAGCAGCGGGGCCGGTTCCGGCTCGAGCGGGCCGAGTCCGAGGTTCACGCCCGACCTCCCCGGGGTGTGACATGCCATCAACTCGTGATATTCCCAGGGGTGATGGTGATCGAACTCGGTCCCGGCGTGAACTTCGTCACGACAGCCTCCGGGGGCGCGTCACCGCGCCCTCGGAGGCGGGGAGGGCTCACTGCCCCATGACGTACCTGACGGTCGGGCCGGTGGTCCAGCCTCCGTCCACCGCCAGCTCGGCGCCGGTGACGTAGGAGGAATCGCCGGAGAGCAGGAAGACCACGGCGGTGGCGATCTCGGGCGCCTCGCCGACCCGGCCCATCGGGGTGTTGGGGTAGTTGCCCTCGCCGCTCCGGATGCCGACCGAGGCGGTCATCGGGGTGTAGGTCATGCCGGGGTGTACCGAGTTGACCCGGATCCGCTCGGCGCCCAGCTCGACCGCGCCGATCTTGCTCAGGCCGCGCACGCCCCACTTGGAGGCGCCGTAGCCGGCGGTCAGCGCCAGGCCCATCAGGCCGGCCGCCGAGGAGATGTTGACGATCGAGCCGCCGCCGGCCGCGCGCAGCGCCGGGACGACGGTCCTCATCCCGATGAAGACGCCGGTCAGGTTGACGTCCAGGACCTTGCGGAAGTGCTCGACGGTCTCGTCCGCGAGCGGCGTGCCGGTGGAGATCCCGGCGTTGTTGACCAGGCCGTGCAGCGCGCCGAACTCCGCCACCGCGACGTCCACGACGTGCTGCCAGTCCTCCTCCGAGGTGACGTCGTGGCGCACGAACCGCGCCCGCTCGCCGAGTTCGGCGGCGGTGGCCTCGCCGTCCTCCACCAGGACGTCGGTGATCACCACGTTGGCGCCGGACGCGACGGCGAGCCGGGCGGCCTCGGCGCCCAGGCCGCGGGCGCCGCCGGTGATGATGACGGTCTTGCCGGTGAGGTCGTTCATGACCTGCTCCTTCGGGGGGTGGGGGAGGAGAGCATGGCGGCGGACATCGTCACCAGGTCGGCGAGGAAGGTCTCCTCGTCCGTCAGGGGGGTGGAGCCGGCCAGGTACTGCTGCGCCCGGTCGGCCAGGGCCGCGCCGATCAGGGTGAGGACCAGGTCGATCCGCTCCAGCCGGATCGGCTCCGGAAGGGCGGAGATCCGCTCCTCGACCCGTTCGATCAGGTGCCAGTAGCCGCCGCCGGCCAGGGTCGGGTGCGGGCTCCTGGTGCGGACCCCGCTGTTGTGGCTGACCTGTGCGGAGATCCGCAGGCAGTGCCGGCCCTGTTCGGTGCGCAGCTCGGTGGCCTCGGCCGCGACCAGGGCGTCCAGCAGTCCCGGCAGGTCCGCGTCCGCGAGTGCGGGCAGGTGTGGCGCGAGGGCCCGCTCGGTGCGTTCCTGGCGGCCCGCCATGATCGCGTCGAGCAGGCCCTCGCGGGAGCCGAAGTGGTACTGCACGGCGGATGGGTTGCTCTGCCCGGCCAGCCGGATGATGTCCCTGGTCAGGGCGGCTTCCACGCCCCGGGTGGCGAAGAGTTCCTCTGCCGCCCGCACCAGCCTCTCGCGGGTCTCGTGGCCCGCCGACGTCCTTGCCATGGGTTCGATATTAATGCTGTGCATTATTAATGGCAAAGGAGTCGAGGGCGAGGGCCCCAGGCTCGTGACTCCCTGTTCCCGGCTACGTCACCTCGCCCCGGCGGGAGAAGCGCTCCGCCCGCCACTCGCCGCTCTCCAGCACCTCGGCCAGCTGCCGGGCCGCGTCCCAGACCTCGGTGTACGACAGGTAGAGCGGGGTGAAGCCGAAGCGCATCAGGTCCGGCGCGCGGAAGTCGCCGATCACCCCGCGTTCGATCAGCGCCTGCACCACCGGGTAGCCGGCGGCGTGCCGCAGCGCGACCTGGCTGCCGCGCCGGGCGTGCTCGCGCGGGGTCACCACCTCGACCCCGTCCAGGCCCTCGGTCAGCGAGACGAACAGGTCGGTCAGTGCCAGGCTCTTGGCCCGTACCGCTGCCAGGTCGGCCCGCTCCCAGACGTCCAGCGAGGCGCCGAGGGCGGCCTGGCCGAGCAGTGAGGGCGAGCTGGTCAGGAACCGGCCGATGCCCGGCTTCGGGTCGTACCCGGGCTCGAAGGCGAACGGCCGGGCGTGGCCGAACCAGCCGCTCAGCGGCTGGAGCGGGCCGGCCGCCAGGTGCCGTTCGGCGACGTACAGGAAGGCCGGCGAGCCGGGGCCGCCGTTCAGGTACTTGTAGGTGCAGCCGATCGCGAAGTCCGCTCCGGCGGCGCCGAGTCCGACCGGCAGGGCGCCCACCGAGTGGCACACGTCCCAGATCATCAGCGCGCCCGCGGCCTGTACCCGGGCGGTGATCCCCGGCATGTCCAGCAGCTCGCCGGTGCGGTAGTCCACGTGCGAGAGGACGACCGCGGCGACGTCCCCGTCCAGGTGCCGGTCCAACTCCTCGGGGCGGATCAGCACGCTGCGCGCGCCCTCGGCCAGGCCGGTCACGCCCTCGGCGATGTACAGGTCGGTCGGGAAGGCCTCGGCGTCGCCGAGCACCGTGCCCCGGCCGGGGCGCAGCCGCAGCGCGGCCGACAGCACCTTGAACAGGTTGACCGAGGTGGTGTCGCAGACGACCATCTCCGCCGGCGAGGCCCCGACCAGTGGCGCGATCCGCCGCCCCAGCCGGTACGGCTGCTCGAACCAGCCGGCGTCGTTCCAGCTGCGGATCAGCTCCCGGCCCCACTCCTCCTCGATCACCCGGCGCACCCGCTCGGGCGTGCGCACGGGCAGCGCGCCCAGTGAGTTGCCGTCCAGGTAGATCACCCCGTCCGGCAGGGTGAACTCCTCGCGGAACTCCGCCAGCGGGTCCACGGCGTCCAGCGCCGCGCACTCCTCGCGCGTGGTCATGCCCGTCCCTCCCTCGTCCTCGGTGTGCACCGCTCGTCCCGTCCCGCTCGTCCCGGTCGTGCCGGCCGGGGCCCGGCCCGTCACAGGCCGTCCCGGATCGTCCACAGCTCGGGGAACACGTCCTGTTCGGCCGACCTGCGCAGCCAGGCCAGCCCGCTGGAGCCGCCCGAGCCCGGCTTGGCGCCCATGGTCCGCTTGACCGTCGAGAGGTGGCGCTGGCGCCACCTGGTGACCCGCTCGGCCACGTCCAGCAGCGCCTCGCCGAGCGGCTGGAGCCCGGCGAACTCCGGCTCGGTGTAGACCCGCCGCCAGGCCGCCTCGACCTCCGCGGACGGCTGGTAGCGCTCCTCGGTGGGCGTCCGCCGCGGGGCCAGGCCGCGCCGTGCCAGCAGCGCCAGCGCCTCGTCGTACAGGCCGGGGGAGCGCAGGGTCTCCGTCAGCTCGGCCTGCGTCCGCGGCATGCCGTCGTACATCTTCAGCAGCGCGGCGTTCCGGTTGCCGAGCAGGAACTCCAGGTGCAGGAAGGCGGAGGACTGGAAGCCGGAGGCCTCGCCGAACAGCGAGCGGAAGGAGTTGAACTCGCGCGGCGTCATGGTGGCCAGCAGGTCCCAGGACTCCACCAGCACGTCCTGGGTGTGGGCGCCCCGGCGCAGCGCGGCCAGCGCGGCGGTCAGGTCGTCCTCGCGCAGCGCCCGCAGGGCGAGCGTCCACTCGTGCCGCAGCAGGTCGAACAGCAGCTCCATCACCTGGGTGGTGACGATGAACGACAGCTCGGACGGCTCCTCGCTGAGCGGGTGCTGCAGGCCGTGCAGCTCCTCCAGGCGCGCGTACTGGGCGTACGGGGTGCCCCGGCCCGGTGCTCCGTCCCGACCGAACGACAGGTTGGGTGTCTGCGCCGTGTCGTGCCCCATTCCGATCCCTCCTGATCCCTCCGGGCCGCGTCGCCCGGTTTCCGGTGAACCAGACGGACCGCCGGGTTCCACCGGGTGCCCATTGTGCGGCGGCGGTGCCTCCCGCTTGAATGGTCGACGGGTATCGCAACCGCCTTCCGAGTTGTCGTTCGCAAGGCGTTCCGCCGATTCGCCTTACGAATGGAAATCCGTTGGTTCCGACCACCCGGGAGGCCGTCCTGGACGCCGTCGACCGTCGCCTGCTGGCCGAGCTCCAGGCCGACGCCCGGCTCTCGTACAACGAACTCTCCCGCCGGGTGAGCCTGTCCGCACCCGCGGTGGCCGAACGGGTCCGCCGGCTGGAGTCCGAGGGGGTGATCAGCGGCTACCACGCCCACGTGGACCTCACCAGGGCCGGGCTGCCGATCACCGCGCTGGTCCAGATCCAGTGCTACGGCCCGCGCTGCGTGCTGCGTGACCCCGACGTGCCGACCTGGCCGGAGGTGGTCCAGCTGCACCGGGTCACCGGCGGGGCGTGCTGCGTGCTGCTGGTCGCGGTGTCGACGATGGCCGAGTTCGAGGCGGTGTGCGACCGGCTCGGCGGCTACGGCCAGCCGTCCAGCTCGATGATCCTGTCCAGCCCGGTGCCCTGGCGCCCGGTGGTGCCGCCGCGCTGACCGCCGGGGCGGTGCCGGTCGCCGGTGCCGCGCCGACCGCTGCCGCGTCGTCGCCGGCTGTCCTTGACGCGGGCGTCAGGGAGTAGGTTCCCGGCATGCCGAACGATCGCCACATCCTGCTGCTGCCCGGGAGCCTGCGGGCCGGCTCCACCAACGAGACCGTGCTGCGCACCGCGGCCGCCGTGGCCGCGGCCACCCCGGGCCTGCGGACCACGTACTACGCCGGACTGGCCGGGCTGCCGCACTTCGACCCGGACCGGGACACCGATCCGCTGCCGGAGCCGGTGGCCGCGCTGCGGGCCGCGATCGAGGCGGCCGACGCGCTGCTGGTCTGCACCCCGGAGTACGCCGGGACGCTGCCGGGCGCGTTCAAGAACCTGCTGGACTGGACGGTCGGCGGGACCGAGATCTCGGACAAGCCCGCCGGCTGGATCAACTCCGCCGGTCCCGGCCGCGGCCTGGGCGCCGAGGCCACGCTGCGCACCGTGCTCGGCTACACCGGCGCGGCCGTGCTGGACGAGGCCTGCGTCCGGCTGCCGCTGGAGCGCGGTGCGGTCGGCGGGGACGGGCTGGTCGCCGACCCGCGGGTGCGCGAGCGGATCGGCGAGGTGCTGGCCCGCCTGGCGGCGGCCTGAGCGGCCGGCCGATGGGCTGAACCGTCGGACACCGCTCACCGGGGAGCGGCTCAGTGCCCCTCCGGCAGGTGCACCCCGAGCCCGGCCAGGCCCTCCAGGAACAGCTCGACGCCGACCGCCGCCAGCAGCAGCCCGAGCAGCCGGGACAGCACCTCCAGCGAGGTGCGGTGGGTGCGCCGCATCAGCGGCGCGAGCACGGCCACGCAGAGGTAGTTGATCACCGCGACGGCGACGTACGCCCCGGCGACGGCGGCCTTCCAGCCCCAGTTGTCCTGGTTGAGCGAGGCGACCAGGACGGCCGTGATGGCGAGCGGGCTGGCGATGTACGGCAGCAGCAGTTCGCGGATGCCGTCCACCAGCGGGTTCGCCAGGTGCTCGTCGTCGTCGCCGTCCGAGCCGAGGTGGACGCCGAAGACCAGGGCGACGGCGTAGACGAAGAAGATCGCCCCGCCCGCGAGCTGGAGCGACTGGTCGCTGATGTGGAACAGGGTGGTCAGCTCGTCCGCCCCGAAGCCGAGCACCAGGCCGATCACCGCGGAGATGACCGTGCTCAGCGCCGCCAGCCGGCGCAGCTCCAGGTTGCTCCTGGTCCCGGCCAGCCGGGCGAAGGACAGCAGGGTCTTCGGCGGGCCGACCACGGCGAAGAAGGTGATGAAGGCGCTGGCCAGGTTGAAGACGAACATGGGCCAAGCATGACCGCGGGGCCCCGGGCGGCCGGTCCGCCACGCCCCGCGGCCGGGCGTGGCGTGAATCTCCTCGCCCGGCGGTTCATTCCTGGTCCCGGGCGAATTCGCCCGGATGGCGGCCCCGGCTCGAAGGGGCGGGCGCCCTCGGTTGCTATGGAGGCAGGACTGCCTCCCGGCAGGACCGCTCCGCCGCGGAAACGAGGATTGCGACATGTGCCTGAACCGTAAGGACCTGGGCCTGCTGGCCCTGCGCAGCGCGGTCGGCGGGGTGCTGATCGCGCACGGCACCCAGAAGCTGTTCGGCTGGTTCGGGGGCGGCGGCCTGGAGGGCGCCACCCAGGCCATGGAGCACATGGGCTTCCACCCGGCCCGGCAGAGCGCGCTCGCGGCCGGCCTCGGCGAGGCGGGCGGCGGTGCGCTGCTGGTGGCCGGGCTGGCCACGCCGGCGGCCGGCGCGG
>NZ_MSJQ01000304.1 GCF_014596515.1 Streptomyces sp. CBMA156
ACGGCCCCCGCCGTCCGCCCGGCACCGGCTGCCGGGCGGACGGCGGGGGCCGCACGGCCGTGGGGCGCGTCCCCGCGCCCCCAGCAGGGCCCGGGGAGAAACATGGGGGCGATGCCCCCATGAAGGGCGCCGGTGCTACGCCTCCTCGGCGAGCAGTGCCGCGACCTCCTCGTCGGAGAGCCCGGCGATCTCGTCCTCGACCGCCCGCTCGACGGCCTCCGCCTGGAGGGCGATGGTCGGCGCCTCGAAGAGCAGGCGCAGCGGCAGCTCGACCGCGAACGCCAGGCGCAGCCGGGCCAGCACCCGGGTGGCGAGCAGCGAGTGCCCGCCGAGGTCGAAGAAGCCGTCGTGCACGCCGATCCGGTCGAGGCCCAGCACCTCGCCCCAGGTCCGCGCGATCAGCTCCTCCGCGGGGGTGCGGGGCGCGAGGTAGTCGCGCTCCAGCTGCGGGCGGCCGGCCTCGGGGGCCGGGAGGGCCTTGCGGTCCACCTTCTTGCTGCTGGTGAGCGGCAGTTCGGGCAGTTCCACCCAGAGCGAGGGGATCATGTACTCGGGGAGCTGGTCGCCCAGGAAGGCGCGCAGGGCCGCGATGTCGGGGGCCGTGCCGTCCCGGGGGACGAGGTAGGCCACCAGACGGCGGTCGCCGGGCCGCAGGTCCCGGGCCACCACGGCGACCGCCCGGATCCCGGGGTGCTGGGCGAGCACCGCCTCGATCTCGCCGAGTTCGATCCGGAACCCCCGGATCTTGACCTGCTGGTCGATCCGGCCGAGGAACTCGATGACCCCGTCGGCCGCGTAGCGGACCAGGTCGCCGGTGCGGTACAGGCGGCCGGGCGCGGGCGAGAACGGGTCGGGGACGAAGCGCTCGGCGGTCAGCGCGGGCCTGCGGTGGTAGCCGCGGGCGACCCGCACCCCGCCGAGGTACAGCTCGCCGGGCACCCCGACCGGCACCGGGTTGAGGTCGGGATCGAGGACGTACGCCGTGGTGCCGGGCACAGGACGGCCGATCGGCAGCGTGGACTCCCCGCGGGCGCCCGGCAGTTCGCCGCTGACGGGGTGCAGGACGCAGGTGACGGTGGCCTCGGTCGGGCCGTAGTTGCACAGGAAGCGGGCGGGCAGGCCGGTGGCGGCCCAGTGCCGGGCGTCGTCCACCGTGACCACGTCGCTGCCGACGTTCATCAGCCGCAGCCGGTCCAGCCGGCGGTCGTCCGGCCCGAGGCCGGCGAGCAGTTCGCGGTAGTAGGCCGGGGTGATCTCCATGATCGTGACCCGGTGCTCGGCCAGCCGGTCCGCCAGTTCGGCCGGGCTCCAGAACAGCGGATCGCTCACCACCACGGTGGCGCCGGCCAGCAGGGTGGCCGCGATCTGGTCCATGGCCACGTCGAAGGTGAGCGCCGACAGCAGCACGACGCGGTCGTCGGCGCCGATGCCGTAGGCCTCGGCGATGACCTCGCAGTGGTGGGCGTAGGAGCCGTGCTGGATCAGTACGCCCTTGGGCTGTCCGGTGGACCCGGACGTGTAGATGACGTACGCGAGCTGCTCCGGATCGACGGTCACCGCCGGGGCCGTTGTCGGATGTTGCGCCAGCTCCGCGCGGTCGCCGTCCAGGCTGATCACCCGCGCCCGCCCGGCGGCCAGGCGGTCGGCGAACCGGCTGTGCGTCAGCACCGTCCCGGCGCCGGCGTCCGCCAGCATGAAGGCGAGCCGCTCGGCGGGGTGTTCGGGGTCGAACGGCACGTAGCAGCCGCCGGCCTTCAGGACGCCGAGCAGGGCGACCACGACATCGGGCCCGCGCTCCAGGCAGACCCCGACCACGCTCTCCGGGCCGACCCCGGCGGCCCGCAGGTGGTGAGCCAACTGGTTCGCCCTGGCGTCGAGTTCGGCATAGGTCAGGCGGGTCTCCGACCGGCCGGCGAAGACCACGGCGAGCGCGTCGGGTTGGGCGGCGGCCCGCGCCGAGAAGAGCTCGGGCACGCAGCGCCCCGGCTGCCCGGCCGCGGTGCCGCGCCAGTCGGTGAGCAGCTGCCGCCGTTCCGGCTCCGTCAGCATCTCCAGCTCGCCGATCCGGGCGTCCGGCATGTCGACGGCGCTGCGCAGCAGTCGCAGGTAGTGCTGGGCCATCCGCCGCACGGTGGACCGGTCGAAGAGCGCCGTGGCGTACTCGAAGGAGCAGGCGAGGGTGCCGTCCGGCCGCTCCTCGAAGGAGACGGTGAGGTCGAACTTGGCGACCTGCCAGTCGGCCTGGAGTTCCTCGACCTCGACGCCGTCGATCTCCAGCGGGCTCTGCCGGGTGTGCAGCAGCTCGAACATCACCTGGAAGAGCGGGTTGCGGGACGGGTCGCGGTCGGGGCGCAGCTCGTCGACCAGCCGCTCGAACGGCAGGTCCTGGTGGGCGTAGGCCTGTACGGCGTCGGCCCGCACCCGGTCGAGCAGTCCGGCGAAGGTCGGGGCCCCCGACAGGTCGGCCCGCAGCACCACGGTGTTGACGAACAGGCCGGCCAGGTCTTCCGTCTCGGCACGGGTGCGGCCGGCCACCGGGGTGCCGACCGCGAGGTCGGACTGCCCGCTGTAGCGTGCCAGCAGCACGTGGAACGCGGCGAGCAGGACCATGAACGGGGTCGCCGAACGGGCCCGGGCGACGGCCGCCACCGCCGCGCCGAGATCGGCGGGCACGTCGACGCCGAGCAGTTCGCCGTGCGGGTCGCGCACCGCCGGACGCGGCCGGTCGGTCGGCAGCTCCAGCGGCTGGAGGCCGGCCAGCCGCTCCTTCCAGTAGGACAGTTGCGCCGAGACCACCGGCTCGTCCAGCCGGTCGCGCTGCCAGGCGGCGAAGTCGGCGTACTGCACGGCGGGCGCGGCGCCCGGCAGCGGCAGGCCGTGCGTGAGGCAGTGGTAGGACCGCCCGATCTCGCCGGTGACCAGCTCCGTCGACCAGGCGTCGGTGGCGATGTGGTGGAACGTCAGGACGAGGTGCCACTCCTCGGCCGCGGTCCGCAGCAGTGCGGCCCGCAACGGCGGCTCGCGGTCGAGCGCGAACGGCCGGCCGGTCTCCCGGGCGAGCAGCTCGCGCAGCTCCCGTTCGGTCGAGCCGCGCACGTCCAGCGCGGCCAGGCCGAGCGGGCGCGCGGGGTCGATCACCTGTACGGGCACCCCGTCGGCCTCGGTGTACCGGGTGCGCAGCACCTCGTGCCGGGCCACCACGTGGTCCAGGGCCAGGCCGAGCGCCCGCTCGTCCAGCCGGCCGGTGAGCCGCAGCACGGTCGGCACCAGGTACTCGGCGCTGCCGGGCTCCAGCCGGTCGAGGAACCAGAGCCGCTGCTGCGCGGAGGAGAGCGGCAGCGGGCCGGTCCTGGGGGCGGGGGTGACGGGCGGCAGCTCGACGCCCCGGTAGCCGGCCTCGATCAGCTCGGCCAGCCGGGTCGGGGTGCGCAGGGCGAAGACCTGGGCGAGCGGCAGCTCGACGCCCAGTGCGTCGCGCAGCCGGAAGGCGACCCGGGTGGCGAGTAGCGAGTGCCCGCCGAGCGCGAAGAAGTCGTCCCTGGCGCCGACCCGCTCCAGCCCCAGGACCTCGGCGAAGACCGCCGCCAGGGTCTGTTCGACGGGGGAGCGCGGTGCGACGTACGCGCCCGCGGCCTCGGTCCGTCCGGTGTCGGGCGCGGGCAGTGCCGCGCGGTCGACCTTGCCGCTCGCGGTCAGCGGGAGCGCGTCCAGCAGGACGAAGGCGGAGGGGATCATCGCCTCCGGCAGCCGGCCCGCCAGGTGCGACCGCAGCCGCTGCGCGTCGAGCACCGCCGCGGCCGCGGGCACCACGTGCGCGATCAGCCGGTGGTCCCCGTCGTCGCGGCGCTGCACGCCGACCACGGCCGCGGCGACGCCCGGGTGGGCGCACAGGACGCCCTCCACCTCGCCGGGTTCGATCCGCACCCCGCGGACCTTGAGCTGGCCGTCGATCCGGCCCAGGTACTCGATCCGGCCGTCGGCGCACCACCGTGCCCGGTCCCCGGTCCGGTAGAGCCGCTCGCCGGGCTGCCGCGGGAAGGGGCTGGGGGCGAACCGCTCGGCGGTCAGCCCGGGGCGGCCCAGGTAGCCGCGGGCCAGTCCGACGCCGACCACGCACAGCTCGCCGGGGACGCCGACCGGGGCGAGGTTGTCGTCCCGGTCGAGGACCAGGATCCGCAGGTTGTCCAGGGGGCGCCCGATGGAGACGATCCGGGCCGGGTCGTCGGCCCGGTAGCGCCAGGCGGTCACGTCGATCGAGCACTCGGTGGGCCCGTAGGTGTTGTACAGCTCCACCTTCACCCGGCTGAGCAGCCGGTCGCAGAGGCGGGCCGGCAGCGGCTCGCCGGCGCAGAACACCAGGCGCAGGCTGGTGCACAGGTCCAGGCCCGGCTGGTCCACCAGGGTGCTCAGGACCGACGGCACGAGTTGCAGCACGGTGACGTCGTGCTCGGCCACCGCCCGGAGCATCGCGGCCGGGTCGCGGTGGGCGCCGTCGGGCGCGAGCACGATCGTGGCGCCGCACACCAGCGGGGCCAGGAACTCCCACATCGCCGCGTCGAAGCCGATCGTGGTCTTCTGGAGGATCCGGTCGCCGGCCGTGAGGCCGTGCCGGTCGACGGTCCACAGCACCCGGTTGCGGATTCCCTCGTGGGGCACCAGCACGCCCTTGGGCAGGCCGGTCGATCCCGAGGTGTAGACGGCGTACGCGGCGCAGGCCGGGTCGACCGGCGGCAGCGCGGCGGGGTCGTAGCCGGACAGGAAGGCCGGGTCCCCGCCGTCGAGGACGACGTGGGCCGGGAACTCCGGCAGGTCGTGCGAGGGGTCGGCGATCAGCAGGGCGGCCGCGCTGTCCCGGAGCAGGTGTTCGCGGCGGGCCGCCGGGTGCTCGGGGTCGACCGGCACGTAGACCGCGCCCGCCTTGAGGACCGCCAGCAGCGCGGTGACCAGGTCGGGGCCGCGGCGCAGGGCCACCGCCACCGGGACCTCGGGTCCGGCGCCGAGGCCGACCAGGTGGCGGGCCAGCCGGTTGGCGCGCCGGTCGAGCCGGCGGTACGTCAGCTCCTCGGCGCCGAAGACCACGGCGGTGGCGTCGGGGGTGAGCGCGGCCTGGTCGGCGAAGAGCTCGTGCAGGCAGCGGTCGGGCCGCGGCACCACCGGGCCGAGGCCGGCCTCGTCGAGGCGGTGGCGCTCGGGGGCGTCCAGCAGGTCGAAACGGCTGAGCGGACGCTCGGGATCGGCGGCCAGGTCCGCCAGCAGCCGGCCGTAGTGGTCCGCCAGCCGCTCCACGCTCTCCTGGTCGAACAGCGCGGTGGCGTACTCGAAGCCGCAGCGCAGTGCGCCGTCGGGCAGTTCCTCGATCGACAGCATCAGGTCGAACTTGGCGACCGACGAGTCCACCGGGTACGGCTCGACCCGCAGGCCGTCCAGGGCGAACGGGTCGGGGGCGGCGTGCCGCAGCTCGAAGGCGACCTGGAAGAGCGGGTTGCGGGAGGTGTCCCGGTCGGGCGCGAGTTCGTCCACCAGGTGCTCGAACGGGAGGTCCTGGTGGGCGTAGGCGGCGAGCGCGCCGTCCCGGACCCGGCGGAGGAGGTCGGGGAAGGCCGGGTCGCCGGAGAGGTCGGCCCGCAGCACCAGGGTGTTGACGAAGAGCCCGACCAGGTCCTGCACCTCGGCCTGGCCGCGACCGGACACCGGGGTGCCCACCACGATGTCGGTCTGGCCGCTGTGGCGGGAGAGCAGCGTCTGGAAGGCGGCGAGCAGCACCATGAACGGGGTGGCGCCGTGCCGTCGCCCGACCCCGACCACCGCCTGCGCCACGTCGGCCGGAACGGTGCTGAAGTGGTCGCGGCCGCGCGGGTCCCGGGTGGCCGGGCGCGGCCGGTCGGTGGGGAGGTCCAGGGTGGCGGCGCCCGCCAGCCGCTCGCGCCAGAAGGCGAGTTGGCCGGCCTGGGCGGGGCCTTCGGCCCAGCCGCGCTGCCAGCCGGCGAAGTCCGCGTACCGCAGCGCAGGCGCGGTGAGCGGGGTGGGCGCGCCGGCCAGGAACGCCGCGTACAGCGCGCCGAGTTCCTGTCCGATCACCTCGATGGACCGGGCGTCGGAGGCGATGTGATGCAACGTCAGAAGGAAAAGATGGTCCTCGGCGCCGATCCGGGCGAGCGTCGCGCGCACCGGGATCTCCCGGGAGAGGTCGAACGGGCGGCGCAGGTCGGCCGCCACCGTCTCGCGCAGCGCCCGGTCCCGTTCGGCCGGGCCGCCCGGCTCCTCGGCCAGGTCGAGCCACGCCACCGGCACCTCGCCCGGCGGATCGGTCAACTGCGTCAGCTCGCCCGCCCGTTCGACGTACCGGGTGCGCAAGATCTCGTGCCTGGCCACCAGTGCGTCCAGCGCCGCCCGCAGCGCGGGCGCGTCCAGCGGCCCGCGCAGCCGCAGCGGCAGCGGCACCAGGTAGTCGGTGGCGCCGGGCACCAGCCGGTCGAGGAACCACATCCGCTGCTGGGCGAAGGAGAGCGGCGCCGGCTGCCCGGGCGGCAGCGGGAGGACGGCGGGCCGGGCGCGGCCCGGGTCCGCCTCGATCAGCTCGGCCAGTCCGGCCACCGTCCGGGCGGCGAACACCTCGCTCAGCGGCAGCTCGGCTCCGAGCTCCTCGCGCAGCCGGAACGCGACCCGGGCGGCCAGCAGCGAGTGCCCGCCCAGCTCGAAGAAGTCGTCGTGCACCCCGATCCGCGGCACGTCGAGGAACTCCGCCCAGACTCCCGCGACGGCGCCTTCCAGCGCGGTGCGCGGTGCCAGGTACTCGCGCTCCGAGGACGGCTGGTCCGGCGTCGGGAGGTTGTTGCGGTCGATTTTGCCGTTGGGGGTGAGGGGGAGGGTGGGGAGGGTGTGGTAGTGGGTGGGGAGCATGTGGGTGGGGAGGGTGGTGGCGAGGTGGGTGCGGAGTTGGGTGGGGGTGGGTGGGGTGGTGTGGGGGGTGGTGACGGTGTGGGCGGTGAGGTGGTGGTGGTGGAGGGTGACGACGGCTTGGGTGATGGCGGGGTGGGTTCGGAGGGCGGTTTCGATTTCGCCGAGTTCGATGCGGTGGCCGTGGTGTTTGATCTGGTGGTCGGTGCGGCCGTGGTAGGTGAGGGTGCCGTCGGGGTTGTGGTGGGCTTGGTCGCCGGTGAGGTAGAGGCGGGTGCCGGGGTGGTGGGGGTCGGGGTCGGGGCGGAAGCGGTCGGCGGTGAGGGCGGGGCGGCCCAGGTAGCCGCGGGCGAGTTGGATGCCGGCGAGGGCGAGTTGGCCGGTGAGGTGGAGGGGTTGGGGGGTGAGGTGGTGGTCGAGGATGTGGGTGCGGGTGTTGGCGATGGGGCGGCCGATGGTGACGGGTTGTCCTGGGGGGCAGGGGGTGGCGGTGACGTCGACGGAGGCTTCGGTGGGGCCGTAGAGGTTGTGGAGTTCGGCGTGTCGGGTGGCCTGGTGGTGGTGGAAGGCGTCGGCGAGGTCCTGGGGGAGGGCTTCGCCGCTGCACAGGACGCGGCGTAGGGGGGTGAGGGTGGTGGTGGGTGGGAGGGTGTCGAGGAAGGCGCGGAGCATGGCGGGGACGAAGTGGGTGGTGGTGATGTGTTCGGTGGTGATGGTGTGGGCGAGGTAGGCGGGGTCGCGGTGGCCGTCGGGGCGGGCCATGACGAGGGTCGCTCCGGTGGCCAGGGGCCAGAAGAGTTCCCAGACGGACACGTCGAAGCTGTAGGGGGTCTTCTGGAGGACGCGGTCGTCGGGGCCCAGGTGGTAGGTGTCCTGCATCCAGCGCAGGCGGTTGACGATCCCGCGGTGGGTGATGACCACGCCCTTGGGCAGGCCGGTGGAACCGGAGGTGTAGATCACGTACGCCGGATTGTCCGGATCCACCACCGGCAGCGCACCGTCCGCGGGCACGTCGTCGGCGGGTTCGTCGATGAGGACGGTGCGGGCGCCGTGTCCGGGCAGGCTCGCCGCCAGGTCGGTGCTGGTGACCACCACGGGTGTGCCGGAGTCGGTGAGCATGTGCGCCAGCCGCTGCGCGGGATACCCCGGGTCCAGGGGCAGATACGCGCCGCCGGCCTTCAGGACGCCCAGCAGCGCCACCGGCAGGTCCAGACCGCGGTGCAGACACACCCCCACCACCGACTCGGGCCCCACCCCCGCCGCCCGCAACCGCCACGCCAACCGCTCGGCACGCTCGTCGAGCCGCGCGTACGACAGCCCCTCACCCTCGAACCGCACCGCCACCCCGTCCGGAGAACGCCCCACCTGCTCCCCGACCAACCCGTGCAACAACCCACCCACCGGATAGGCCACCGCCGTGTCATTGAACCCCGCCAACACCCCCGACTCGCGCTCGGACAACAGCGACACCCGGGAGACCGCGGCCGCCGGATCGGCCACCACGCCGCGCAGCAGCCGTCCGTAGTGCTCGGCGAGACGGTCCGCGGTGGCGCGGTCGAACAGGGCGGTGGCGTACTGGAGGGAGCCGGAGAGGGAGCCGTCCTCGTGTTCCAGCACGTGCAGCATCAGGTCGAAGGCCGATCCGGCCCCGGCCGTGGGGACCACCCGCACGTCCAGGCCGGGCAGGGTGAACGGCCGGGCGGCGGCGTTCTGGAGGGCGAAGGACACCTGGAAGAGGGGGTTGCGGGAGAGGTCCCGCTCCGGCGCCAGCTCGTCCACCAGGCTCTCGAACGGCACGTCCTGGTGGGTGAAGGCGTCCAGCGCCGTCTCCCGCACCTGGGCCAGCAGGTCGAGGAAGGACGGCTCGTCGGACAGGTCGGCCCGCATCACCAGGGTGTTGGTGAAGAAGCCGACCAGCTCCTCCACCTCCACCAGTGACCGGCCCGCCACCGGGGTGCCCACCGCGATGTCCTGCTGGCCGGTGTGCCGGGCCAGCAGGGCCTGGAAGGCGGCGAGCAGCACCATGAACGGCGTCGCGCCGTGTGCCCGGGCCAGTCGTCCGACCGCCGCGACCAGTTCGGGGGCGAGCTCGAACTCCACGCTGTCGCCGGTCGCGTCCCAGACCGCAGGCCGCGGCCGGTCCGTCGGCAGGGCCAGCGGCGTCAGCCCGGCCAGCCGGCCGCGCCAGTAGGCGAGTTCCCCGGCCAGCCGGTCGCCGGACAGGTACTCGCGCTGCCAGTCGGCGAAGTCGGCGTACTGCACCGGGAGCGGCTCGGGAAGCGGGGCCCCGCCGGTGAAGGCGCCGTAGAAGGAGTCGAGCTCCCGGGCCAGGACGCCCCAGGACCAGCCGTCGAAGGCGATGTGGTGCACCACGAGCAGCAGCAGGTGCTCCTCGTCGGCGAGCCGGAGCAGGGTCAGCCGCAGCGGCAGTTCGGTGGCCAGGTCGAACGGACGGCGGATGCCCCGGTCGACGACCAAGCGGACCCCGGCCTCCCGCTCATTCACCTGAAGATGCGTCAGATCAATGTGCTCGACTGGGAGTTCGGCGTACTCGGAGATCGCCTGGACGGGCGCGCCCTGGACCGCCGGGTACCGGGTCCGCAGCACCTCGTGCCGGTCCAGCACCGCCTGCGCCGACCGGACCAGCGTCCCGGCGTCCAGCGGTCCGGTGATCCGCAGTACGAGCGGCAGCAGGTAGTCCGCCGCCCCCGGCCGCAACTGGTCGAGGAACCAGAGCCGTTCCTGGGCGAAGGACGTCGGGCAGTGCACCGGCTGCCCCTGCGCAGCCTCGGCCGCCACGTCGGCCTCCGGGCCGAAACCACCGTTCACCTGCCACCTCCCACAGAGCGCCACGTCGGCGTGCGGTCAGCCTGCCGAGCACCCGGCGGCGCGCGGTAGAGAGGGACCGGCAGACCTGCACGCGGCACGACTGCGCACTCCGCTGTCGGTTCTTCTCTGGGGGCGCGGAGCCGGCCTGCGGCACGCTGTCCTGCGACAGCGCCGGACCCCGAGGGCCGGTCGAGCACTGCGGGAGGACAGCGGGATGGCTGACGAGAGCACCGACGAGCGCACCTACTGCGTGGTCCACAACGACGAGGAGCAGTACTCGATCTGGCTCGCGGACCGGGACCTGCCGCTCGGCTGGTACCGGGAGGGCTTCGAGGGGCTCAAGCAGGCCTGCCTGGACCACATCGACACGGTGTGGACGGACATGCGCCCGCTCAGCCTGCGCCGCCGCATGGAGCAGGCGAGCCAGGCCTGATGGGCGAGCGGAGCGAGCACGTGGCGCTGCCCGACACCCCCCTGCACCAGCGGGTCGCGCAGCACGCGGCCGCCACGCCGTGGGCCGTCGCGCTGGAGTGCGCCGGCGAGCGGCTGACCTACGCCGAACTGGACGTCAGGGCGAACCAGGTGGCGCACCTGCTGGGCGAACACGGGATCGGCCCCGGTGACCCGGTGGCGGTCTGCGCGGGGCGGGACATCGAGGTGGTGGTCGCGCTGCTCGGCGTGCTCAAGGCCGGCGGCTACTACGTGCCGCTGGACCCGGAGTACCCGGCCGAGCGGCTGGCGTTCATGGCGGCCGACTCCGGGGCCCGGATCCTGCTGGTCCAGGCGGAGTGGGTGCACCGCTTCGACACGGTGCCGGGCCTGCGCGCCGTCCTGATCACCAAGGGACGGGTGGCGCCCGACCTGCCGGTCACCGCGCCGCCGGTCGCCGTCCGCCCGGACGACCTCGCCTACCTGATGTACACCTCCGGCTCCACGGGCCGGCCCAAGGGGGTCGGGATCACCCACCGGAACGTGCTGCGGCTGGTGCACGGGGTCGACTACGTCGACCTCGACGCCGGGCAGGTCGTGCTGATGCTCGCTTCGCTCTCCTTCGACGCCTCGACCTTCGAGATCTGGGCCCCGCTGGCCAACGGGGCCAGGCTGGCGGTACTTCCCCAGGGCATCCCCACCGGCGAGTCGGTCGAGCGGGCGGTCCGGGACCACGGCGTCACCCTGCTGATGCTCACCAGCGGGCTGTTCCAGCACGTGGTGCGCACCCGCCCCACCGCCCTGGCCGGGGTCCGCCACGTGCTCGTGGTCGGCGACGTGGCGCCGCCCGCCGAGGTGCGGGCCCTGATCGAACTCGGCGTCGAGGTCAGCAACGGCTACGGGCCCACCGAGTGCACGACGTTCAGCTGCGTCCGGCGCGGCATCACGCCGGCCGAGACGGGCGGCAGCATCCCGATCGGCACCGCCATCACCAACACCACCGCGTACGTCGTGGACGACCGGGGCGGCCTCACCCCGCCGGGTGCGGAGGGCGAACTGCTGGTCGGCGGGCCCGGGGTGGGCCGCGGCTACCTCGGGCGGCCCGCCCTCACCGCCGAGCGCTTCGTGCCGGACCCGTTCGGCACCACGCCGGGCGGCCGGCTGTACCGCACCGGAGACCTGGTGGTCCGCCAGGAGGACGGCCTGTTCAGGTTCCTGGGCCGGCGCGACCAGCAGGTGAAGATCCTCGGGCACCGGGTGGAGCCCGGCGAGATCGAGGCGGCACTGGGGAACCACCCCGAACTCGCCGCGGCGGCGGTCGCCGTGCGGCTGACCGCGGTCGGGGACAAGCAGCTGGTCGGCTACGTCGTCCCCGACGGCGAAGCGGCCCCCACCGGCGCGCAGTTGCGGGCGTACCTGCGGGAGCGGCTGCCGGACCACCTGGTCCCGACCGCCTTCGTGACGCTCGCCGGGCTGCCGCTCACGCCGAACGGCAAGGTGGACCGGGCGGCGCTGCCGGCGCCGGCAGCGGGCGGAGCCGCGCCGGAGGCGGTGGCCAGGACGCCGCTGGAGGAGGCCGTCGCCGCGATCTGGACCGAACTGCTCGGCGTGCACCCGATCGGCGTGGACGACGACTTCTTCGAGCTGGGCGGCCACTCGCTGCTGGCCACCCAGGTGGTCACGCTGCTGGGGGACCGGTTCCCCGTCGCGCTGCCCGCGCGCGCCGTGTTCGACGAGCCGACGGTCGCGCGGCTCGCCGACCGGCTGCAGCGCGCGATCACCGAGCACGTCATGCAACTGTCCGATGCCGAGGTGGAGTCGATGTTGTCGCAGGTGCGTGAGGGATGAGCACAGTGCCGAACCGGCGTGCGCCGGGGAGTTCCGGGGACCAGCGGCAGGCGCTGCTGGACAGCCTCCTGCGCGGCGCCGCCGGGCCCGCGCGCGCGTCCGGGGCGATCGGCCCCGTACCGCGCGACCGGCGGCTGCCCCTCTCCTTCGCCCAGCAGCGGATCTGGACGCTGGAGCAACTGCGCCCCGGCACCGTCGAGTACGTGCTGCCGCTCGGCTGGGAGCTGCGCGGGCCGCTGGACGTACCGGCGCTGCGCCGGGCCCTGCGCGAGGTGGCCGAGCGGCACGAGGTGCTGCGCACCCGCTACCGGGAGGACGGGCACCGGCCGGTCCAGGTGGTGGACCCGGCGGCCGATCCGGACTTCGCCGAGCTGGACCTCGGCGGCCTGAGCCCGTCCGAACGCCCGGTGCGGCTGGCGGAGTTGCTGGAGCGCGAGGCCAGGACGCCGTTCGACCTGGCCGGCCACTGGCCGCTGCGGGCCCGGCTGGTGCGGCTCGCCGCGGACCACCACGTGCTGTCCCTGGCCCTGCACCACATCGCCTTCGACGGCTGGTCGGTCGGCCTGCTCGCCCGTGAACTCGCCGCCGCTTACTCGGCGTTCGCCACCGGCACGCCGAGCCCGCTGGAGCCGCTGCCGGTGCAGTACGCCGACTTCGCGGCCTGGCAGCGCCGCGAGCCCGCCGGCCCGGCGACCGGGCAGCTGGCGTACTGGCGGTCCGGGCTCGACGGCGCGACGGCGACCGAGCTGGCCACCGACCGGAGCCGCCCCCCGGTCTTCGACCCGGCCGGCGCCACCCTGCCGTTCACCGTGCCGGCCCGGACGGCGCAGGCCCTGACGGAGCTCGGGCGCTCGCGCGGCGCGACGCCGTTCATGGTGCTGCTGGCCGCGTTCCAGGTCCTGCTGGCCCGGCACACCGGCCTGACCGACATCGTGGTGGGCACCCCGGTGGCCGGCCGCACCAGGGCCGAGGTGCGGGGCCTGGTCGGCTTCTTCGTCAACACCCTGGTGATGCGCACCGACCTGTCCGGCGATCCGTCGTTCCTGGCGGCGGTGGACCGCGTGCGGGAGACGGCGCTGGACGCCTTCGCCCACCAGGACGTGCCGTTCGAGCGGCTGGTGGACGAGCTGGCGCCGGAGCGGGACCCTTCCCGCAACCCGCTGTTCCAGATCATGTTCGCGCTGAACAACACCGATCCCGCGGGATTCGAGGCCGCGGACGTGCGGGCCACCGAGTTCACCACGCCCTGGCACGGCTCCAAGTTCGACCTGACGCTGTACCTGACCGAGCAGCCCGACGGCTCACTGAGCGGAGTCGTCGAGTACGCGACGGCGCTCTTCGACCGGGAACGGATGGCGGTGCTCGTGCGGCACTTCGGCACGCTGCTCGAAGAGCTGGTCGTGCGACCCCGACTGTCCGTGCATCGGATCACGTTGGCTTCGGCCGATGAGGTGGA
>NZ_MSJQ01000305.1 GCF_014596515.1 Streptomyces sp. CBMA156
GCCGCCGGCACCGCCCGCGCAGCCGCCGGTCGGCAGCCCGGAGTACGCGGCCTACGCGCCGACCGCGACCGGGTTCCCCAGCCAGGCCCCGCCGCCGCCCGGCGCCGCGCCGGTCGGCCCGTACGACCCGGTGCCCGGGTACGGCGCCCCTGACCCCGCGCAGGCCTACAACGCCGGCGGCTACAACTACCCGCAGCAGCCCGGCTACGGCTACCCGGGTGCGCCCGTCGCGCCCAAGCAGCGCAACCCCGTGATGCTCTGGGGCGGGATCATCGGCGGTGTGCTGGCGGTCTCGATCGCGGTCGCCCTGGTCGTCCTGCTGAAGGGCAACGACCCGGAGCCCGACCCCGCGCCGGGCCCGATCAGCAGCGGCACCGGCGGCACCGGCGGATCCACCGACACCGGCGGGACCAGCACCAGCCCCACCACCAGCCCCGGCGCCAAGGGCTCCACCTTCAACGTCGCCTGGAGCGCCCCCAAGCCGGCCAACTCGGACAGCTCGAACCAGCTGCTCGGCGTCTGGGGCACCGACAAGCTCGCGGTGCGCGTCGACAGCTCCGGCATCAGGGCCTACAACCTGACCGACGGCAAGGAGGCCTGGACGATCGCCGCCCCGGCCGGCAGCAAGGAGCTGTGCACCGCCTCGTACGGCGCCAACTCCAAGGGCGTCGCCGCCGTCTCCTTCAACACCGGGGACAGCGACTGCTCCACCGTCGGCGCCGTCGACCTGGCCCAGGGCAAGCTGCTCTGGAGCGTCAAGGTCTCGGCCGACCGGATGTCCTCGCCGACCCTCAGCGTCACCGAGAACGTGGTCGCCGTCGGCGGCAACGCGGTCGGCGCCCTGAGCATCGCCACCGGCCAGCCGGCCTGGCAGTACCAGCCCCGCGACAAGGACTGCACCCTGCGCGGCAAGGCGGCCGGCACCCAGATCGCGGTCAGCGACCGCTGCTACGGCACCAGCGGCCCGAAGTCGCAGCTGGTCATCGTCAACGCCGAGACCGGCAAGGCGGCCAGCACCCCGATCACCCTCACCGGCAGCATCGAGCAGGTCGACTCGGTCGTCCAGGACAAGCCGCTGGTGCTGCTGATGTCCAGCGGTCCGCAGGGCGACTACGTCCTGCCGTTCGACAAGGACAACAAGCCGGGCAACCAGATGTCCGTCAAGGAGCCCGGTTCGGACAGCCTGCGCCTGTCCGGCCAGGACGAGGCCGTGACCCGGAACGTGGTCAGCGGCACCACGCTGTACGTCCAGGTGAGCGGCAGCAAGCCGGGCATCAACGCCTACGACCTGAACACCGGCAAGCGCCTGTGGGCGGCCACCTCCGGCTCGGCCGGCAACGACATGCGCCTGGTGGCCGGGACCGACAAGGACGGCAAGGTCCGCGCGGTCGTCGACCAGGGCTACAACAAGCCGGCCCGGCTGGTGACGCTCTCGCCGGCCGACGGCTCGCTGTCCGACCTCGGCACCATGGCGATGCCCAGCAGCATGAGCATCGGCAGCAGCACCTCCGAGTACCTCGTCTCGGACGACGGCGCCGCGGTCTACGCGTTCCGCCGCTACAGCGCCAGCGAAGGCCCGCTGACCAAGTGGAAGAAGTGACGCCGGGGGCGTGACCCCTCGTCGCGACCCACGCGGGCGGGGCGGGAACGGGCAATTCGCCCGGGCCCGCCCCGCCTGTGATTTTCCGGCGGGTCCGTACGTTGGACATGCGAGGATTCGGACCATCAGTCTGACAAAGGAGTGCAGCGAGTGCCCGGCACAAACCTGACCCGTGAGGAGGCCCGCACCCGGGCCGACCTCCTCCGCGTGGACGCGTACGACATCGAGCTCGACCTCGGTTCGGCCCGCGACGGCGGCACCTTCCGGTCCACCACCGTGGTCCGGTTCACCGCCACCACCCCCGGCGCGGAGACCTTCATCGACCTCGTCGCCCCGAGCGTCGAGGAGATCACCCTCAACGGCGTGCGGCTCGACCCGGCGAGCTTCGCCGACAGCCGCATCCCGCTGCCGGACCTGGCGGCCGAGAACGAGCTGCGGGTCGTCGCGAACTGCGAGTACACCAACACCGGTGAGGGCCTGCACCGGTTCGTCGACCCGGTCGACGGCGAGACCTACCTGTACACCCAGTTCGAGGTGCCGGACGCCCGCCGGGTCTTCGCCAACTTCGAGCAGCCCGACCTGAAGGCCGCGTTCGCGTTCACCGTGACCGCGCCCGACGGCTGGGTCGTGGTCTCCAACTCGCCGACCCCGGAGCCGGCCGGCGAAGGCGACACCCGGGTCTGGACGTTCGAGCCCACCGGCCGGATCTCCAGCTACATCACCGCGCTCGTCGCCGGCCCGTACGTCGGGGTCTTCGACACCTACGAGAACGGCGAGCAGAAGGTGCCGCTGGGCGTCTACTGCCGGCCGTCGCTGCGCGAGTTCCTGGACCCGGAGGCGATCTTCGAGGTCACCAAGCAGGGCTTCGACTACTTCCAGGAGAAGTTCGACTTCCCCTACCCGTTCGCCAAGTACGACCAGCTCTTCGTCCCGGAGTTCAACGCCGGCGCGATGGAGAACGCGGGCGCCGTCACCCTGCGCGACCAGTACGTGTTCCGCTCCAAGGTGACCGACGCCTCGTACGAGGCCCGCGCCGCGACGATCCTGCACGAGCTCGCCCACATGTGGTTCGGCGACCTCGTCACCATGGAGTGGTGGAACGACCTCTGGCTCAACGAGTCCTTCGCGACCTACGCCGAGGCGGTCTGCCAGGCCGAGGCCCCCGGCTCCAGGTGGCCGCACTCCTGGACCACGTTCGCCAACCAGATGAAGACCTGGGCGTACCGGCAGGACCAGCTGCCGTCCACCCACCCGATCATGGCGGACATCAACGACCTGGAGGACGTCCAGGTCAACTTCGACGGCATCACCTACGCCAAGGGCGCCTCGGTGCTCAAGCAGCTGGTGGCGTACGTCGGCCAGGACGCCTTCTTCCAGGGCGTGCAGGCCTACTTCAAGCGCCATGCCTGGGGCAACACCCGCCTCAGCGACCTGCTCGGCGCCCTGGAGGAGGCCAGCGGCCGCGACCTCAAGGCGTGGTCCAAGGCCTGGCTGGAGACCGCCGGCATCAACGTGCTGCGGCCCGCCGTCACCGTCAACACCGACGGCGACATCGAGTCCTTCGCGGTGCTCCAGGAGGCCCCCGCGCTGCCCGCCGGCGCCAAGGGCGAGGCCGTGCTGCGGCCGCACCGCATCGCGATCGGCCTGTACGAGCTGAACGGTGACGCCCTGGTGCGCACCGACCGGATCGAGCTGGACCTCGACGGCGCGCGCACCGAGGTGCCCGAGCTGGTCGGCCGGCACCGCCCGGCCGTCGTGCTGCTGAACGACGACGACCTCTCGTACGCCAAGATCCGGCTCGACGAGGACTCGATGGCCGTCGTCACCGAGCACCTCGGCGGCTTCACCGAGTCGCTGCCGCGCGCGCTGTGCTGGGCCTCCGCCTGGGACATGACCCGCGACGGTGAGCTGGCCGCCCGCGACTACGTGTCGCTGGCGCTGTCCGGCATCGGGCGCGAGAGCGATATCGGCGTGGTGCAGTCAGTGCAGCGCCAGGTCAAGCTCGCCCTCGACGTCTACACCGACCCGCAGTGGCGCGGGCAGGGCCTCGACCGCTGGGCCGCCGCCACGGAGGAGCACCTGCGGGCCGCCGAGCCCGGCAGCGACCACCAGCTGGCCTGGGCCCGCACCCTCGCCTCGGTCGCCCGCACGGACGGTCAGCTCGGGCTGCTCGCCGGGCTGCTGGACGGCTCGGTCGAGATCAAGGGCCTCGCGGTGGACACCGAGCTGCGCTGGGCCCTGCTCGGCCGGCTCGCCGCCACCGGCCGGGCCGGCGAGGAGCTGATCGCCGCCGAGCTGGAGCGGGACAACACCGCGGCCGGCCAGGAGCACGCGGCCACCTGCCGCGCCGCCCGGCCGACCGCCGAGGCCAAGGCGGAGGCCTGGGCGTCGGTGGTGGAGTCCGACAAGCTGACGAACTATGTGCAGGAGGCCGTCATCGTCGGCTTCCAGCAGTACGACCAGCGCGAGCTGCTGGCGCCGTACGCGGAGAAGTACTTCGCGGCGGTGAAGGACGTCTGGGAGAGCCGCAGCCACGAGATCTCGCAGCAGATCATCGTCGGGCTGTACCCGTCCCTGCAGGTGACGCAGGGGACGCTGGACGCGACCGACGCGTGGCTGGCCTCGGCCGAGCCGGCGCCGGCGCTGCGGCGCCAGGTGGTCGAGGCGCGGGCGGGCATCGAGCGCGCGCTGAAGGCCCAGGCGGCCGACCGTGCGGCGGGGGCCCGCTGACGGTCCGCGGACCAAGCCCGAAGGGGCGCCGGACGGAATCGTCCGGCGCCCCTTCGGGGTCGTGCGGGTCCTGGTGGACGTGGAACGTCCCGGTGGACGTCGTGCGGGTCCGGCCGGACCCGCCGGTTACTTCTTCTTGCCCTTGCCGCCGTACGGCAGGCCGGCCAGACCGGCGATCACCGCGAAGGCGACGAGCGGGAGAAATACGTACAGGCCGAGGGTCTCACCGACACTCAGGCCGGACCCCGGGTCGTCACCGTCGTCCCGGGTGAAGGCCATGGCGGGCGACGACAGCAGCATCATCAGCGTGACCGTTGCGGAGACCGCGCCGGCTCGCAAAGCGTTCCTCTTGTCCACGTTTCCAACTTACCCGCCGCTTACGGGGGCGCGCGCGTCGGGGTCGGCCCGAGGCGGCGGGGGTGCCTGCGGCGGGCCGACGGCGACGGACGGGGCCGGGGACGGCACGCACCCGGCCCCTTCCGGTCAGCGAGCGGACCTGCGGGAACCGGGTGGGGCCAGGAGGTGGGCGAGCAGGCCCGCGGCGGGGTTGGCGGCGAGGCGTTCGAGGGTGACCGGGTCGCCGGCGCCGTCCGCGACCGGCAGGCGCCAGTTCGGGTACTGGTCCCAGGTGCCGGGCAGGTTCTGCGGGCGCGGGTCGCCGACCAGGTCGGGCAGCCAGACGCCGACCAGCTCGGCCGGGGTCTCCCGCAGGAAGCGGTACAGCACGGACGCCGTCAGCGGCTCGCCCGGCCGGAGCAGACCCAGCCCGGCCAGCTCGGCCCGCCAGTCGGCCAGCTCCGTCGCCGCCTCCTCCTGCTCCTCCCCCAGCGGCCTGGCCAGCAGGCCCAGCCGGTGCCGCAGCTCGACGTGCTCGCCGGAGAGCCTGGCCGCGGTGCTGGGCAGGTCGTGGGTGGTGAGGGTGGCCAGGCAGCCGGGCCGCCAGCGGTCCGGGGCGAGGATCGCGCCGTCGCCCTGCCAGTCCCGCTCGAACCAGAGGACGGAGGTGCCGAGCACCCCGCGGGCCGCCAGTTCCTCCCGCACGCCCGGCTCGACCGTGCCCAGGTCCTCGCCGATCACCGGCGTCCCGGCCCGGTGCGCCTCCAGCGCCAGGACCCCGAGCATCGCCTCCGCGTCGTAGCGCACGTACGCGCCCTCGGTCGGCGGGTGGCCCGCCGGCACCCACCAGAGCCGGAACAGGCCCATCACGTGGTCGATCCGCACCGCCCCGGCGTGCCGGGCGGTGGCCCGCAGCAGCTCCGCGTACGGGGCGTAGCCGGCCTCGGCGAGCGCGTCCGGGCGCCAGGGCGGCAGGCCCCAGTCCTGGCCGTGGGCGTTGAAGGCGTCCGGCGGGGCGCCGACCGAGATGCCGTCGGCCAGCACGTCCTGGAGGGCCCAGGCGTCGGCGCCGTCCGGGTGGACGCCGACGGCCAGGTCGTGGATCAGGCCGACCGCCATGCCGGCCTCGCGGGCCGCCCGCTGGGCGTGGGCGAGCTGCTGGTCGACCTGCCAGGCGAGCCAGCGATGGAACTCGACCCGGTCCCCGAGAGCCTTCTCCGCCTGCTCGACCTGTGGGCCGTCCGGGTGACGCAGGCCCTTCGGCCAGTGGTGCCGGTCCGGGCCGTGCTCCTCGGCCAGGGCGTTCCACAGGGCGTACCGGCGCAGCCACTCGCCCTCCCGGCGCCGGTACGCCTCGTACCCGGCCTGCCGGCCGGGGCCGCGCGGCACCTCGTGCAGCAGTTCCAGGGCCTCCCGCTTGAGCTGCCAGACGGCGTCCCGGTCGATCAGGGCGTCGTGGCCGAGGACCTCCTCGCGCAGCCGGGCGGCGCGGCGGGTCAGCTCCTCGGCCCGGTCGCGCTGCCCGCCGGCGAGGTACCCGTACTCGGGGACGTCCTCGATCCGCAGGTGCACCGGGTCGGCGAAGCGGCGCGAGGACGGGCGGTACGGCGAGGGGTCGGAGGGGCTCGTGGGCACCCCCGCGTGCAGCGGGTTGATCTGCACGAAGCCCGCGCCGAGGCCGGTGCCCGCCCACCGGGCCAGCTCGCCCAGGTCGCCGAGGTCGCCCATGCCCCAGGAGCGCTCGGACAGCACCGAGTACAGCTGGGCGAGGAACCCCCAGCTGCGGCCGGGCAGTCGCGGCAGCCGCTCGGGGGCGACGATCAGCGCGGCCCGGGCCCCGCGCCCCTCGCTCTCCGCCGTGAGCACGTGCCGCCCCAGCGGCAGGTCCCCCGGCACCCAGTGCGAGTGCCCCCTCGGCAGCTCCCAGCTGCCCCCGTCCTCCAGTTCGACCCGCAGCCGGGCGTCGGCCGGCACGTCCAGCGCGGTGCGCCGCCCCTGACGGACCACCACGCAGGGCGGCAGCAGCCGGGACCGCTGCCCGGCCCGGTGGCGCTCCAACGCCTCCCGCACCTCCTGCCGGGTCCCGGCCGCGACCCCCATCGCCGCCAGTACCGCGACCAGCGTCCGCGCCCCCACCGCCTGCCCGCCCGGCCCCGGATGCCGGGTGTCCACCCCGTACGCCTGCGCCAGCGCCACCAGTTCGGCGGGCGGCGGCGGGGCATCCTGCGCCGGTACCTGCTCGGCTCCGTCACTGTCGTGGTAAGCGGCCACTCGCGGCTCCTGCGATGTCTCGGCAACGCCTGGTCGGGACGACCACAGTCCTACCCGGGTGACACCTCGATCACCCAGAGCGACACGACGGTGCCCGGTCGATCGGCAGCGGGCCGGCGCTCGGGCGGGCAGGACCCGGGCGCGTCGGTGCGGAACGCGCCGGCTTTCGGCTTCCGCCGGGCCGGCGCCGAGGACGGCGCCGACACCCCGTCCGGCACCCTCCGGACGGTGGCGCCCGGCGTTGCCGGGGCCGGCCTGACATGCCGTCGAATCCGGCAAAACGGCCGTAGCAGTCGGTCACGTTGACACCGGGTTGGCCAGCTGGTGGGGTTGCGGAGATGTGGTCGTGGCCTGGCGAGGAGGCTCCTGTGCAAGCCCGTGTGTCCGTTGTGGCCGGGCGGCGGCTTCGGTCGCAGTTGGAGCAGAGTCCGGCGTTGCGGGAGGTGCTGCTGCACCCCGCGGCGATGGCGGCACGGCGGGCCACCGCGCGGACGTGCCGTCAGCTGGCGCCGCGGACGGCGGACCGGCTGATCGCCGATCTCAAGGGGACGGAGCCGCTGATGGCGTCGGTGCGGGAGGAGCGCGCGGGGCGTGCCGCGGGGCGGCCGGGGCGGCGGACGCT
>NZ_MSJQ01000306.1 GCF_014596515.1 Streptomyces sp. CBMA156
CACCAGGGCGTCCAGGAACTCCTCGACCTCGGCCACCCGGTCCTTCAGCAGGTAGCCGACCCGCTCCGCTCCCGCGTCCAGCAGCCGGGCCGCGTACCCGCGTTCGATGTGCTGGGAGAGCACCAGCGCGCCGCCGGGCGGGCGGCGGGCGCGCCACCGGCCGGCTTCGAACTGCCCGAGCCGTTCGAGCCATGAGAGCCGTGAGAGCCGTGAGAACCGGACGGTGCGGCCCGGTTCTCGTCGGCCTCCCGGGCGGCGATCCCCTGGGCGGTGGTCGTGGCAGGCCGGCTGGTGGGCTTCGGGGCCGGGGCGACGACCTGGACCTTGGCGCCGCGCGAGCACATGGTGGTGCCCCGGAAGGGCAGGTCGCCCTCGTTGACGAAGACGCAGGGGTTCAGCTCGGTGGTGCCGAGCGGGGTGTCTGCCGGGTAGCCGACCCGGACCCGCCTGGTCGTCGAACTGTTCGGCGCCGCCGAGGAGTTGCGGCCGTCCAGGTAGAAGCCCGCCGGGGGCTCGGCCGCGCCGGTGACCGGTGCCAGGACGGTCCAGGCGCCGTCGTCGCCGCGGACCTCGACCCTGGCGTGCCGGTCGGTGAACAGCACGTTCCCGAGGTTGGTGTAGGCGGACGGGGTGGGGTTGTCGAGCACCGCGTCGAACTCGATCGGTGCCCCGCCGGCGACGGCGGTGGCCGGGACCCCGGACACGCTGTTGCTGATCGCGTCGACCTTGATCACGTGGGTGTCGTTCAGCGGCGGCTCGATCGGGGAGTCCAGCCACCAGCCCTTGACGCCGGTGCGGAAGGTGAGGTCCGGGCCGACGCCGCCGTTGGAGGCCCCGTCGTGGGGCAGGCCCATGGGGACGCCGAGGCGCACCTTGATGTCCGTGCCGCCTGCCAGGGCATAGAGCTTGTCGGTGGCGCCCGAGTAGACCGTCCGGTCCGCCTCGGTGCGCTCCTCCAGGTCGACCGTGCGCCAGGCGCCGAGCGAGTCGTCGTGGTACGCGAGACTCAGCGCGTGCGGCGGCGTCCCGAGGCCGGTCTCGATCGAGAACTCCAGTACGACGGCGCTGCCCTGGTCTCCCGGGTTGCCGATGTGCTCGGTGAACTCGACCGGTCCGCCCGCGGCGCCGATCACGGCCGGGGCGTGCACGGTGAGGCTGAACGGCCCGGCGGTGGCGAAGGCCGGGGCGGCCGTCACGGCGCCGCCCGCGACCAACGCGGCGGTGAGCGCGACCGCCGGGGCGAGCCGACGGGCCCGGTGCGGGGCACGGCTGTTCTTGCGCATGGGAATTCCCCCTGGATTTCCGCCCCGGACCGGCACGGCCGGGTCCGGGCAGCACGAAGCGAACCTGATGACCGGTGTGATCGCGGCCGCGCCCGACGGGCCGGCCGTTCCGGCGGTGTCTCCCGCCTCTCGTCTACCAGGACGTGCGGGGGGCGGCGGGGTTGCGGGTCGTCCCGCGAATTCTTCCGGGAATCCCGTGGACACCGTCGGCCTGCTCAGATCTCGTACACGGCGCCGGCCCGGGCGATCTCGACCGGCCCCGGGTAGGCGGCCGCAGCGTCCCTGCGGTTGTGCTCGGCGTCGGTCCACGGGGGGATGTGGGTGAGGACGAGCCGGCGGGCGCCGGCCGCGACGGCGTGCTCACCCGCCTCGCGGCCGTTGAGGTGGACGGCCTGGTAGGTGTCGCGTCCGTCGATGTACGCGGCCTCGCAGAGGAAGAGGTCGGTGTCGCGGGCGAGTCCGACGAGTTCGGTGCTCTCCCCGGTGTCCCCGCTGTAGACCAGCGAGCGGCCGTCGTGCTCCAGCCGGAAGGCGAAGGCGTCGACGGGGTGGTTGACCCGGGCGACGTCGATCCGGAACGGGCCGAGCTCGAAGCTGCCGGGGGTGAGGGTGCGGAACTCGAACACCTCCTTCATCCCGGGGTTCTCCGGCATGTCGTAGGCGCGGGCGAGGCGTTCGGCGGTGCCGGCCGGGCCGTACACGGGCAGCAGCCCCGGGCAGCCCTCGGCGCGGTAGTTGCGGGCCACCCAGTAGGCGCACAGGTCGACGCAGTGGTCGGCGTGGAGGTGGCTGAGCAGGACGGCGTCGACGTCGTAGAGGCCGGTGTACTTCTGGAGGGCGCCGAGGGCTCCGTTGCCGAGGTCGAGGACGACGCGGTAGCCCTCGGCCTCGACCAGGTAGCTGGAGCAGGGCGAGTCGGCGGCCGGGAAGCTCCCCGAGCACCCCACCACGGTCAGTTTCATCCGAGCCCCTCCGCCCCGACACGTCCTGGCTGCTGCTGGAAAACGGCGTCGCCGTCTTCCGTGGAGAACGGCGTGGAAAACGGCGGGCCGGGCCGGTGGACCGGCCGGTGGCACCGCATTGGTGTGTCGAGGGTAAGGGCGGAGCGGCACTTTGCCCCCGTCCCCGTGCCGGGCTGTGGGCGGAATCACCAGAACGCCCGGGGCGGGGACGGGGGCGGTCGACGGGGCCGGGTCTCAGCGGCTCCGTGGCCGGTTGCGGGCCCAGGTGCGGATGGTGAAGGGGTACCAGCGCGGGTGTCCGCTGCCGTCGGTCAGGTCCGGATCGGGCAGCAGCGCGTGCCGGCGGTAGCTGCGGACGGTCTCGGGCCGGACGTTGATGTGACGGGCGATCTCGGCGTAGGACCACAGCTCGGGGCCACGGGCCACGGGGCACCTCCGGGGGGACGGGGGCGGACGTTCGTGACGCAGCCTTGCCGAGTCGGGCGGGGCGCCGGGCCAGGAACGGCCGCCGTGGCACGACCGTGACGAACCGGGAGCAATGCGCGGACAAACACCCGGACACCTGCCCGACCGTCGCGGCGGCCACGGTGGTGGCGTTCGCCCCCGGGCCGGTACGGTCGCCGCATGAACGGCATGACCGCTACCTGGCTCGTCCTGTCACTGCTGGGCGTCGCGCTGCTGGCCGCCGCCGTGGCGGTGCTGGTGCGGCGCACCCGCCCGTCCCCGCGCCCGGCCGGGCCGCCCCGCCCGCGGCCGCGCGCGGGGACGGCCCCGGCGCCTCAGGAGATCTGGTGGGCCGACGTGCCGTTCGAGGACGGCCCCGGCTCCAAGGACCGCCCGTGCCTGGTGCTGCGGGTGCACGGCCGGACCGCCACCGTCGCCAAGATCACCAGCAAGCACCACACCGAGCGCCCCGGCGTGCTGCCGCTGCCGCCCGGCACGGTGGGCGACCGGCAGGGCAGGACCAGCTGGCTGGAGACCGACGAGCTGCGCGAGGTGCCGCTGTCGTCCTTCCGCCGCCGGGCCGGCACCCTGGACCAGCGGTCCTGGGCCCGGGCCCGGCAGGCCCGCTAGACCCGACAGGCCCGGTAGCGCCCTACGCCCAGAGCTGGCCCTGCAGGGCCTCGACCGCGGCCTCGGTGGACTCGGCGGTGTAGATGCCGGTGGACAGGTACTTCCAGCCGCCGTCGGCGACCACGAAGACGATGTCCGCGCGCTCCCCCGCGGCCGCGGCCTTGCGGCCGACGCCGATCGCCGCGTGCAGGATGGCGCCGGTCGACACGCCTGCGAAGATGCCCTCCTGCTGGAGGAGTTCGCGGGTGCGGCGGACGGCGTCCGCGGAGCCGACCGAGAAGCGGGTGGTCAGCACCTCGGCGTCGTACAGCTCGGGGACGAAGCCCTCGTCCAGGTTGCGCAGCCCGTAGACCAGGTCGTCGTAGCGCGGCTCGGCGGCGACGATCCTCACGCCGGGGACCTTCTCGCGCAGGAAGCGGCCGACGCCCATCAGGGTGCCGGTGGTGCCGAGGCCGGCCACGAAGTGGGTGACGGTCGGCAGGTCGGCGAGGATCTCGGGGCCGGTGCCGGTGTAGTGGGCACCCGCGTTGTCGGGGTTGCCGTACTGGTAGAGCATGACCCAGTCGGGGTGCTCGGCGGCGGTCTCCTTGGCGATCCGGACGGCGGTGTTGGAGCCGCCGGCGGCCGGCGAGGGGATGATCTCGGCGCCCCACATGCGGAGCAGCTCGCGCCGTTCCTCGCTGGTGTTCTCGGGCATCACGCAGACCATCCGGTAACCCTTGAGCTTGGCGGCCATGGCCAGCGAGATGCCGGTGTTGCCGCTGGTGGGCTCCAGGATGGTGCAGCCGGGGGTGAGCCGGCCGTCGGCCTCGGCGCGCTCGATCATGTGCAGCGCCGGGCGGTCCTTGATCGAACCGGTGGGGTTGCGGTCCTCCAGCTTGGCCCAGAGGGTCACCAGGCCCTCGGCGTTGCCGGGGACGGCGGCGGACAGCGTCGGCAGGCGGACCAGCGGGGTGTTGCCGACGGCTTCGAGCGGACTGTCGTAGCGCAAGGGAGGCCTCCGGCCAAGGCGGTGAGGGTGACGAGGGACGGCTCCCCCCGCCGGGCCGGCGGGAGGAGCCGGGAGCTCAGCGGGCGCCGCCGGCGACGGCGGGCAGGATGGTGACGCTGTCACCGTCGGCGAGGGCGGTGGAGATGCCCTCCAGGAAGCGGACGTCCTCGTCGTTCAGGTAGACGTTGACGAAGCGGCGCAGCTCGCCGCCCTCGACCAGGCGGGCGGCGATGCCCGGGTGGCGGACGTCGAGGTCGGTGAAGAGTTCCCCGAGGTTGCTGCCGTTGCCCTCGACGGCCTTGGCGCCGTCGGTGTAGGTGCGGAGGATGGTCGGGATGCGGACCTCGATGGCCATGAGTGCGCTCCTGGGCGAGTCGTGGAGTGGGTGGGCCGCAGCGAGCGCGGCGGGGCGGGCGGACGCCCGGGGCCCGGCGTCGCGGGAGGGCGGCGGGCCCGGGTGAGTGGGTGCAGCGGCTCTCAGCGCGAGCGCGCGGGCGTGCCGGGACAGATCGCACCGGCGTGCCGGCACAGGTCGATGTGCAGGCGCGCCACGAGGCGGGTGCCCGGGGCCTGAGTGCTCACATCGACGGAACGCATGGGCTCATCGTATAGATTCCCGGCCCCGCTCCGACATGCCCGTCTCGGGATCCGGATGTTCTCGTTTCCCGTACTGAGACGACGGCGGCCCGCCGCCCCCTTGGGAGGGGGCGGCGGGCCGTGTCCGCGGGGCCGCCGGTCAGGCCTGGTAGGCCTCGACGACCTGCACGTCTTCCTCTGTGATCTCGCCGTCCACGATGCGGAACGAGCGGAACTCGTAGGGGTCCTCCTCGCCGGTGCCCTCTGCGGTGGAGACCAGGACGTAGTGGGCGAACGGCTCGGAGGCGTAGCTCACGTCGGTGCGCGAGGGGTAGGCCTCGGTGGCGGTGTGCGAGTGGTAGACGATCACCGGCTCCTCGTCCCGGTCGTCCATCTCGCGGTAGAGCTTGAGAAGGTCGCCCGAGTCGAACTCGTAGAAGGTGGGCGAGCGCGCGGCGTTGAGCATCGGGATGAACCGCTCGGGCCGTCCGCTGCCGGCCGGTCCCGCGACCACGCCGCAGGCCTCGTCCGGGTGGTCGGCGCGGGCATGGGCCACGATCCGGTCGCGGAGTTCTCGGGTGATGGTCAGCATGCGGTCAGGATAGCCACGCCCCGGCGCGTGTCCGCCGGGGTGTCCGAGGCGCGGTCGGCCACCGTCCGAGGCACGGTCAGCGGGCGTCCGCGTTCCCGTCGGCGGCGGGCAGCCGGGCCGGGCCGGCGCCGTGGAGGGCCTGCGGGTCGCGGCGCTTGAGCACCCGGTAGCCGACCACCAGCAGCAGGGCCCAGGCGGGGAAGACGAACAGCGAGATCCGGTTGTCCCGGTCCAGGCCGATCAGCACCACGACCACGGCGAGGAAGGCGAGTGCCGCCCCGCTGACCCAGGCGCCGCCGGGCGCCTTGAAGCTGGGCGCCGGCAGGCGGCCGGCCTGCCAGGCCCTGCGGTAGCGGATCTGGGAGATCAGGATCATCGCCCAGGTCCACAGGCCGCAGACCGTGGCGACCGAGGTGATGTACTCGAACGCCCGTGCCGGGACGAGGTAGTTGAGCACCACGCCGGCACCCATCAGCAGGCTGGAGACGGTGATCGCGAAGGCCGGGGTGCGGCGGGCGTTGAGCCTGGTGAGCCGTCCCGGTGCCTGCCCGCTCAGCGCGAGGTCGCGCAGCATGCGGCCGGTGGAGTACATCCCCGAGTTGCAGGAGGAGAGCGCCGCGGTGAGCACCACGAAGTTGATGATGCCGGCCGCCGCCGGGATGCCGATCTTGCCGAAGGCTGCGACGAACGGGCTGACGCCGGGCCGGAATTCGGTCCACGGGACGAGCGAGAGGATCACCACCAGGGCGCCGATGTAGAACAGCGCGATCCGCCAGGGCAGGGTGTTGATGGCGCGCGGCAGGGTCTTCTCGGGGTTCTCGCTCTCGCCCGCGGTGACGCCGACGAGTTCGACGCCCAGGTAGGCGAACATGACGATCTGGAGGGTCATCACGGTGGAGCCGATGCCCTCGGGGAAGAAGCCGCCGTGCTGCCACAGGTGACTCACCGACGCGGTGTCACCGGCCTTGCTGAAACCGAGGGTCAGCACCCCGATTCCGATCAGGATCATGCCGATGATGGCGGTGACCTTGACCATGGAGAACCAGAACTCGATCTCGCCGAACAGCTTCACCGAGATCAGGTTGGCCCCGTAGAGCAGGACCAGGAAGGTCAGCGCGCTGATCCACTGGGGTATGCCGGGCGCCCAGAACCGCACGTAGACAGCGGCGGCGGTGGTCTCGGCCATGCCGGTGACGACCCAGAACAGCCAGTACGTCCAGCCGGTCACGTAGCCGGCGAAGGGGCCGAGGAACTCCCGGGCGTACTCGGCGAAGCTGCCGGAGACCGGGCGGTAGGTGAGGAGTTCGCCGAGTGCCCGCATGATCACGAAGATCACCAGGCCGGCGACGGCGTAGGAGAGGATCAGGCTCGGACCCGAGCGGGAGATCGCGGTGCCCGCGCCGAGGAACAGGCCGGTGCCGATCGCGCCGCCGATCGCGATCATCTGGATCTGACGGCTGCCGAGCCCGCGCTCGTAGCCCTCCTCGCCCGCTGTGCCGTCGGCCACTCCGTCGTACAACTTCTCGGCCATCGCGCACCGTCCTGGTCGGTCTCGGGGGTGGAGAAGTCGTACCACGCGGAGTTCGGACAGCGGTGTCCATCTGAGCGTTATTTGAGCATGACCCGTCCCGTTTTGCCTGATTTTCATAAGAAATGCCCCGGCCATTCGTCCGCATTCTGGACGAAACGACCGGGGCTTGCCCGGAACCGGGCAGGATCGGTGCGCGGTCAGTCCGCGATGGCCTCCAACAGCGACTCCTGCAGGGCTCCCAGCCACAGGTACGCCATCACCAGCGGCTTGCGCTCGTCGCCGTCCGGCAGCTCGTAGAGGCCGTCCTCGTCCTCCTCGGTGATCTCCAGCCGGGCCCCGACGGCCAGCCGCAGGTCGTTCAGCGCACCCAGCCAGCGCAGGCAGTCGGGGGCGGCGAGCTTGAGCACCCCGCCGTCGCCGAGGCCGTCCAGCGCCCGGACGACGAACAGCGCGTCGTCCCGCTTGCGGGCCCGCAGGTCCAGCTCGGTGAAGCGGCGGAACTCGCCCGCGGCGGCCCTGGTCTCGTCGTCCGCCGGCTTCTCCGGGTCCCCGTAGGCGTCCGGGAAGAGCCTGGCCAGCGCCGGATCGGTGGGTGCCTCGGTCGGGCCCTCGGCGAACAGCGCCGCCAGCGGGTCCCCGTCCTCCCCGCCCGGGCCCGGGCCGATCAGCTCCAGCAACTGCACTTCCAGCGAGCGCAGGATGGAGGCCTCCCACTCGTCCAGCGCGATCGCCGCGCCGCCACCGCCGGTGCTCTCGAACAACCCAGCCATCTGTATCGGTCAGCCCGTCTTCGTCGTCTTCGGTCGTACGGCCGGCGGTCCGGCAGTCCGGCGCCGACCGGGTCGGCGGTGCCGGTCGGGTCGGCGCCCGGCCCGCCGGTGCCGGTCGGGCCGGCGTCAGTCGTGCTGCAGCGTCGCCCAGAGGCCGTAGCCGTGCATCGCCTGCACGTCACGCTCCATCTCCTCGCGGGAACCGCTGGAGACCACCGCCCGCCCCTTGGTGTGAACGTCCATCATCAGCTTCCTCGCCTTGTCCTTCGGGTAGCCGAAGTAGGCCTGGAAGACGTACTGGACATAGCTCATCAGGTTGACCGCATCGTTGTGCACGATGGTCACCCACGGCGTGTCCGGCTCGGTCACCGCCAGTCCTTCGACCTCCGGGCGCTCGATCTCCACGGGCGCGACGCTCACGCCGGGTCCTCCTCGCTGCACAGTCGTCCGATACCCCTCACGCCCCATGCTGCCATCCGGGGGACACCCGGGCGATTCCGGCCCCGGCATCCCGGAGAGAAATCGTCACTCTGACGCTAAGTGGTAGTAGCATCATCCTCATGGACGCCACTTCAGTGCGCGCGGCCGGCTCGACCGCGCTGCTCACCGACCGCTACGAGCTCACCATGCTGCAGGCCGCCCTGCGCAGCGGAGCCGCGCACCGCCGCTCCGTCTTCGAGGTGTTCACCCGCCGCCTGCCCAGCGGCCGCCGCTACGGCGTCCTGGCCGGCACCGGCCGGGTGCTGGACGCCGTCGAGAACTTCCACTTCTCCACCCCCCAGCTGGACTGGCTGGCCGACCAGCGCGTGGTCGACGAGGACACCCTGCGCTTCCTGGCCGACTACCGCTTCCGCGGCGACATCCACGGCTACCCCGAGGGCGAGGTCTACTTCCCCGGTTCGCCGCTGCTCACCGTCGAGGGCAGCTTCGCCGAGGCGGTGATCCTGGAGACGGTGATCCTCTCGATCCTCAACCACGACTCGGCCATCGCGGCCGCCGCCTCCCGGATGACCGCCGCCGCGGGCGGCCGTCCGGCGATCGAGATGGGCGCCCGCCGGGCCCACGAGCAGGCCGCCGTCGCCGCCGCCCGGGCGGCCTACGTGGCCGGCTTCGCCGCCACCTCCGACCTGGAGGCCGGCTTCACCCACGGCATCCCGACCACCGGCACCGCCGCGCACGCCTTCACCCTGGTCCACGACAGCGAGCGGGACGCCTTCAGGGCGCAGATCGCCTCCATGGGCAAGGGCACCACGCTGCTGGTCGACACCTTCGACCTGCGCGAGGCCGTGCGCACCGCCGTCGAGGTGGCCGGGCCCGAGCTGGGCGCCGTCCGGATCGACTCCGGCGACCTCACCCTGTTGGCCCACCGGGTCCGCCGCCAGTTGGACGACCTGGGCGCCGACCGGACCAGGATCATCGTCACCTCCGACCTCGACGAGTACGCGATCGCCGCCCTGGCCGCCGCCCCGGTGGACGGCTACGGCGTCGGCACCAGCCTCGTCACCGGCAGCGGACACCCGACCTGCGCGATGGTCTACAAGCTCGTCGCCAGGGCCGGGACCGACGGCGGGCCGATGGTGCCGGTGGCCAAGCGCGCGGCCGGCGGCAAGACCAGCATCGGCGGCCGCAAGTGGGCGGCCCGCCGGCCCGACGCCGACGGGGTGGCCGAGGCCGAGGTGGTCGGCACCGGGCCCGTCCCGGACGACCTGCGGCCGCACCTGCTCCAGGTGCCGCTGGTGCTCGGCGGCGAGACGGTCGGCCGGGAACCGCTCAGCGCCGCCCGCGACCGGCACGTGCGCGCCCGCGCCGCGCTGCCGCTGTCCGCCACCCAGCTGTCCAAGGGCGATCCGGTGCTGCCGACCGAACTGGTCCTGCCCACCGAACCCACCCGCTGACCGGAGCCGCCCGGGGCCGGGCCACCGGACCGGCCCCGGGGCTTCCGCCCCCGCGCGCCACTCCCTAGAGTCAGCCTTAGAGTTCCCCCGAGTTTTCCCCGGAGCTCCCCGAGGACCCCCGCGCCCCACACGGCCGGGCCGCGTACTCCCGAGGGCTCCCCCACCGGGGCGCCGCCTCCCGCGGGCCCCCGAGATCCGAGGATGCCAGCCATGCACCGGGCACTGATCGTCGTCGACGTGCAGAACGACTTCTGCGAGGGCGGCAGTCTGGCCGTCGCCGGAGGCGCGGAGGTGGCCGCCGCCATCACCGACCTGATCGCCGAGTCCGCCCCCGGCTACCGGCACATCCTCGCCACCCGCGACCACCACATCGACCCCGGCGACCACTTCTCCGCCGAGCCCGACTACGTCGACAGCTGGCCGCCGCACTGCGTGGCCGGCACCGAGGGCGTGGGCTTCCACCCCAACTTCGCGCCCGCCGTCATCTCCGGCGCGGTCGAGGCGGTCTTCGACAAGGGCGCCCGCTCGGCGGCGTACAGCGGCTTCGAGGGGCTGGACGAGAACCGCCGCGGGCTGGTGGAGTGGCTGCGCGAGCGGCAGGTCGACGAGGTCGACGTGGTCGGCATCGCCACCGACCACTGCGTCCGGGCCACCGCGCTGGACGCCGCCAGGGAGGGCTTCAGCACCCGGGTGCTGCTGGACCTCACCGCCGGGGTGAACCCGGAGACCACCGCCGCGGCGCTGGCGGAGCTGCGGGCGGCCGGGGTCGAGCTGGTCGGCGAGCCTGTGGTCCGCCCGTAGCGCCTTCCGGCGCTGCGACGTGGGGGCTGCGGCTCCCGGGGCTGTGACTCCGGGCCGTGACTCCGGGCCGTGGCTCCGGGCCGCTTCCACGGCCGGCCGGCGGGCCGCCCGCTCAGACCACCAGCAGCTCCACCACGTCCGTCCCGCCGACCCGGTACGCCTCGCGCAGTTCGCCGCCGACCGCGTCCGGGTCGGCGGCCAGCCGGGCCCCGGAGACGTACACCACGCGGACGCCCAGGTACTCCATCCGGTGCTGGCCGCCGCGCACCCAGGCGGCCTCGCCCTCGCTCACGCTGCGCAGCTCCGGGTCCACCTCCACCGCGACGCCGCGGTCCGGCCAGTAGAGGTCGGGGACGGCGATGTACGTGCCGCCGCGCATCCGCAGCTCGGGGGCGTTCAACGGGGCGGGCAGCAGCCACTCGTCGACCAGCCGGCCGATCCGCTCCAGCAGCAAGTCCCGCTCGGCGGCGATGAGTTCGTCCAGAGCGGCCCGCACCCTGGGTTCACAGGTGAGCCCGGAGTCGGCCAGCTCGGCCACCAACTCCCGTACCGTGCAGCGGTTCTCGGGCGAGGCCACGGCCTCCTGCAGCACCTCGCGCACCGGGGCCGGGCCGCCGGGCCCGGCCGTCCACTCGACCAGCGCGTCGGCGACCGCCCTGGCCACCGGAGCGCAGGCCAGGCCGTGCACCGACCGCGCCACCAACTCCCTTTCGGTGCGCCTGATCCGGACCTCGCCGACGTCCTTCAGCCGACGCTGACGGGGCACCAGGACGTCCACCCCGGCCACTGCGGGCAGCCGGGGCGCGGCGGTGAAGCCGTACAGCGCCAGCGCGGCCGTACCGGTGATCACCGCGACCTCCCGGCGGCCCTCCTCGCGCCCGTTCTGCGCGGCGTACAGCAGGGCGGCCCACATCCGCTGCTCCGGGGTGGGCTCGGCGGACTGCAGCAGGTAGACCCTGGGCAGCATCCGCTGCCAGGGGCCGCCCCGACGACAGTGCTCGGTGATCACCCGGGCCGGCACGCCCCGGGCGCGCAGCTGGTTCGCGGTGACGACGTTCTGTTGACGCTTCGCCAGCTCCTCCAGGGACGGCGGCGGCGACGGAATCCGGTAGCTCATGCCGACACCATCCCCAACCGTCCGGACCCGCGACCGGGTGCCTGACGCACTGTTACCCAACCGTCGCGAAACCGGGATCAGCCGGCACTAAAGTCCTCATACCCTCACTCATTTGGAGTAATTGACGCTCATAATGTTGTCATATGTGATCGAAAATGATCGCCAACCTGGTCGCCTGACCCAGAGTGACCAAGGGCATACGGCGAGGGACCCCCAGGGCGTCAATCCCACCCCGGGAATTGCCTAGGCTTACGTCATGTCACGTGACGAGACCGCCGGCCTCCGCGCGGCCCAGCTCCGCCTCGGCCGTCTGCCCGGATACGTCCGCCGCCCAGACCCCGCCCGCCGGAGCGGCGAGAAGGGCCATACGTACAAGAAGGGCTGGGAAGTCCGCTTCACCGCCCGCAGTGAGGCCGAGATAGCAGAGATCCGCGACCTCGTGGTCGCCGCCGGGTTCGCCCCGGCCAGGCCCTTCTTCAAGGGCCACCAACTCATCCAGCCCGTCTACGGCATGGCGGCCGTACAGGCCTACCTGGCTGCTAGACAGGCCGCCGAGGAACACGCCGCCAGGGCCGCGCTCGGCCGCCGGCGGCGCACGGACGGACCGACCGCCGGGGGGCACGGGTCCGGACCGCTCGTGGGCGGCGGGCGCACCGCGGGTTCGCTCGGGCCCGGAGCACACGGGTCCGGAGCGCACTCGTCCGGAGCGCATGGGCCCGGAGGGCACTCGTCCGGAGCGCACGGGCCCGGAGCGCACGCCGCGGGTACCGGCGCACCGGTGCGAGCGCGAGGAGGCCGCCGCCGGAGCAGCCGCGGCGGCTGCGGCCGCG
>NZ_MSJQ01000307.1 GCF_014596515.1 Streptomyces sp. CBMA156
CCCGCGAGCGCGCTGCGAACGCCGCCCCCTCCCCCGCCTCCGCGGCCCCCGCCGGGCGCCGGCGGGTCGGGCGGACGGCGCTCGGCTGGAGCCTGACGGTCTTCTTCGGCGTCCAGACCCTGGTCTTCTACGCCACGCTCGCCTGGCTGCCCACCGTCCTGGTCGACGCCGGCCTGAGCCGGACGGCCGCCGGCACCGACCAGGCCGTGCTGATCCTCGGCCTCGCCGTCGGCGGCTTCCTCGCCCCGGCCCTGGCCGCCGCCGGCCGCAGCCAGCGGCCGCACATCCTGGGCGTGGTGGCGGTCTGCGTGTGCGGCCTGCTCGGCGTGGTGCTCGCCCCCGCCGCCGGCGCACCGCTCTGGGCCGCTGTGCTCGGCATCGGCATGGGCGGCGGGCAGGCGCTCGCCGCCGTCCTGTTCGTCCGCCGGGGCACCGATGCCGACCACGTCGCCGCGCTCTCCACGATGGCCCAGACCTGGGGCTACCTGTTCGCCGCCACCGGCCCGGCGCTCACCTCCGCCCTGCACAGCGCGAGCGGCTCCTGGACGCCGCCGCTGCTCGCGCTGGTCGCCCTGCTGCTCGCCGGATCGATCTTCAGCGTCCGGGCGGGCCGGGCTGTCACAAACCCGCGCCGCGATCCGTCGGACCGGTGACCGCACGGTTCACCCGCGAGAAGAGGAACACCACGATGAACGCCCGCCCGATGAACGCCCGCCCGATCACCGCCGAGATCCCGCTGCGCCCGCGCCTGGCCCAGGACCCGGTGGAGCTCGTCCCCGAGATCGCCGAGGTCTCGGCCGCGCTGTTCAAGGCCACCGGCAACCACTCGGTCCCCCGCGCCACCATCAGCCTGGTCCAGCTGCGGGCCGGCCAGATCGCCGGCAGCACCTACCTGACCGTCCTGCACACCGGATTCCTCCGCAAGGCCGGCGAGTCGCCTGAGCGGATCGCCTCGGTGGCCGGCTGGACGGACTCCCCCTACTTCACCGCCCCCGAGCGCGCCGCGCTCGCCCTGGTCGAGGCCGTCCTCCAGCCCAACCCGCACGGCGAGCGGGTGCCGGACGCGCTGTACGCCGAGGTCGCCGGGCACTACGACGACAAGGCGCTGACCACGCTCATGCTCGCCATCGGGCAGGTCAACTTCTTCACCGCCATCGCGCTGGTCGCCAAGCCCGTCCCCGGCCGGTCCTTCACCGACCCGTGGGCCTGACCGCTCCGTGGGCCTGACCGGCCCGTACCCATGAGGTGGCCCGCCCGGCCCGACGCCGGGCGGGCCGTCCCGCTGTCGACCGATCCCGTGCCCCGGCATAGGCTGGTCCGCGCTCGAACGGACCTTCGTCCACCGGGCCGGCGGGCCGACGTACCGAAGGGGGAGCCCGCCGCGGAAGCAGCATCTCAGGGGGGACGGACCATGTCCGGGGAGCGGAAGAACGACCGGCACGACGAGCTCGATCCGATGGACGCGTACGACCGGTACGGCCGGTACGACGCCGGTGGCACACCCGAGGGGCAGGACGGGTACGACGGGTACGACGGCCACGGCGCCTCCCGGGAGTACGACGAACTCGCCGACGACGACGGCGGGTACGGCCTCCACACCGAGGACGGTGCCGAGGGCGACCCGGCCCCGCGCGGCTCGACCAGCCGCAAGGTCGTGATGCTGGCGGCCGGCGGGGTGTTCGCCGCCCTGCTGGCCGTCGGCGGCTACGGCGCCTACAACGTGCTGACCGCGGTGACGGACAACGGTCCCTCCGCCGGTGGCGGCGGGCAGAGCGCCGACACCGCGGCGAAGGCCCCGCAGGAGCCGCCGACCGCCGAGCAGGCCGAGTCGGCGGCCAAGGAGTTCCTGGCGGCCTGGAGCCGGGGCGACGTCACCGCCGCCGCCGGCCTGACGGACCACCCGGAGACGGCGCGCGCCGCGCTGAGCACGTTCCACGAGCAGGTGGGCGCCCGCTCGCTCGCGCTGACCGGGACGGGCCGCGCGCCGGCCGACGCCCCGAGCGAGCCGGCCCTCGGTTTCCACGTGAAGGCCGAGTTCGAGGGCACCCCGGACGCCTGGGAGTACGACGGCGTGCTGAGCTTCGTCCGCTCCCAGGACGGCCGGCCCGTGGTGCGCTGGAAGCCGTCCGTGATCCACCCCCGGCTCACCCAGGTCACCAGCATCACGGTGAAGACGCTGCCCGACCCGGTGTCCAAGCCCACCGACCGCAAGGGCCGGCCGCTCGACACCTTCCCGTCGCTGCGCGCCGTCCTCCCCCAGATCGCCCCGCCGGACGGCGCCACCGCCGTCACCGGGCGGGCCGTGGTGCTCTCGGGCGGCGGCGGCGAGCCGGAGCAGCTGTTCGTCCTGACCCCGCCGAGCGCCCCGCAGGTCAGGCTCACCCTGGACGCCGACCTCCAGCAGGCCGCCGAGGAGGCCGTCAAACAGCAGTCGGCGAACGGCAATCCGGCCTCGCTGGTGGCCATCCAGCCGAGCACCGGCCACATCCTGGCGATCGCCAACGCCCCGCAGGGCGGCTTCAACCGCGCGGTCGCGGGCGGCCAGGCCCCCGGCTCGACGATGAAGGTGATCACCTCGGCCGCCCTGCTGGAGGCGGGGGTGAGCCCGGACACCGTGGTGCCGTGCAAGGACACCACCAACTCCCCGCGCGCCTGGCACAACGACGAGCGCGGCGACTTCCCGTCCTACACGCTCACCGACGACTTCACCCACTCCTGCAACACCGGCTTCATCGACAAGGGCCTGGAGAAGCTCCAGCCCGGCACCCTCGGCAAGGTGGCCCGCGACCAGTTCGGCCTCGGTCTGGAGTGGCACATCGGCATCCCGAGCCGGGACGGCACCATCCCGGCGCCCGGGAACAAGGACGAGGCCGCGGCCCAGTACATCGGCCAGGGCCAGATCCAGGTCAACTCGCTGCTGATGGCCTCGGTCGCCGCCACCGTGCAGAACGGGACGTTCCGCCAGCCCGTGCTGCGCGAGGACGCCAAGCGCGTGTCGGCGCCCGGCAAGCTCCCGGCCGACGTCGCCAGGGACCTGCGCGCCATGATGAACAAGACCGCCACCCAGGGCACCGCCCGCACGCCGATGGCCGGCCTGTCCGGCCAGATCGGCGCCAAGACCGGCACCGTCGAGGCCGGCGGCCAGGCCAACAACAGCTGGTTCATCGCCTACCGCGGCGACCTCGCCGTCGCCGCCGAGGTCGAGGGCGGCGGCCACGGCTTCAGCGCGGCGGGCGTGGCCGCGGCCCAGGTGCTGAAGGCGGGCGGCAAGGGCTGAGCCGCCGCTGCCGCCCACGCCGTCCGCACGGCGGCCGGCCCTGCGCCGCGAGGGCGCGGGCCGGCCGCCGGGGCCGGAAGGCTCAGGCCCGGCCTTCGCCGTGGATCAGGCGGAGGTTCGGCACGCCGGGGAACGGCGGGGTGTGCTCGGCCTCCCGTTCGGCGATCAGGTCGGCCAGTAACCGGGCGCCCATCGCCCGGAACCCGGCCTTGCGCTCCTCGTCGGCCTCCTCCTCCCCCGGATAGAGGGTGACGTGGACGGCGCCGTCCCCGCCGTCCCAGGTGTAGCTGCGGTACGGCGGCGGCTGGGGCTCGTCCGTCGTCGCGGGCTCGTCCGTCATGGGAAACCTCCGGTGGTTGTCCTGGGGTGGTCGTTCTCGGCCTGCCTGCCGCCGTGCGCAACGATTCGGGAGCAAGAAGGGCCCGGCGGCACGCTGCGATTCGCCCGTTCCGGTACGCACGGGCTCCGAACCGGACGGCCGGGGGCCCGTCGTGGCGGCCGACGGCTCGCCCGGGCGGCCGGAGAACTCACCGGACGACCGGGAACCCCCGGGCCGGCCCGGGGATTTCACCGGGCCGGCCGCACCCGGCCCGCCCGCGCCTCCAGGTACCTGCGCTCCGCGAGGCTCGCGGTGGCCCGGGCCGCGCGCCGGTACTGCTCGTACGCCCCGGCCCGGTCGCCGGTCCGCTCCAGCAGGTGGGCCCGGACCGACAGCAGCCGGTAGTGCCCGGCCATCCGGGCATCGGCGTCCAGGGTGGCGAGCAGGGCCAGACCCGCCTCGGGGCCATCGGTCTCCGCGAGGGCGATCGCCCGGTTCAGGGTGACCATCGGGTTGGGCGCGACCCGCTCCAGGATCAGGTACAGGGCGTACACCTGCCGCCAGTCGGTGTCCTCGGCCGCGAGCGCGTCGGCGTGGGTGGCGGCGATCGCCGCCTGGAGCCGGTACGGGCCGAGTTCGGGGCCGGCCAGGGCCTCCTTGACCAGGTCCGTTCCCTCCTCGATCAGCGCGCGGTCCCACGCCGTGCGGTCCTGCTCGGCCAGCGGGACCAGGTCCCCGGAGGCCGTGGTCCTGGCCGCGCGGCGGGCGTGGGTCAGCAGCATCAGCGCGAGCAGCCCGGCGACCTCACCGTCCTCCGGCAGACGCGCACGCACCGACCTGGTCAGCCGGATCGCCTCGCGGGCGAGGTCGAGGCGGTGCAGTTCGTCGCCCGAGGAGGCGGTGTAGCCCTCGTTGAAGATCAGGTAGAGCACGTGCAGGACGACCCGCAGCCGCTCCCCGTGCCCGTCGGCCGGCACCCCGCCCTCGGATCCGGCCGCCCCGGGCAGCTCGAACGAGCCGCCGGCGGCCCTGATCCGCTGCTTGGCCCGGCTGATCCTGGCCGCCATGGTCGCCTCCGGCACCAGGAACGCACGGGCGATCTCGGCCGTGGTCAGCCCGCCGACCGCCCGCAGCGTCAGGGCCGTCTGCGAGGCGGCGGTCAGCGCCGGGTGGCAGCACAGGAACAGCAGCAGGAGCGTGTCGTCGGTGTCCGGCACGTCCTCCGGCACCACCTCGGCCGCCGCCGTCGCCCACTCCCGCTCGCGCCGGGCGCGGTCGCCGCGCAGCTGGTCGATCAGCCGCCGCGAGGCGACCGTCACCAGCCAGCCGCGCGGGTTGGCCGGCACCCCCTCGGACGGCCACTGCACGGCGGCGGCGAGGACCGCCTCCTGCACCGCGTCCTCGCACCCCTCGAAGTGGCCGTACCGCCGTACCAACGTGCCGAGGACCTGCGGCGTGAGCCCACGCAGCAGGTTCTCGAAGTCCGGAACCGTCATGCGTCCAAGTGTCCGTCGGAGAACATCACCTGGCGCACCTCGACGCCCAGCCCCTCGATCGCGGCGTCCGGGATGCGGGCGGCCAGGTCGATCGCGCGCTGCCTGTCCTCGCAGTCGACCAGGTAGAAGCCGCCCAGGAACTCCTTGGCCTCCAGGAACGGCCCGTCGGTCACCACCGGCTGGCCGTTGCGGACGGTCACCACAGCGGCCTGCGAGGGGTCGACCAGCGCCTGGGTGAGGATCAGCTCGCCGGACTCCTTCAGCTCCTCGATGAACCTGCCGTGCCCGCCACCGATCGCCGCCTTCTCCTCGTCGGTCAGCGCGTCCAGCACGGCCGGGTTCAGGTGCAGGCTGATCAGGAACTTCATGTCGTCCTCCTCGGATCGGCGAGCCCCGTCGGAGCCCCTTCGGCCGGTGGTCGGAGCGGACGCCACGGTCTTGACGTCCTCCACCGGACAATCTCGCACGAGTCTCCCGTGTCCCCCACGTCTCCCGCGTCCCCCGGCTCCCTCAGGTCGCCGCCGGCCCGTGCGGCCGGACGGCCGCCGGGGGGCCATCTTCCGTACCGGAACCGTCCACCTGATGGCCTGTCACCCATTGATAGCGTCGGCCGTGACGCCGCGTCGCCACGGCGCAGCACCACCGACGAAACGAGAGAGCGCCCCATGGCCCCCCGGACCATCCGCCGAGCCGTCATCCCCGCCGCCGGGCTCGGCTCCCGCCTCCTGCCGCTGACCAAGGCCACGCCGAAGGAGATGCTGCCGGTCGGCGACAAGCCGGTGATCGAGCACACCGTGCGCGAGCTGATCGAGAGCGGCATCACCGACATCACCATCGTCGTCAACGGCGACAAGGGGATGATCCAGGAGCACTTCCGCCCCAACCCGGTCCTGGTCGAGCAGTTGCGCCGGGACGGCAAGGAGGCCTTCGCGGCGGCGGTCGAGGAGGTCGGCGAGCTGTCCCGCAAGGGCCACATCAGCTACCTCTACCAGCACGGGCCGTACGGCAACGGCACCCCGGTGCTCAACGCCGCCCGCCACTTCGGCGACGAGCCCTGCCTGGTGCTCTGGCCCGACGACGTCTTCGTCGCGGAGGTCCCCCGCGCGCAGCAGCTGATCCGGGCGTACGAGCAGACCAACGCGCCGGTGCTCGCGCTGATGCCGATGGCGCCCGAGGACTCCTACCGCTACGGCGTACCGGTGGTGAAGGAGGATCTCGGCGGCGGTTCGCTGCGGATCTCCGGCCTCGTCGAGAAGCCGAAGCCGGCCGACGCGCCCTCCTCGTACGCGGCGATCGGCGGCTACGTCATCACCCCCGGCATCGTCGACGAGCTGCGCGAACTGACCAGGCGCTGGCACGAGAAGCCCGAGGACGAGGTCTACCTGACCGACGCGATCAACGCCTACGCGGCCCGGCGCGCGGTCTACGGACAGGTCATCGACGGCACCTGGTACGACACCGGCAATCCCGCCGCCTACCTGCGTGCCCAGTTCGCCGCCGCGCTCGCCAACCCCGAGTACGGGCCGGAGCTGCGCCGGCTGGCCGCTGAGCTGTCCCCGGCCACCGACCGGTAGGCCGGGGGCGCCGGGGCCCCGGGGCGCCGGGGCCCCGGGTCAGCGGTCCGTCAGGCCGCCAACCGGGCGTCAGTAGTCCGGCAGGTCGAAGTCCAGGGCGGCCTGGTAGGCCGCCTCCAGCACCGGGTCGGCCTGTCCGAGGTTCATGACGGTCTCGGACCGGGCCTTCCGGTCGCCGGTCAGCTTGAGGATCGCCTGGTTGGCGTCCACGTGGTCGCGCAGCCGCCGCTCGTAGGCGGGGAAGGCCGTACGGTGGTCGCCGCCGGCCGCGTGCAGTTCGCCCGCCAGGACGTAGGCGGCGGTCAGGGCCACGCTGGTGCCCTGGCCGGTGGCCGGGGAGCAGCAGTAGCCGGCGTCGCCGAGCAGGACGACCCGGTCCTTGGACCAGCTCTCCATCCGGATCTGGGCGACGACGTCGTAGTGGAAGGCGTCGCTCTCCCGCATCGCCCGGAGGAAGCGCGGCAGTTCCCAGCGCGCGTGGGCGGAGCGCTCGGCCACCAGCTCGCGCTGCCGGCCGGGGTCGCGCGGGAGCATCCGGTCGATCGGCTCGTCGCTGTGGAAGCCGACGAAGACGCGCAGTTCGCTGTTGTCGCGGACGGTCATCACCATGCAGAACCAGTTCGGGTCGTCGCCGACCTGGTGGGCGACCTCCCAGCGGTCGAGGCCCAGGTGGTTGGGCGCGCTCCAGCCGGCGGTGTAGGTGCCGATGGGGTGCAGGTAGTCCGCTTCGGGACCGAAGACGAGGCGGCGGGTGTTCGAGTGCAGGCCGTCGGCCCCGACGACCAGGTCGAAGGACCGCTCGGTGCCGCTGCGGAGGCGGACCTGGACGCCGTCCCGGTGCTGCACCAGGGTCTCGATCGCGTCGTCGAAGAGGTACTCGACGCCGGGGCCGCCCGCGGTTCCGGTGCCCGTGCCCGTGCCCGTGCCGATGGTGCCCGTGCCCGTGCTGCCCCTGCCCGCGCCGGCGATCAGCTCGGCGAGATCGTCGCGAAGGATCTCCACGTCCGGGCCGCCGACCGGCCCGCCGCTGGCCGTCCACCCGGTGGTGCTGCGCAGCTCGCGGCCGTCCGAGTCGACCACGGACATCCCGCGCAGGCCGGTCCTGCGGGCCCGGACCTCGTCCAGCAGGCCCATCCGCTCGACCACCGTCAGGGCGGTGCCGCGGATGTCCACGGCCTGGCCGCCGCCGCGCAGCGAGGGGGCCCGCTCGACGACCGTGACGCGGAAGCCGTAGCGGTCCAGCCAGTGGGCGAGGGCGGTTCCGGCGATCCCGGCGCCGGAGACCAGGACCGAGGTGGTGCTGCGGGGGCCGGCGTGCGGCCGGGTGCTGTTCGACATGGTGGACCTCCCGTGAGTGGGTCGGTGACGCTGCCTCATCAGCCTCGGCCCGGGCGCTCGCAGGACGCGGACAGGGCGCTGTCAGCGTCCACAGGCCGCCGACGGGACACCGGCAGGACACCGGCACGGTGCTGACAGGACGGCAACGGCCCTGGTCCCCGGGCGGGAACCCGGCTCACGGCGCCCGCCCGCCGGTCCGTAGGGTCTGCCGCATGTCGAGGACCACACCGCCACGCCCGCTGGACGTCGAGGCGCTCTTCCCCGAGCTGGCCCGTCACCGGGGCACCACCACCCGGCTGCATCCGCGCCCGGGCCGGCCGGACGCCTCGGCCAGCTCCGTCGGCGGTCCGCTGCTGTGGCCCTCGGACGAGCCCTGGCCGGTCTGCACCGACCCCCACCCGCACGCCCGCGGCCTGCGGCCCGCGGACATCCACCGCCGCCGGGAGGTCCTGGCCGTCGCCTGGAACCGCGAGCCGAGCCCGGGCCCGACCGACGAGGAACGGCAGCTGCTCAAGGAGCTCGAACGCCGCCACCGCGTCGAAGGCCCGGCCGCGGACGGCCCGTTGCCGCTGATCGGCCTCGCGCAGTTCTACCGGCGGGACATCCCCGACCTGCCCGCGGGACCGGACGACTGCGACCTTCTCCAGGTGTTCTGGTGCCCCTACGACGCCCACGGCCCGGGCCGGTACGGGATGCTGCTCGACCTCCGGTGGCGCCGGTCCCGGGACGTCACCGAGGTGCTGGCCTCTCCCCCGCGGCCGGAGGTGGTCGGCTTCGACGGATACGTGCCGGAGCCGTGCGTGCTGCACCCGGAGCAGGTGACCACCTACCCGTTCGCCGGGCTCCTCCCGGAGGAGCTGTGCGCCCGCATCCACGCCTGGGACGACGCCCTGGACGAGGCCCTGGAGGCGGCGGCCGAGGAGTGCGGGACGGACGGGGAGGACAGGGCGGACGGGACGGATGGGGAGGAGGACGCCGACCCGCGCTACCAGTACGACCTGTCGATCCCTCCCGGCTGGCGCGTCGGCGGCTTCGCTTCCTGGCACACCACCGACCCGGGCCCGATGGACTGCCGCACCTGCGCGACGCCGATGCACCTGCTGCTGACCGTCGACAGCTCGGAGTGGGACGGCGGCACCGGCAGCTGGCGGCCGCTGGAGGCCCGCGACGACTCCTCCACCCCGACCGAGGTCACCGTCGGCCGCTGGGGCGAACTCAACGTCTTCGCCTGCCCCGACGACCCCCGCCACCCGCACCGCTGGAGCATCCAGTAGCCGCTCGCCCCCGGCTCACAGCTCGGTGAGCTCGCCCAACCCCAGCGTGCGCAGCATGTGGTCGGCCATCCGGCGGTGGCCGACGGCGTTGGGGTGGGTGGGGTCGTCCAGCCACGGGATCGCCTCGCCGTCGGGGAACTCGGCGAGCCAGTGTGCCTCGTGGTCGACGAGCAACGCGCCGGTCTCGGCAGCGAGTTCGCGGACCACCTGGCAGTAGGCGGGCAGCTCCGCCCTGGCTTCGCGGCCGGCCAGGCCGGCCACGAGCGGCGTCTGGAGCACGATCCGCGCTCCGGCGGAGCGGTCGATGATCTCGCGCATGGCCCCGCGGAACTCCTTGAGCCCGTCCGGTCCGTCGACGGCGTCGTTGGTGCCCAGCGAGAGCGACAGCACGTCCGGCGCGAACCGCCCGATCACGAAGTCGTACGCCCCGAGCACGTCCGTGGCCCGCCAGGCGGACACCCCCGTGTTGACGACGACGTCCGTCAGCCGCTTGAGCTGCCAGTGGAGACGCTCCTGCACCTGCTCCACCCAGCCGCGGGCGCCGTGGGTGTGGTACGCGGCCTGGGTGATGCTGTCTCCGGCCATCACCCAGGTCATCGGCTCGTCGGCGAGCTCGATCATGTGGTGTTCCCCCCTTGTCAGTTGGTCCTGCCCGGCGGTCGTCGCGGCAGGCGACGACGCCCGGCACCGATCCTATGCACCTGGCGCGACCGTGGATCCGGGCCCGGGGCCGGACGCCGCCGTGGCGGCGGAGGTGACCGGGGAGGCGGATGCGGCGGCCCGTTACTGCTTGACAAGGTACGTAATACTGTAACGAGCTGTCGCCCCGGCGGATCCCGGTCTCCCCGGCCCGTCGGGTCCCTCTCCCCGCAGCCCGGAGCACCGCATGCACCCCTTCCTCGACCATCCCGGGCCGCTCGCCTTCGCACACCGGGGCGGTGACCTCGGGCGCCCCGAGAACTCCCTCGCCGCCTTCGAGGCCGCCGTCGCGCTCGGGTACCGCTACCTGGAGACGGACGTCCACGCGACTGCCGACGGCGTGCTGGTGGCCTTCCACGACTCCCGTCTGGACCGGGTCACCGACCGCACCGGGGCGGTGGCCGAGCTGCCCTGGGAGACCGTCAGGCAGGCCCGGATCGGCGGGGCCGAGCCGGTGCCGCTGCTGGAGGACCTGCTCGGCGCGTTCCCCGGGGTCCGCTTCAACATCGACGTCAAGGCGGCGCCGGCCGTCGGGCCGCTGGTCGAGGCGATCCGCCGGACCGACGCCTGGGACCGGGTCTGCGTCGGCGGCTTCTCCGACGCCCGGCTGGCCGCCGTCCGCGCCGCCGCGGGCCCCCGGCTGGCCACC
>NZ_MSJQ01000308.1 GCF_014596515.1 Streptomyces sp. CBMA156
GGCCGTCGAGCACGTCACCGCCGAGCGGCTGGCCGCCGTCCGCGCCCACGCGGACGCGCTGCCGGCCGCCGGGCCCGACCGCACCGGGGCCGTCGTCGACATGATCGTGCGCCTCTACACCGGACCGCTGTTCCGGGCCGCCCTGCACCTGTGGACCGCCGCGGCCACCGAGGAGGCGCTGCGCGAGCGGATCGTCGCCCTGGAAGGACACGTCGGGAGGGAGGCCCACCGGGCCGCCGTCGAGTTCCTGGACGCCGACGAGAGCCGCCCCGGAGTGCGCGAATCGGTGCAGGCCACGCTGGACCTCGCCCGCGGTCTCGGCCTCGCCAACCTGCTCACCGACGACAGCCACCGACGTTCCGGGGTGATCCGGCAGTGGGCGGGCGTTCTGGAGAGTACGCTGCGGCCGGTACGCCCATGACGCCCGTACACCCGGAGCGGCCGGACGCCCCCTGACCAAGGGGTCGCCGGGCGGCCGATGTCCGTGCAGTCTGGAGAAGAACCCCGGCCGGCACCGACCGCGAGGCCCACCCCGGCCGGGCACGAGCCGAACCGGGGTGCTGCCTGATCATGCACGGACACGAGTGGGACGCGACCGACGCCGCCGGCCCGGCACCGGGCGACGACCCCGCACGCCCCGGGGGCGAACGTCCCGAAGGCCACCGCCTCGTCCCGCTCGCGACGGCCCTGCTCCAGGACGACGGACTGATCCTGCACTGGAGCGAGGACGCCGAGGCCCTGCTCGGCTACCCCGCCGAGGAGGCCGTCGGCAGCCACGCCGCCCAGCTGCTCACCGACGAGTCCGACCGCACCGAGGTGCTCGGCCTGTTCCAGCGGATCATGGGCGGCCCCGGGTGGTCCGGCGTCTTCCCGGTGCGCCACCGCGACGGCCACCAGGTCGACCTGGAGTTCCGCACCTACCCCATCGCCGGCCCGGCCGGCACCCTGCTGCTGCTCGCCACCGCCTCCGACACCCGCGCCCTGCACGCCGTCGAGGCCGACCTCGCGGTGCTGGACGGCGTCTTCGACCGCTCACCGATCGGCATGGCCGTCTACGACACCGGGCTGCGCTACGTCCGGATCAACGAGTCGCTGGCCCTGATGAACGGCGTGCCGGTGGCCGCCCACCTCGGCCGCCGGATATCGGCGGTGCTCCCCGGCATCAACAGCAGCGAGATCGAACAGATCATGCGCCAGGTGCTGAAGACCGGCAGACCCGTGGTGGACGCCCGCTCGCACGGCCGGGTCCCCGGCGACCCCACGCGGGACCGCGCCTGGTCCGCCTCCTACTTCCGGCTGGAGGACTCCACCGGCCGGATCTTCGGGGTCTGCTCCTCGATCATCGACGTCACCGAGCGCTTCCAGGCCGAGGCCCGCGCCGCCAAGGCCCAGGAGCGGCTCGCCACCATCGCCGAGGCGACCGCCAGGATCGGCACCACCCTCGACCTCCAGCGCACCGCCGAGGAACTGATCGAGGCCGTCGTCCCGAAGTTCGCCGACTTCGCCACCGTCGACCTGCTGGAGCCGGTGCTGCGCGGCGCCGAGCCCACCGCGGTCCCCTCCGACAAGACCATCACGCTGCGCGCCGTCGCCGTCGGGGAGTCCTACGAGACCGGCCTCGCGAGCGCCGTGGACATCGTCGGCGAAACCTCCGAGTACTCACCCGACCGCAGCTACGTCCAGTGCCTGCGCAGTGGGAAGCCGCTGCTGCGCGCCCACGTGGACGAGGAGGCGCTGCGCGGACTGGTGGCCAGCGAGGACCGGGTGGCGCCCGGGATGGCGGCGGGCATCCACTCGTACCTGATGGTGCCGATCACCGCCAGGGGCATGGTGCTCGGCGGCTCCGAGTTCATCAGGATGCGCAACCCCGAGCCGTTCACCGCCGCCGACGTCGCCCTCGCCGAGGAACTCGTCGCCCGCACCGCGCTGGCGCTCGACAACGCCCGGCTCTACCGGCGCGAGCGGGAGACCGCGCTCACCCTCCAGCGCAGCCTGCTGCCGCAGGAGGTGCACCGCACCCTCGGCCTGGAGATCGCCTACCGCTACCTGCCCAGCAGCGTGGTCAGCGAGGTCGGCGGCGACTGGTTCGACGTGGTGCCGCTGTCCTGCGGGCGGGTCGCCCTGGTGGTCGGCGACGTGATGGGCCACGGCATCAGGGCCGCCGCCACGATGGGCCAGCTGCGCACCGTCGCCAGGACCCTGGCCACCCTCGACATGCCGCCCGAGCAGGTCCTCACCCGGCTGGACGAGACCGCCTCGGGAATCGGCGAGGGCCAGTTCGCCACCTGCATCTGCGCGGTGTACGACCCGCTGGAGCACACCGTCCAGGTCGCCTCGGCCGGGCACCTGCCGCCGGTGCGGGTCGCCCCCGACGGCACCGCCTCCGTCGTGGACGTGCCGCCGGGGGTGCCGCTGGGCGTCGGCGGGGTGGCCTTCGAGTCGATCGAGTTCACCATCCCCGAGGGCGGCATGGTGGCGCTCTACACCGACGGCCTGGTCGAGCGGCGCGGCCAGGACCTGGACGCCGGGATCGACCGGCTCGCCCGCACCCTGGCCGGGCCGGGCCGGACCCTGGAGGAGAGCTGCGACGCCGTGCTCGGGGCGCTGGTCACCGACGGCACCGAGGACGACATCGCGATGATCATGGCCCGGGTGCTGCCGCTGCCCGCCGACCGGATCGCCACCCTGCCGCTCAGCGGCGGCGGCCGGCTGCCCGGCACGGCCCGCCGCTTCACCCGCGCCACCCTGGACGCCTGGGGCCTGGCCGCGCTCACCGACTACGCCGAACTGCTGGTCAGCGAACTGGTCACGAACGCCCTGCTGCACGCCGACGCCCCGCGCCGGCTGCGGCTGTTCCGCGACCGGGTGCTCACCGTGGAGGTCGCCGACGCCGGCGGGCAGGCCCCGCAGCTGCGCCCCTTCGCCGAGCAGGACGAGGGCGGGCGCGGGATGTTCCTGGTCAGCGAGCTGGCCCAGCGCTGGGGCAGTCGGCTCACCCGGGACGGCAAGGTGGTCTGGGCCGAGCTGGAACTCCCCTTCGGGGCCTCGTAGAGAACGAACGCTCCGTGGACGAGAACGGCCGTTCCCTCCGGGGGAACGGCCGTTCTCAGGGTTTCCGGGCTTCCGGGCCTTCTCGGGTCCGGGCTACGCGTCGGCCTTCTCCGGTGCGGCGACCTCGACCGGCTCCGCCGCCGTCGGGGCGGACAGGCCGCGCAGCAGGCGCCAGGCCAGGACGGCCGCGCCGACCAGCAGGGCCCCGGCGAGCAGCCCGGCGCTGTTCATGCCGTGCACGAAGGCGTCCCTCGCGCTCGCCAGCAGCGGCTGCGCCAGGTCGGCCGGCAGCCCGTTCGCCGTCTCCACGGCGGCCCCGAGGGACTCGCCGGCCCGGGCCGCGGTCTCCGCGGAGGCCCCGGCGGGGACGACCAGCCCGCCGGCGTAGATCGTGCCGACCACCGAGCCGACCAGCGCGATGCCGAGCGCGGTGCCCAGCTCGTACGCGGTCTCGGAGACCGCCGAGGCGGCGCCGGCCTTGTCGGCGGGCGCGGTGCCCAGCACCAGGTCGGCGCCGAGCGTGTAGACCACGCCCTCGGCCGTTCCGACCACCAGGAAGGACACGGCCAGCAGCAGGTAGGTGGTGTCCTGCTGGAGCCAGCCGAGTACGCCGACGCCCAGCCCCATGGCGAGCAGACAGGCGGTCAGCGCCCTGCGGGCGCCGAAGCGCCGGGCGATCCGGGCGGTCAGCAGGCCACCGGCCACCGAGCCGGCGAAGGCCGGCAGCTCGGCCAGGCCCGCCTGGAGCGGCTGGTAGCCGCGCACCAGCTGGAGGTACTGGGAGACCACGAAGATCACGCCGGAGAGCCCGACCAGGGAGATCAGCGAGGCCGAGACGGCCGCGGTGAACCGCCGGTCGCGGAAGAGCCTGACGTCGAGCAGCGGGGTCTCCAGCCGCAGCTGGCGGCGGACGAAGACGAACAGCGCGGCGGCGCCCAGCACGAAGGTGACCGGTACGTCCCAGCGGTCCACGCCGTGTGCGGCGGCCTCCTTGATCGCGTAGACCACGCCGATCACACCGGCCAGCGACAGCAGCACGCTCAGCACGTCCCAGCGGCCGGGCTTCGGGTCCCTGGACTCCGGCAGCAGCCAGGCGCCGAACACCAGCAGCAGGATCAGCACCGGGATGTTCAGCAGGAACACCGAACCCCACCAGAAGTGCTCCAGCAGCACCCCGCCGACCACGGGCCCGAGCGCGGCGCCGGCGGTGGCGGCCGCGCCCCAGATGCCGATCGCGGTGGCCCGCTCCCGGTCGTCGGGGAAGAGGCTGCGGATCAGCGAGAGCGTGGAGGGCATGATCGTCGCCCCGGCGACGCCGAGCAGTGCGCGGGCCAGGATCAGCCAGCCCGGGCTCGGCGCGTAGGCGGCCAGCAGCGAGGCGACGCCGAAGGCGGCGGACCCGGCCAGCAGCAGCTTCTTGCGGCCGATCCGGTCGCTCAGGGCGCCCATGCTGACCAGCAGTCCGGCCAGTACGAAGGAGTAGGAGTCGCCGATCCAGAGCAGCTGGGTGCCGCTGGGGCGCAGCGTCTCGCTGATCGACGGGATGGCGAGGGAGAGCACGGTCGCGTCCAGGGCGACCACGGTCACGGCCAGGACGAGGACGGCGAGGCCGGTCCAGCGCTGGCGGGCGGTCAGGGTGTTCATGGTTTATCGGTGTCCGGCCTGTGGTCGGCGGTGCTGTGGGTGGAGGTGCTGTGGGCTGCGGTGCTGGGGTCGGTGGTGCCGGGGGCGGATGGAACGGGGGTGGCGGTGCGGGCGTCCGGTCTGCGCAGCGCGCCGCCGAGGAACAGCTCGGCGAGCGAGAAGGCGGCGTCGCGCGGGGCGAGCCGGCCGTCCTGGATGGACCAGCCGACGCCGGCCACCAGATCGAAGAAGGCCTCGCTCAGCCAGGCGGCGCTCAGCTCGATGCGGAACACGCCCTGCTGCTGACCGCGCAGGAAGAGCGTGTGCAGCCGGGCGATCTGACCCTCCCAGAGGTCGTTGATGTCGTCGTGCTCGTAGAGCTGGTTCTCGCCGGCCAGGAAGGCGCAGAGCATGGCGTCCGGGACGGCGGCGTCCACCAGGCGGCGCAGGGCCGCCTCGGCGTCGCCCTCCTCGACCTCGGCGGTGTCCAGGGCGGCGGCGAACCGGCGCAGCCCGAGCAGGCCGACCTCGCGGATCAGCGCGTCGCGACCGGGGAAGAGCCGGTGCAGCGTGGCGCGGCTGATGCCGGCGGCGCGCGCGATCTCGTCCAGGTGGGCGGTCGGGCGGCGGGAGAGCACACCGACGGCGGCTTCCAGGACGGTGTCGCGATCGGTGGCCATGCGCCGATTCTAGTTCATGTGAGACATCCATGTCTCATTCATATGTCCGGGATCTCAGGTGACGCGTGGAGCCGCGGCGGGAGGGCAGCAAAAAACCGGAGACGGTGGGTGTACCGTCCCCGGTTCCGGGGGTTGCCGCTGTCGGCCGCGGGGCGGCGGCGGCTCAGCTCTGGTTGTAGAAGCCGGTGTCGTCCATCGGGCGGTCGATCACCATGACCTCGACGTCGGCCGGGGTGAGCAGGAAGACCCTCTTGGCGATCCGCTCGATGCCGCCCTGGGTGCCGAAGATCAGTCCGGAGGCGAAGTCGACCATGCGCTTGGCCTCGGCCTCCGCCATCTCGGTGAGGTCCATGACCACCGGGGTGCTCGCCCGGATGTGCTCACCGACCGTCCGGGCCGCCTCGAACCCCGTCGGCCGCAGGGAGACGATCTTGGTGGGCGCGGGGGCGGCCGGAACCGTCTCCTGGTCGACCCACTCGTCGTCGTACACCGCGGCCGGGTAGTGTCCCGAGGGCATCAGCCACCCGTTGTGGTGCTCGTCGCGAAGTGCTCCCATGCCGCGCCTCCCTGCCTCGTCCCGTCCTGGTCCCCCGGGGGTGGGTGCCGTTCTTGACACGTCATCCACTCGTCGGAACTGTCCGAGTATCGCACTGTTCACCGGTCCCGTGCCCGCTCGCGACCCCCGTACGAGTCGTGCCGCGCCGGAAACCCGGGCGAACCCGGGCACTCCTCATTGACGCGGCGCCGTACCGTACGGTTGCGCGCGTTGACCTTATCGGTCGCGGTCACCGGGTAATTGACCTTCTGTCAACAATGCGGAAACGATTTCACCCGTCGGTTCACTCGCCGGTCGAGCCGTCGACCAACTCGCGCAGAAGATCCGCGTGGCCGTTGTGTCGCGCGTACTCCTCGACCATGTGGGCGAGGATCCAGCGCAGCGTCACCGGCTGCCCGCGGCGCGGGCTCTTGCCGACGGTGTCCAGCGGCAGGCCTTCGACCGCGCGGCGGGCGGCCTCGATCTCGGCCTGCCAGACGGCGAAGTCGGCCGCGGCGTCGGCGGTGTCGACGTCGTCGAAGTCGCCGTCCTCGTTCTCCTGGGTGCAGAAGCGGTCGGTGATCTCCTGGCCGAGCAGGACGCACTGGAACCAGTACTGCTCCACCTCCGCCATGTGCCGGACCAGGCCCAGCAGCGAGAGGTTGGACGGCGGGACGGAGCGCAGCCGCAGCTGGTCGTCGGTCAGGCCCGCGCACTTGAGCGCGAGCGTGCCGCGGTGGTAGTCGAGGAAGGCGGTCAGGGTGGCGGCCTCGTCGGCCGTCATCGGCGGGTCCACCCGCGGGTCGAGTTCGGTCATGCGCGCCATCCTGGCCTCCCGTGACCGGGGGCGCGAACGATTTTGCGGCGCCGGGCCGGTGGGGTGGTTCAGCCCGCCGCGGTCCGGCCGCGGGCCCGGGCCGTCCGCCAGAGCCCCACCACGCTGCCCAGCACCAGCAGCGCGATCACCCCCGCCGACAGCAGGAACGCCGCCGAGCCGGGCCGGCCCGCGCTGGCCGCCGCCGTGACGTACACCGCCGTGGTCGGCACCACACCGACCGCGGTGGCGACCACGAAGGGCAGGAAACGGACCCCGGAGAACGCCGCGCCGTAGTTGGCCGCCTGGAACGGCATGCCGGGCAGCAGCCGCAGCACCAGCACGCTGCGGAAGCCCTGTTCGGTGAACCGACGGTCCAGCGAGCCGAGCACCTTCCCGCGCAGGTACGGGCGGAGCGCGTCGCGGCCGAGGCCCCGGCCGAGCGCGAAGGCGAGGGCGGCGCCGAGCGTGGTGCCGAGCACCGCCAGCGCCACGCCCTGCTGGATGCCGAGCAGCAGCCCGGCCGCCGCGTTCAGCGCCGGCCGG
>NZ_MSJQ01000309.1 GCF_014596515.1 Streptomyces sp. CBMA156
GCGGCGGCCCGCACGCCCAGGGCCAGCGGCTCGGCCGGCAGCGGCCCGACGGCCAGCCGGGCGCGGCGCCCGGCGCCGACCGCGTCGGTGCCGTTGCGGGCGTCGAAGCGGGCGGCCAGCGCGTCGGCTTCGGCACGCACGTGGGTGAGCAGGGTGTCCACCGTCCAGACGGTGCCGGGCGGGCCGGTGACGGCGAGGCCGCCGTGGCCGGCCCCGGCGAGCCGGGCGAGCAGCACCTCGACACCGGTCAGGAACTCCAGCCGGGAGCCCGGCGAACCGGTGACCGCGAACAGGTCGCGGTTCTCGGCGAGCAGCTCCAGGCCGCGCGGCTCGTTGCCGGAGAGCGCGCAGAACTCGATGTGCAGGCCGACGGCGTCCAGCATCGAGGCCTTGCCGCGGGCCTGGCGGTAGCCGGTCAGGTGGCCGGAGCGGGCCTCGTCCAGCAGGCCCAGGCGCAGCTGCGCGAGCAGCGCGTTGGCCTGGCTGAGCTGGGGCTCCTGCTCGCAGCCGCTGCGGCCGTCGAGCACCGGGGCGAGCAGTTCCAGCGCCCTGGCGTCGTCCCCGGCGGCGATGAAGTGCCGGGCTCGGGCGCGGGTCTCGCAGGCGTGGCAGTCGCTCAGTTCGGAGCGCGGGCGCCCCGCCCACAGCTCGTAGGCGTCCTGCACTCCGGTGCCGGTGTGCACGGCCAGGTGGTAGCGCTGGGCGTAGTACGGCTGGAGGTCGTGGCCGGCCGCGCGGTAGCGGTCGCGCAGCTCGGTGTGCCAGCGCCTGATCGCCGCGAGCGGGACGTCCGGGGTCTCCAGGAGCGAGTCGGCGACCCACTTGAAGCGCCAGAACACCTGGTGCGCGGCCCACTCGCCGAAGCCGTCCGGGTCGGTGTCCCAGAGCTTGAGGATGCGGGCGAAGACGACCGGGCCCTTGGTGCTCTCGCCGTCGAACTCGTAGGCCTCCATCAGCTCCAGCAGGGCCATCGAGCGGACCCGGGTGTCGTCGAACTGCTCGGCGGCGTCGACGAGTTCCTCGGCGGTGACGGTCCTGGTCCGGCCGTACGGGCGGGCGTCGTTGTCGCGCAGCGCGGCCATCACCGCGTCGGGGGTGTCCAGCATCACGCCTCCTTCTCGTCGTCGCGGCGGGCGCCGGCGCCCGGGGCCGTTCCGGTGCCGCCCGCCGCCTCGTGGCCGAGCATGGCGTGGTCGAGCAGACTGATGAACGAGCGGTTGAGCAGGGCGGACTCGCTGGCCTTGAGCGGGCGGCGGGTCATCAGCACGGCCTGCCCGTACAGCGCCTCGACGGTGGTGACGGCCAGCTCGCGGTCGGTGACGGTCGCGGCGCGGCGCACCAGCGGGTTGAGGTGGTTGAGCACCAGCTGGGCGCGGGGCACCTCGGCACGCAGCGAGCCGAGGATGTCCGCCCACAGGCCGTCGGCCTCGTCGGCGAGCTGGGCCCGGGTGCGCTCGTGCCTGGCCTCCCGGTTGTCGAGCAGCAGGGCGGGCGCGTTGGTCGGGTGGAAGCTGCGCAGCGCGACGTCGCAGTCGAACCGGCCGACCACCTCGCGGGCGATCGCCAGGAACGCGCCCGCGGCCAGTTCGGCGGCCGGGTCGACGGTGTCCAGGTGTGCGGTGACGGTGCCCGGGTCGAGGTCGGCGACCGAGACGCCGGGGCGGATCTCGGGCAGCCGGTGCACCAGGTCGCGGTCGTAGGTGTAGCCGCCGTTGACGACGCCGAGCCCGGCCGCTCCGGCGATCGGGGCGACCTGGCGGAACTCCTCGACCGTACGGGTCACCAGCACCACCGGGTGGCTGCGGGCGAACTCGTCCAGGGTGACGTTGCCGTCGGTGGTCTCGAACGGCAGCCAGGGCAGCATCATCCGCAGCAACTCGTCGTCGTAGCGCGCGAGTTCCTTGACGGCCAGGTGGTGGACGGACAGGAAGCGGTGCAGCAGCGCCGGGTCGCTCGCGGACAGGCCGGTCAGCCAGTCGCGGATCCTGGCGCCGAGCGCGTCGCGGACGGCGGCCAGCGTCTCGTCGGCGTACAGGCCCTCGCGGGAGGCGGTGGGGCGCAGCCCGTCGGTGTCCACGACGCAGCGGACGAAGAACGCCCAGTCCGGCAGCAGTTCGTCGGCCTGGTCGGAGAGCAGCATGCCCTTGAGGTGCACCCGGTGGCCGTGCCGGCGCGAGGGCGGGGCGGCGTCGGGCAGGACGTACGCGACGCCGCGCAGGCCGACCAGCGGCAGGTCCAGCTCGATGGTGTCGAGCGGGGTGAAGTCGAAGGCGGTGCGGCAGTACTCGGCGAGCGCGTCGCGCCTGGCGAGCGGGGAGGCGTGGCGCTCGGCCCACGGCGGGGTGCGGTTGACCCGGTGCTCGGTGCCGTTCGCGTCGACCACGGTGACGTCGTGGCGCAGCAGGCTGCCGAAGTCGCGGGCGAGGGTGAGGACCCGGCCGGGCCTGGTCCACTCGGCGGCGTCGGCGCGCGGGGCCAGGGTGACGGTGGTGCCGGGCTCGGGCTTGGCCGAGGCGGGCAGGGTGCGGATGGTGTAGCTGCCGTCGGAGCTGCCGCGCCACTCGATCGCCGGGGCGTCCGGGGTGGCGGCGGAGCGGGTGACCACGGTGATCTCGTCGGCGACGACGAAGCAGGCGAGCAGGCCGATGCCGAACTGGCCGATGAACTCGCCGCGGGCCTCGGCCAGTCCGGCGCCGTCCAGCCGGCCGTCGGCGTCGCGCTTGGAGCTGCGGCCGATGGTGGCGAGGAAGGTGTGGACGTCCTGCTCGGTCAGGCCGATGCCGGTGTCGGTGACGGACAGCTCGTCGTCGGCGCGGACGGTGATCGTCGCCGGCGCCCCGGGGTCGAGGGCGCGGCGGGCGGAGATCGCGTCCACCGCGTTCTGCAGCAGCTCGCGCAGGTAGACCCGCGGGCTGGAGTAGAGGTGGTGGGAGAGCAGGTCCACCAGGCCGCGCAGGTCCACCTGGAAGGTGTGCGCACTCGTCGGGTTGTCGGTAGGGGACACCGGAGGCTCTTTCGATCGCGGGGCGGATGGCGGTGGTGGGTGGCAGTGGTGGGTGGTGGTGGTGGCGGCGGAGGGCGGTGGCGGGTGACCGGGTGTCAGTACCCGGCGCAGCGGTCGCGGTGGGCGCGGAAGGTCTTGGCCGGGTCCCCCGCGAGGTAGTGCCAGGGCGACTCGGTGACGGCCCCGTCCAGCGCGTCGAACAGCAGCCGGGCGGTCTTGCGCTGGCCGGCCAGCGAGAAGACCATCGCGAACGTGTTGAAGCTGCCCTGCCAGCCGTGCACCTGGCGGAAGTCCGGGTGCAGGACGGAGCGGAAGGCGGCCTCCTGGAGTTCGGCCACCACGGCGGGGCTGGTCAGGTGGGCGCGGTCCTCGCCGTCCGGCAGGTCGAGCCAGCGCTCCAGGTGGGCGAGGGCGACCAGCTCGCCCAGTTGGCTGCCCTCGGGCGCGGCCAGCATCGCGGAGCGGGCGAACGCGTGCATCTCCTCGTGCGAACCGCCCCACTTGGCGCACAGCTGCTGGAGGCGCTGCCGGTGCGAGTCGGGGTGCCCGGGTGCCCGGCGGACGGCGGCCTCGAAGCGGCAGCTGGCGACCTCGGGGTCGAGCGAGGCGCCGCGGGCGCTGATCTGGAGGAAGTACCAGGGGGCGAGCCAGGACGGCTCGTGCTCGGCCGCCGCCAGCAGCTGCTCCTCGGCGACGTCGAGGCGCCGGTGGAACAGCTTCCACTGCTCCTCCCCGACGTGCTTGGCCTGGGCACGGGAGCGCGCCTCCCAGGCCCAGGTGACGTGCCGGGCGCCGGACAGCAGCAGCGCGTACGGGTCCTCGGGGGTGTCGGCCAGGGCGCGGCCCGTCCACTCCTCGACCCCGCGCACGTCGGCGATCGCCCCGGCGAGGAAGGTCAGCGCGGGGCCGTCCTCGGCGGCGGCCAGCGCGGGGCGCAGCGCGGCCCAGTCCCCGGCGGCGGCCTGGCTCAGCGCCAGGCGCACCGACTCGTCCCCGTGGGCGGGGTCGAGCCGCGGCGCGGCGCCACCGGCCGCCTCCGGCGATCCGGCGCCCCGTCGGCCGAAGCCGAACCCGCGCCACCCGGCCCGGTCCTGCGCGCCCTCCCCGCCGGAGCGGCGTCGGAACAGCGGCATGTCTGGCCCCCTCGAACGTCATCGGCATCTTTCGCATGGCCGCGCGACGGCCATGCGATAGGTACATATCACGGTCGACTGACATCCGTTTGCCCAGCCCAGCGCCCTGCCCGCGGGCGGACGGAGCGGACGGGCGCGGCGACCGGGACGCCCGCCGCCGTCAGCGGTGGGTGCTGGGCTCGCCGAGCCAGCCCAGGCCGGCGACGTGGATGCCCGCCTGGAAGCGGCTGCGGGCGTCCATCCGCACCATCAGGTCGGCCATCATCCGGCGGACCGTCCGCAGCGAGACGCCCAGCCGCTGCCCGGCACGTTCGTCGGTGAGGCCCTCGGCGAGCAGGCGCAGCAGCTCGCGTTCCTGGGCGGTGAGGCCGTGCGGATCGCGCTGGACGCTCTCCCCGAACGGGCGCGACTGCTCCCAGGTCTGTTCGAACAGCGCGCGCAGCGCGGCGATCACGCCGGGGCTGCGCAGCAGGACCGCGCCCTTGCGCGGGTCCTCGGGGTCGATCGGGACGATCGCGGTGGCGTTGTCGACCAGGATCATCCGCAGCGGCAGCACCGGCGCGGTGCGCACCGCGCCGCCCAGGCCGTACAGCCAGCGGGCGTACTGCACGGTGGCCGGGTCGTTGCGCACGCTGTCCTGGTAGACGGTGCGCATCCGGACCCCGCGTTCCAGGGTCTCCCGGTCGAGCGCGCGGCTGGCCTCCATGACCTGCGGGGGCTGCGGCCCGCCGGGGGCGAAGGAGAGCACCTCGACGGCGGCGTCGGCGGCGAGCTGGACGAGCCGGTCCCTGACCTCCTCCAGGTCCGCGACGAGTTCGACGCCGGGCAGGTTGGCGGGCGCGTTGACGCTCGCGTAGTCGGCCATCAGGTTGGCCATCGCGGAGCGGCTGCGCTCGATCTCCTGCTGGTGCCGGGCGGCCTCGGCCTCCTGACGGGCCAGCAGGGTGGCCATGCCGAGTTCGGGGCTGACCGCCCGCCACCGGTCGGCGCTGCCGGTGGGGCGGGTGAGGGCGAGGTCGGCGAGGTGGTCGAGCGCGCCGCGGACATCCTCGACGGGCGCCTCCAGCAGCCCGGCGATCCCCCGGGTGTCGAGTTCGGGGTGGAGCAGCATCGTGCGGTAGACCGCCTCGTCGAAGGCTCCCAGGCCCAACGGTCTCGGGACGCTCAACGGGCTTCCCCCGCAGTGGTGTTCGCCATCGCAACCCTTCCCGCTGCCACCTCGGAACCGGGCGGACCCTTCGGGGGGCCAGCGTAGCGGCAGCCGTCCGGGGGTAGAACGCTTTTGCGGAGAAAATGGCAGCCACTCGTACGACTTGTGAACATCCGGGGCCTTCGGGGGTCCGCGGCCGCCCCGGCCGGCGGCCGGTGCGGGGCCCCGGCACCCTGACATCTTGCTGCCTGACAGGTTTCTGACACCCTGATCGGCGTCGCGGGCTGCCGGCGATCGGTCAGTCTGGTGGTGTGCACCCCATTCGCGTTCAGCTGCACGCCCCCGCCGGGACTCCGGCAGGGGTCGTGCCGCCGTCCCCGGAGAGCCTGCGGGACGGTCTTGAGCGCGGCCTCGGCGGCCCGGTCCGGATCGAGCACGCCCGGATCCTGACCGGCCCCGTCGCGGTGGACGCCGTGGTGTTCGTGCTGGCCGGCTCGCTGCTGACCGCGGAGTCCGCGGTCGCCGCCGCCTGCACCGCCCTGACCGGCCCCGAGGGCCCGCTGCCCGGCTGGCTGGTGTCGCACTGCGCCGCCGACTCCTGGCTGGCCCTCGGCCTGCACGAGCTGCCGACCTACCGCTGACCGCGGGGCCGCGGCGGCCCGCCGGACGCGCCGCCCGAGCTGGCCTCAGGGTGTCACGGCACTCTGGTGCCAGCTCCGGATGCTGACACGCGCCCCCGCCGCGGGCCACTCTCGTCGTGTCGCCGAAGACGACGGACCGGACACCGGGACAGCAGCCCCCCAGGGGCCCGGAGAAGGACCGCCGGAACCGGCCCGCGCCGCACCAGTGCGTCCCGGAAGCAGCCCGGGGCCCATTCGACCGAGAGGACCAGGTACCCGCCATGGCCAAGCCCGCCCGTTTCATCACGATTGTCGCCCTCGGCCTCGGCATCCTGACCGCTTCCACCGCGACCGCGCTCGCCAGTGACACCGACCCCGGCGCCTCCGTCACCGTCCCGGCCACCACCGACGGCACCGCCCCGACGGCTCCGACCGCCACGCCCACCCCGACCCCCACCCCGACCGCCACGCCCACCCACCCCGGCGCCGGCGGCGACACCTGGGGCTGGGGCTGAGCCGCCCGCACCGCCCGCCTCCCGCCGACCCCACCGAGGTAGCCGGATGAGCATCCTGCTGGACCAACCCCTGCACCACCTCACCGCGCCCCAGCCCACCGCCGCCGTACGGGTCCTGCTCGCCGACGGCCACCACCTGTTCCGTTCCGGGCTCGGGGCCCTGCTCGACCGGGAGGAGGACCTGGCCGTGGTCGCCGAGGCGCCCACCGCGGAGGCCGCCGCCGAGGCCGCCGCCCGGACCCGGCCCACCGTCGCCGTGCTCGACCCCGACCTGCCGGGGCCCGGCGGACCGGCCGCCGCCCTGATCCGCGACCGGGCACCGGGCACCGCCGTCCTGCTGCTCACCGCGCAGCCGCGCGCGGCCGACCTGCCGCGGGCGCTCGCCGACGGGGCCGCCGGACTGCTCCTCAAGGACGTCCCGCCGGCCGCCCTGATCAGCGCGGTGCGCGAACTCGCCCGCGGCGGACGGGTGTACGACCCACGGCTGGTGGTGCACGCGGTGCGCTCCGAGGACGCGGCGCTGACCCGGCGCGAGCTGACCGTCCTGGCCCACGTCGCGGACGGCGCGACCATCAACGAGGTCGCCCGCACGCTCTCGCTCTCCCCGGGGACGGTCCGCAACTACGTCTCGTCCGCCATCGCCAAGACCCGCGGCCGCAACCGCTGCGACGCGATCCGGATCGCCCGCGAGCGCGGCTGGCTGTAGGACGGGTCCGGACCGCCGTGGAGCCGCCCCCGGGCAGCGGCCGGCTCCCGCGGCACCGCGACGTGCCGGTGCCCCCGCCACTCCACGGCGGGGGCACCGGCACGTCCGGGTTCGGGTCCGTTCCCCTCCCGGCAGGGCGCGTCCGGCTCAGCCCGTCGCGCGCGACCGCGTCACGATGTCGGCGAAGCGCTGCGCCCGGCGCGGCAGCCCGGCCGGCCGGCTGCCGATCAGGAACTCCCCGACCGAGGACTCCGCCGTCCAGTCCAGCCCGAGTGCCCGCGCCGCCGCGTCGGTGTCCCCGGAGCCGAGCCCGCACGGCGCGAGGCCCATCGCCGTCGCCACCAGGTACAGCGTCTGGTAGACCACCCCGACGTGCTTGAGGGTCAGCGCGTACGCGATCTGGCTGTACTTCCAGGAGAGCCGCCCGAACCGCGAGGTGACGGTGAGCAGCACCTGCGGGTCCACCGTGCAGCCGGTCGCCCGCCACGCCGCCGTCATCAGCTCGCGGAACGCCGCCTCGTCGGCCGGTCCGGTGAACGGGCGGGGGCGAAGCCGGTGGGCGGCCGCGTCGTAGCGGTAGACGCCGGGCACCAGGCCCTCGCAGCGGATCACCGAGAGGTAGACCTCCAGTTCGCCGGTGGCGCCGCCGGCCGGGTAGGCGCGGTCGACCACGTCGTAGCCGTGCGGGTCGTCCGGGTCGCCGGGGATGATCCGGCGGATCCTGGCCACCCGGTAGAGCAGTTCGGCGAGCTGGTCGAGGGTGACCGGCGTGGCCGCGTAGGAGCGCACCGAGCTGCGGCCCTCCAGCACCTCGCTGAGCAGCGGGTCGCGGGCGAGCACCGCGTCCCAGTCGGGCACCGGCAGGTCGATCGCGGTGCCGTCCTCGCGCGCGCCGGGTCCGGGGACGGCCGGCAGCTGGGCCGTCCCGGGGTGCGCGAACAGGCCGCCGCTCGGGTAGTCGTGCCGTCCCGGGCGGCTGCGGGCGTGGAACAGCAGGTCGTGGAAGTCCCACAGCGGGGGCTCGCCGGCCGCGCCGTCGTCCAGGAACCCGGCGCCGGCCAGCAGTCCGGCCAGCGACCTGCCCTCGGCGGGGCCGAGCCCGGCGAGGGCCGCGGCCTCGTCCACCGGGCGGGCCGCGGTGACGGCGGCCACGAACGCCCCGGCCGCGGGCCGGTGCAGGGTGAGCCGGAACGGCGCCGTCGGGGACTCCAGGACGCACGCCCCCGCGTGCTCCTCCGGCAGCCGGCGCAGGTAGGCGAAGCGGGAGAGCACCGCGGTGTCCAGCTGGGCGGGCCCGGCGGGCAGGCCCGCCGAGCGGGCGATCGGGACGGCGGTGGCGAGCGGTTCGCCGAAGGTGTCGGCCAGGCTGGTGGTGACCAGGTACGGGAAGCGCCGCAGCAGGTGCAGCAGCCGTCCGCCGTCGCCGAGCCGGCCCAGCTCGTCCAGGTCGGCGCTCTCCCTGGTGAGGGCGTCGAGCCGGCGGACGGTCTCGGCGCCGAGCGCGTGCACCCGCTGGCGGCCCCAGGGGTGGCTGAGTTCGAGGTCGTCGCCTTGCGCGGTGACGACGACCTCGGGGCGCAGCCGCAGCAGCGTCCGCGGTGGGGCGCCGTCGGTGGCGAGACCCAGGGGTGGCTGTTCGGTCACGGTCATCGGGGTACCTCATTTCCGGCTGGGCGGGCGCCGCGCGCCTCCCGGCGAGGGGCGGCGGCGCCCGGCGGCGTCAGATGAAGATCGGGACGGGGTTGAGCTCCTCCTCCGGGGTGGGCCGGTCGAGCCACCCGAGGGCGAGCGGGACGTCGTAGAGGCGGCCGGGGGCGAAGCGGGCCCAGAAGTGCCGCATCCCGGGAACGATCACCTTGGCGACCGGCAGGCCGACGTCGGGGCGGGTCTGGTCGAGCACCAGGAACTCCATCCCCCGTTCCTCGACCAGCCGTCGGGCCAGCGCGAGGTCCTCGGCGAGGTCGGGTCCGGCCAGCCGCGCCCAGCGGCCGGGGCCGGCGGCGGGGGCGGCCGGGTCCGGCAGCAGGTACGGCTGGCCGGCCACGGTGGCGCTGGTCCACCAGGCCTTCTGTTCCGGGTCGGCGCCGGTGTAGTCGACCCGTCCGGTGGCGTCGCCGGCGACCGGGCCGAGGAACTGGTTCATCTCGGTGAGCGCCCTGGTGAGCGCGATGTGCGGGTCCAGGTGGGCGCCGAAGGCGATCAGCACGTCCTCGACCGGCTTGTCGGTGCGCCGGGAGAACGCCCCGACCACCGGGATGCCGAAGTCCGAGGTGAGGTCGAGCGCCCAGATCTCCCGGTTCAACCCCCGGTAGACCTCGCGCAGTTGCCCGATGTACGGGTCCCCGAAGGCGTCCAGGTCGACGGCCGGGCGGCGCACCCGGTTGTACCACCACAGGGCGACGGCGTCCCGCTCGACCAGTTCCAGGAAGCCCTGGAGGGCGGCGTCCTCGAAGGACGTCCCGGCCGCGCAGCCGTTGGAGTCCCCGGCCGCGAAGAAGCCGTTCGCGTGCCGGTAGCCGTAGTAGAGCGACATGGTGGGCAGCCAGCGGGTGCGCCCCTCGGTGAGCGACCAGGCGGGCGACCACTCGATCCGCTCGTCCTCGCGGAAGCGCTCGGGCACCGTGTTGAACATCGAGCGCTTCTCGTTCCAGCGGGCCCGCTCGGCGTACTGGCGGTCGCTGTAGAGCAGGGTGCGGGCGGGGTGGACGGCGTCGTCGCCGAGTTCGCGGAAGCTCGCGGTGCGCCGGGCCTCGTCGCCCTGGAAGACGCCGGAGTGGCGCTCCATCGCCTCGCCGAGGGCGCTGGCCCTGGCCTGCACGTCGGTGCGGCCCTTGCCGCAGCTGAGCGCGCGCAGTCCGGTGCGCAGCTGGCGCAGGTCGCCGCTGTGCCGGGAGAGGTTCTGCCCGGAGACGTACACCCGCAGTCCTGCCGGGGTGCGTCCGGCGGGGACCAGTGAGGTCACCACGCCGGTGACCGGGGAGAGTTGGTGGCGGTAGCGGTCCAGCATGTCCTCCGGGGAGGCGGAGCGGTGGCCGCCGTCGGAGGTGAAGGCCTTGGCGCGGGGCTCGAAGGCGACCGGGGCCAGCTGGCGGCGGGCCATCAGCCCGGCGTCGCCGCAGGCGCCGCACTGGGGGCGGCGGACCAGGCGGTGGCGCTCGGTCTCCAGCAGCACGGTGTCCAGGGTGAGCACCACCGGCTCGGCGGGCCGGAGCCCGGCCAGCCACTTGGCGGTCTCCAGGGCGGCGAGCTGGACGCCGGTCTGGAGGGTGGGCGCCAGCCGGGCGCCGGCCGTGGGGATCGGGCCGTCCTGGCCGAGCCGGTGCCGGAGGTAGCTGAGCGACTGCCGGTTGGCGGACAACCGGTGGGCCAGGCACTCCCAGCAGCCGGTGGCGCCCTCGGCGCCGTCCGGTCCCGGCACGAACACCGGGCCGACCCAGACGATCGAGCCGACCGGGCGGGCGAGCAGCCAGGGCCGGCCCGAGGCACGGGCGGCCGCGTCCCGCTCGGCGAGGCCTGGGTGCAGGTAGTCGTCGGTGAGGGCGACGGTGAACCCGGCGTCCGGCGTGACGGTGACCCCGGCGGCGGCCAGCGCGGCGAGGAAGGGCGCGGCGTCGATGTCGCCGTACACCTCGACCCTGACGGTGGCGGTGCGCAGCGTCTCGGCGGCCGCCGCGCCGTCCAGGCCGGCCATCGCGAAGTACGCGGCGGCGGCCGGGTCCTGGGGCCGGGCGGCCTCGGTCAGGTAGCCGCGTTCGCGCAGCCGCTCGACGGCGGTGCGGACCCGGTCGGCGGGGACGGTGGCGGCCAGTTCGCGGCCGATCTGCTCGGCGGTGCGGGTGCCGTCCAGCAGCGGGGCGAGGTCCCTGGCGAGGCGGCCGTCGACCACGGAGACGCCTCGCTCGGAGACCAGGTAGAGGGCCTCGCCCTCGACGACGTACGGGGTGTAGTGGGGCTGGAAGCCGATGGCGGGGGCGGGTGTGTCGGGCATGGCTGGTCCCTGGGGGTGGTCGGTGGTCCTCGGTGGTGGTCCTCGGTGGCCCTCGGCCGTCCGCGGCGGTCCTCAGTGGTCCGGGGACGGCCGCCCCGGCTCAGCGCAGCGTGGCGAGCGGGGCGGCGGCCGGGTCGAGCAGGCGCAGCAGCAGCAGGCCGACGGCCGAAGTGCCGTCCAGGGTGCCGAGGTTGATCCGGTCGTCGGCGACCCGCTCGGGGTACCAGCTGCCGGTGGCGCGGTGGCGGGCGATCAGCTCGCCGGCGAGCAGCCCGGCCGCCTCCCGGCCGTCGTAGAACGGCCCTGGCAGCAGCGAGTCGGCGCCCTCCGGCAGGGTGTGCAGCAGCCCGGCCTCGGCCGCGGTGAGCGCCTCCCCCGCGGTGGCCACCAGCTCGCGCCCGCTGCGCGCGGCGATCCGGTGTTCGCTCACCTCGGGCGCCAGCAGGTCCAGTTCGTCCGGCGCGACGACGGCGGAGCCGAGTGCGGTGGCCGTCTCCAGGCAGGCGAGCCGGCCGGAGCGGGTGGCGGTGGCGAAGCGGTGGGCGCGCAGCCGTTCGCGGACGGTGTCCGGTGCGGCGAGCAGTCCCGGCACCTCGGCGGCGGTACGGGCGAGGGCGGCCGCGATGGAGTCGGCGCCGGTCGGCACCAGGCCGAGGAAGCCCTCGCCGATCCCGTCGCCCTCCTCCCGCGCCGTGCCGAAGCCCTCCAGCAGCCCTGCGGCCAGGGCGCGGACGCCCTCGTCGGTGGGCCCGTGGCCGGCGCCGGCGGTCCGGCGCAGCCGCAGCAGG
>NZ_MSJQ01000031.1 GCF_014596515.1 Streptomyces sp. CBMA156
ACCCTGGGGCTCGGACTGCTGCCGCAGTACTTCCTCGACCTCGCCTCGAAGGCCTCACTGTTCGTGCGCTGACCTTGTGCGTCCGCCATTCCCGACCAGGGCCCCGTCCGGGCCGCGCCCCGTCCGCCCGGCCCGGACGGCCGGCAGCAGTGCGGAGCCGACCGCGACCAGCGTGCCGACCAGCAGCGACAGCAGGACGGCGGCCGTGCTGATCACCATGCCGCCGGCCGGCAGGGCGAAACCGAGCGCCGAGAACAGCGCCTTGAGCCCGGCGGCCACCCCGATGCCGCCCAGCAGCCCGCCCAGCGAAGCCAGCAGGCCGACCGCCAGCGCCTCCGCCAGCGTCGCCCCGAGCACCTGGCCGCGCCCCGCGCCGAGCGCCCGCAGCAGCGCGTTCTCCCTGGTCCGCTGGGCGACCACGATGGCGAAGGTGTTGTGGATGGTGAACGTCGCCACCAGCAGCGCGATCCCGGCGAAGACCAGCAGCAGCGTGGTGAACATGGTCAGGAACCGCCCGGACACCAGCTGGGTGGACTCCTGGGTGGCCGCCGCGCCGGTGATCGCCTGGACGCCGGCGGGCAGCTGCGGGGTGATCCGGTCGACCAGCTCGCGCTGGGAGACCCCGTCCACCGCGCGGACCTGGATCGAACCGGCCTGTCCCTCCCCCTTGGGCGTGAGGTACCGCTCGGCGTCCGCGAAGGTCATCGCGGTGAAGGTGCTCGGCCCCATGCCGTCCGCGCTCGCCCCGAAGGTGGCGATGCCGACGACGGTGACCGGCACCGGCTCTGGCGTGCGCAGCACGGTGGTCGAACCGAGGTGCAGCCCGCCCGCCTCGGCCGCGCCCCGGTTCACCACGACCTCGCCCGGGGCGGCCGGCGCCCGGCCCTCGGCCAGCCGGTACGGGTTGAGCCGGCCGTCGGTCAGCCAGTTGCCCGCCAGGGTGGGCGGGCCCTGACCGCCGATCGGCTTGCCGTCGGCGCCGATGAGCTGGCCCGCGCCCTGGACGGAAGGCTCGGCGGCCGCCACCCCCGGCACCGTGCGCAGCCGGTCGGCGAGCGCCGCCGCCACCGGTGCCCGCACCCCGCCGACCGTGCCGGCCGAGTCCAGCACGTCGGCGCTGCGGACCACGGCGTCGGTGCCGGCGTTGGCGTCGGCGAAGAGGGTGTCGAAGTTGGCCCGCAGGGTGTCGCCCAGCACCATCGTGCCGGTCAGGAAGCTCACCCCGAGCAGGACGGACAGCAGGGTGCCGGCCAGCCGCCGCCGGTGGGCGCTCAGCGAGCGCAGGCTGAGCCGGAGGGGAACGGTGTTCACGCGCATGGCCCTCGTGCCGCGCACGGCCCTCCCCGCGCTCATGACCGCCCCCGCTCGAAGGCCTTCATCCGGTCCAGCACCTGGGCGGAGGTGGGCTGTCGCATCCGGTCCACCAGCCGTCCGTCGGCGAGGAAGAGCACCTCGTCGGCCCAACCGGCCGCCGTCGGGTCATGGGTGACCATGACCACGGCCTGGCCCGTCTCGTCCACCGCCCGGCGCAGCAGGCCGAGCACCTCGCCGCCGCTGCGGGAGTCGAGGTTGCCGGTCGGCTCGTCGGCGAAGACCACCTGCGGCCGCCCGGCCAGTGCCCGGGCCACCGCGACCCGCTGCTGCTGACCTCCGGAGAGCTCGCTGGGACGGTGCCGGAGCCGGTCGCCGAGGCCGACGACCTCGATCAGCGCCGCCAGCCAGGCTTCGTCGGGGGCCGCCCCGGCCAGGTCGAGCGGAAGGGTGATGTTCTCCAGGACGGTGAGGGTGGGCACCAGGTTGAAGGCCTGGAACACGAAGCCGATCCGCTCCCGGCGCAGCAGCGTGAGCCGCCGGTCGTCGAGCCGGCCCAGCTCGGTGTCGCCGATCCAGGCACTGCCCGCGGTGAGCGTGTCCAGCCCGGCCGCGCAGTGCATCAGGGTGGACTTGCCCGATCCGGACGGGCCCATGATCGCGGTGAACCGCCCGGCCGGGAACTCCACCGTCACGTGGTCCAGCGCCCGGATCTCGGTGCCGCCGACGCCGTGGATCTTCACGGCGTCGGCGACCCGGGCGGCAGCGCCCCGTACGACGTCCAGGGTGGTCACCTGGCGCCACCGCCCTTGGCGTCGCCCCTCGGCGACTCACTGAGCACGGCCCGCTTGGCGCGGTACTCCTCGGCGTCGATGTCACCCTCGGCGTAGCGGCGGCCCAGGACGGCCATCGGGTGCTCCGTCACGGCTCCGGCACCGGCTCCGTAACCGGCGCCGAACCCGCAGCCGTGCCGCCGCCAGACCGTGCGGCGCAGCACCGTGATCACCAGGACCGCCACGGCGATCCAGACCAGTGGGATCAGCAGGATCCACGGGCCGGGGCCGTGCCAGTCGGCCAACTGCGTGTACATGGTGGTTCAACTCCTCGGTGGAGGGACTCCAGGACCTCGGGGGGTTCCCGAGATGTCCAGAGCGTCCCGCCGAGGGGCCTCATCGCGCGTCCTACCAGCAGCGGCAGTCGGGGTACTCCCGGGAGAGTACGGACCTCCGCCGACACGCCGGTCCTGGAGTAGCCCGACGCAGATCCGGGCCGGCCACACCACTCGTGCCCGGCCGCACGCCTCCGAACCGGCCGCACGCCGGACTCGCCGCACAGAACCGGCCCAACCGCGGAGGCGGCCCCACCGCAAAGGGGCGGCTCAGCCCAGCCAGCCCGGCCGCACCAGCCCCGACTCGTAGGCCAGCACCACCAGTTGCGCCCGGTCCCGGGCCCCGAGCTTCAGCATCGCCCGGCTGACGTGCGTCTTCGCCGTCAGCGGGCTGACCACCAGCCGCCGGGCGATCTCCTCGTTGGACAGCCCCATCCCGACCAGCGCCAGCACCTCGCGCTCCCGCTCGGTCAGCATCGAGATGTCCGAGAGCCCCTCAGGCACGGCCTCCGGCCCCTTGGACCGGGCGGCGAACTCGCCGATCAGCCGTCTGGTGACCCCCGGCGAGAGCAGCGCGTCCCCCGCGACGGCGACCCGGATCGCCCGCAGCAGGTCGGCCGGCTCGGTGTCCTTGACCAGGAAGCCCGCCGCTCCCGAGCGCAGCGCCTCGAAGACGTACTCATCCAGCTCGAAGGTGGTCAGCACGACCACCCGCACGGAGGACAGCGCCGGGTCCTCGGCGATCCTCCTGGTCGCCTCCAGCCCGTCCATCCGCGGCATCCGGATGTCCATCAGCACGACGTCCGGCACGAGTTCACGGGCGAGCCGCAGCGCGGCCTCGCCGTCGTCCGCCTCGCCGACCACCGTGAGGTCGTCCTGGAGGTCCAGCAGGGCCCGGAAGCCCGCCCGGACCAGCAGTTGGTCATCCGCCAGCAGTACCCGAATCAATCGCTCTCCGCCTTCGGTGTCGGCAGCTCGGCCCGGACCCGGAAGCTGCCGTCCGGCAGCGGCCCCGCGGTGATGGTGCCACCGGAGGCCGCCGCGCGTTCCCGCATCCCGACCAGCCCGCTGCCGGAACCGCCCGCGTCACCGGGCACCGCGGGCCCCGGGTCCTCCACCCGGACCACCAGCACGGCCGGGTCCGTCCAGTCCAGCACCACGACCGCCTCGCGGGCCGCCGAGTGCCGGACGACGTTGGTGAGCGCCTCCTGGACGATCCGGAAGGCGGTGAGGTCGACGGTGGCGGACAGGCCGCGCCGCTCGCCGTGCTCGTACACCTCGGTGTCCAGGCCCACCCGGTCCGCCTGCTCGGTGAGTTCGTCCAGCCGGTCCAGCCCGGGGGCAGGCCCGCGCGGCGCCTCTCCGGGCCCGCGCAGCGTCGCGAGCACCTGGCGGACCTCGCCGAGCGCCTCCTTGCTGGTCGACTTGATGGTGACCAGCGCGCTGCGGGCCTCCTCGGGCCGCCGGTCGAACAGCGCGAGCGCGGCCCCCGCCTGGACGTTGATCAACGACAGGCTGTGCGCCAGGATGTCGTGCAACTCCCGGGCCATCTTGAGCCGTTCCTCGTTGGCCCGGCGCTCCTCCAACTGCTGCCGGTAGGCCCGGTGGGCGGCGATCCGCTCGTGTCTGAACCGGACCAGCTCGCCCCCCGCCATCACCAGCAGCAGCCAGGCCGACAGCACGAGTTCCCCCGGCCAGATACTGCCGGACGGCGGCGCCGCGCGCTGCCAGCCCGCCGGCAGCACGAAGGTGACCAGCAGGTGCACCAGGTAGACCCCGGCCACCCCGGCCCAGGCCGCCCGGCGGTGCCCGGTGCCGATCGCCACGCAGCAGGCGATCAGCCAGCTCAGGAAGGCCGGCCCGTACGGGTACCCGGCGGCCAGGTACCCGGCGGTGACCGCCGAGGTGCAGGCCACCACCGCGACCGGCCGGCGGACCCGCAGCACCAGCAGGGCCGGTCCGAGCAGCAGCAGGAGGTAGCCGACGGCGTCCAGCGGGGCCCGCCCGTGCTGGTTGTGCGCGGCGAAGGTCGAACCGACCACCTGGACCGCCGCGGCCACCGCCGCCAGCCCCAGCGGGTACCCCGCCTTGGCCGCGCGCACCCACGGCGGATGCCACGGCGCCGGCGGCTCGGTCGACGGGGACATGGGCGGCATCATGCCCACAAGCTAGACCCGCGGCCCGCCCTCCCGCGTCCTCCGCCAGTGGCGTTCGGGCGTACTCCCGCTGGAGTACGCCCGAACGCGGTCGCCTTCAGCGGATCGCGGTTGCCGTCGGCAGGACCCGGTCGCCGTCAGCCCTCCGCGGCAGCGGCGGCCTCCGCCTCCTCGAAGGTCGCCGACGCCTCCGGCCGCGCCAGCGTGACCACCAGTTCCCCGTCGCTCACGTCCGCGATCAGCGTGTCCCCCTCCCGCACCGTCCCGTCCAGCAGCAGGTTGGAGACCCGGTTGTCCAGCTCCGACTGAATCGTCCGGCGCAGCGGCCGGGCCCCGAACTCCGGCTGGTACCCCCGGTTGACCAGGTACTCCTTGGCCGCCTCGGTGACGTCCAGCCCGACGTCCTGGGCCCGCAGCCGGCGCCGGCTGCGCTCCAGCAGCAGGTCCACCACCGACAGCAGGTCCTTCCGGGTGAGCGCGTGGAAGACGATCACCTCGTCGATCCGGTTGAGGAACTCCGGCCGGAACTGCCCGCGCAGGTCGCGCATCAGGTCGTCGCGGATCTCGTCCACGTTCCCCGCGTGGTCGAGGATCCGCTGTGAGCCGATGTTGCTGGTCATGATCACCACGGTGTTGCGGAAGTCGACCGTACGCCCCTGGGCGTCGGTCAGCCGCCCGTCGTCCAACACCTGGAGCAGCAGGTTGAAGACGTCCGGGTGGGCCTTCTCCACCTCGTCGAAGAGCAGCACGCTGTACGGCTTGCGGCGCACCGCCTCGGTCAGCTGCCCGGCCTCCTCGTAGCCGACGTACCCGGGCGGGGAACCGACCAGCCGGGAGACGGTGTGCTTCTCCTGGAACTCGCTCATGTCGAAGCGGATCATCCGGTCCGGGTCGCCGAACAGCAGCGCCGCCAGCGCCTTCGCCAGCTCGGTCTTGCCGACGCCGGTCGGCCCGAGGAAGAGGAAGGAGCCGGTCGGCCGCTCCGGGTCGCCCATCCCGGCCCGGCCGCGGCGCACCGCCTGGGCGACCGCGGTGACCGCCTCGTCCTGGCCGATCACCCTCTCGTGCAGGTGCTCCTCCAGCTTGAGCAGCCGCTCCCGCTCGGTCGCGTTCAGCTCCGCGACCGGGATGCCGGTGCGGGAGGAGAGCACCTGCGCGATGTCGTCGGCCGTCACGTCGACGACCTCCTCGCGCGACTCGGCGATCGCCGCCAGCTCGTCCTCGGTCTGCCGCAGCTCGGTCTTCAGGTTGGCGGCCCGGACGAACTCCTCGTCCGCGACGGCCTCGTCCAGCTCCCGCTTCAGCTTGGTGATCCGGTCCTGCACCCCGGTCGCCTCGGTGGACCCGCTCAGGCTGCGCAGCCGGACCCGCGCTCCGGCCTGGTCCAGCAGGTCGATCGCCTTGTCGGGGAGGAAGCGGTCGCTGACGTACCGGTCGGAGAGCGTCGCCGCCGCGTCCAGCGCCCCGTCGGTGAACCGCACCTGGTGGTGCGCCTCGTAGGCGTCGCGCAGCCCCTGGAGGATCTCGATCGTCTCCTCGACGCTCGGCTCGGGCACCAGCACCGGCTGGAAGCGGCGCTCCAGCGCGGCGTCCTTCTCCACGTGCTTGCGGTACTCGTCCAGCGTGGTCGCTCCGACCACGCTCAACTCGCCGCGGGCGAGCGCCGGTTTGAGGATGTTGCCGGCGTCCATCGAGCCCTCGCCGCCACCCGCGCCGACCACGGTGTGCAGCTCGTCCAGGAACAGGATCACGCTCTTCTCGGCCGCGGTGACCTCATCGATCACGTTCTTGAGCCGCTCCTCGAACTCGCCCCGGTACTTGGAGCCGGCCACCAGCGCGGTCAGGTCGAGGGTGACCACCCGCTTCTCCCTGAGGCTCTGCGGCACGTCCCCGGAGACGATCCGCTGGGCCAGCCCCTCGACGATCGCGGTCTTGCCGACGCCGGGCTCGCCGATCAGCACCGGGTTGTTCTTGGTCCGCCGGGAGAGGATCTCGACGGTCTGCTCGATCTCCTCGGCCCGCCCGACCACCGGGTCCAGCCGGCCCGAGCGCGCCTCCTCGGTGAGATCGCGCCCGTACTCGTCCAGCGTCGGCGTCTCGCTCGGGCGCGCGCCCGTGCCGCTGCGCTCGCCTCCCGTACCGCGGCCCTCCATCACGGACTTCAGCGCCTCCTGCGAGGGCGCCGCGTTGCGCAGCGCCACGCCGGCGCCCGAGCGCTCCTGGTCCAGCAGCGCGCCGAGGATGTGCTCCGGGCCGATGTACGAGGCGCCGGCCGCCTGCGAGCGGGCGTGCGCAGCGAGCAGCGCGCGCTTGGCCGAGGGGGTGAGCGCGGGCTGCCCGTCCACCGCGTCGGGGTTGCCGGACGGCAGGGCGTGCTCCAGGTCGCCGGAGAGCCGGTCCGGGTCGATGCCCGCCCGCTCCAGCATCCGGCGCGAGGGGTCCACCCGGGTGGCCGCCCAGGCCAGGTGCGCGGTGTCGAGGTCGCTGGAGCCGTCCTCGACCGCCCGCTGCGCGGCCAGCGCGAGCAGTTCCTGCGAGGACTCGCTGAGCAGCCGCCCGATCGGCACCCGCTGCACGGCGGGCGGGGAGGCCAGCGGGCTCATCCCGAAGAACCGGCTGAGCAGGTCGGAGAACGGATCGTTCGATCCGAACGGGGGCATGGTCACGGCAGTTCACCTCTCCCAAGCGGTTTGCAGCCACACAAACACAGGCCGCACCGCCGCGCCTGTCGAGCCGGCCGGGGCCGTCACCCGGTGTGGCGCCGTCACCCGGTGGCCTGATCCAGCAGCACACCGCCGCTGTACGTCACCGCCATCGCCAGCAACCCGCCCGCGACGTTGCGCACCACCGCCCGGCCGGGGCCGGCACCCCCCAGCCGGGCGCTCGTCCAGCCCGACAGGGTGAGCGCGACCACCACCGACCCCACCGTCACCAGCAGCCGCCACGACTCCGGCGGCAGCAGCACCGCCAGCAGAGGCACCAGCGCGCCCAGCGTGAACGCCGCGGCACTGGCCAGCGCCGCCTCCCACGGATTGGTCAACACCTCGGGGTCGATGCCGAGTTCGGTCTGCGCGTGGGCGGCCAGCGCGTCCTGCTCGGTGAGCGCCACCGCCACCTCCCTCGCCAGATCGTCCTCCAGCCCGCTGCCCCGGTAGTAGTCGGTCAGCTCGTCGAGCTCACCCTCCGGGTCCTCCGCGAGCTCCCGCCGCTCCTGCGCCAACGCGGCCTGTTCGGTGTCCCGTTGGGTGCTGACCGAGACGTACTCCCCGGCCGCCATCGACATCGCCCCCGCCAGCAGCCCGGCCACCCCGGCCGCGAGCAGCGCCGTCCGGGAGCCCTCCGCGCCCGCCACCCCGGTCACCAGGCCGGCCGTCGACACCACGCCGTCGTTGGCCCCCAGCACGGCGGCGCGCAGCCAGTTCAGGCGCGAGGAAAGCTCCGCCCGCGTCTCCCCGACCTGCTCAGTCATCCGCCCACCGCCCTCAGGGGTCCGACCGGTCCCCCCGATCCTCGCCCGCCACCCCCGGCCCCGCCACCCACGTCCCCCGGCACCTCGGCTCAACGGCGGCCCCCACGGCACCCGCTGACCGGCTACCCCAGCACGGCGGCCAGCGCCCGCCGCAGATCCTCCGGCCCCCGGTAGCGCACCCCGGTCATGCCCAGCGCCACCGCCGCGTCCACGTTCTCCTGCCGGTCGTCCACGAACAGGCACCGCTCGGGCGATGCCCCGGCCCGCTCGGCGGCGATCTCGTAAATCCGCCGGTCCGGCTTGGCGCTGCCCACCAGGGAGCTGTTCACCACCTCGTCCGCCAGGTCCGTCAGCCCCAGCAGCGCCAGGTCCTCGTCCAGCCATGCCGGCGCATTGGTCACCAGCACCACCCGGCAGTGCTCGCGCACCCGCCGCAGCAGCCCCACCACGTCCTCGTCCGCCCGGAACGGCGCGTTCGCGAACGCCTCCGCCAGCCCCCGCGCCTCGGCCTCCGGCACCCGCCCGGCCAGCCCCCGCGCGATCGAGTCCACCCACTGCGCCCGTCCGATCTGCCCAAGCAGCAACGGCAGATCGTTCTCCGGCGCGAACCCGACCGCCGCCGCACTCCCCTCCGCCACCCCCGCCGCCCGCTCCAACGCCGCCACCCGGCCCTCGTCGAAGAACCGGATCACCCCGTCCACATCGCACAGCACCGCATCGAACGCCCCGGTCACCATCCCCCTTGCCTACCACCGAGCCTCCGGCACCCGATGGACGGGGCACAGCCGGCACCGGTGCCCGGCTCAATCGCATGATCATTTGGGCGAAATTCAGGCGGCCCCGTCACGCACCAAAGCTGCGGCGAGGCCGCCCGAGGCTGCGACAGGCCTGCCGGAACGACTGCGGCCCAGGTCGGAATCATGCTCCCGACCTGGGCCGCAGCCTCGGTTCTTGCCATTCGAAGGGTGGGCGCGGACGGTTTCGAACCGCCGACATCTGCTTTGTAAGAGCAGCGCTCTACCACTGAGCTACGCGCCCCCCGTCGCGGGCCGGTGGGCGCACGACGAGAGCCCAGGGTACCTGGTCCAGGGGGGTGGTGGGGGCCAGGTGCCCGGTGGGGCGGAGGCGGGGCGGGGCCGGTGGGGTGGGAGGGGGTGACGGGCCCGCGGGGGGATCGGGGAGAATGGAGGCCGGATCAGCGGGTCGGAGCAGGGAGCGCGCAGTGACGGTGGCCGGCGGGAGCGGGCGGGGGCGGCGTCGGGCGGGGAGTGCGCCGGCCGACGCGTTGGTGTTGCCGGTGGTGCTGGCCGGTGCGCTGGCGGCGGTCGGGCTGGCGTCGGCCGGGACCGGCGGCTGGTGGGGCCGGCGCGGCGGCGGCGAGGGCGGACGGACGCAGGCCCGGGAGGCCAGGGCGGCGGCCCAGGAGGCGTTCTACGAGCTGGAGGAGACCCAGCGCGAGGTGCAGCTCGCGGTGGAGACCGTCCGCGCGGCCGAGGACGGCCGGACGGCGCAGGGCGCGCTCACCGACCTGGCGGCGATCTCCGGCCGGGTCGATCAGGTCACCGTGAACTACCTCGCCGCCCTCGACGCCCACAACCTGGACAGCGAGACCCTGGACGCGGGCACCGCCGCGCAGGCCAAGCGCCAGCTGGAGGACGTCAAGGGCCAGCTCGGCTCGGCCAAGGCGGAGCTGAACGACTTCCTGCGCCGACTGCAGCCGACCCTCCAGCACGCCGAGCAGCAGCTGATGCGGGTCACCCCGGCGGTCGAGCAGGCCAAGCGCGCGCTGCTCGCGGCCAGCAACGCGCTGGACGAGGTGCGCGGCGCCGGCCTGCGGGCGGACGACCTGGCGGCCCGGCTGGCGGAACTGGCGCCCGAGCTCGGCCGGCTGAACGAGGGCCCGGCCCGGCACGGCGTCGCGGACACCCTGCGGCGCGCGGACGACGTGAAGCAGCGCGCCGAGGCGATCGCCGCCGACGCCGGGCAGCTGCCGGAGCGGGCCCGGGAGATCGACCGGCGGGTGGCGAGCCTGCGGACCCGGATCCAGGCGCTGGAGACCAAGGCGGAGACGGTCGCGCCCGCCCTGAGCGAGCTGCGCCGCCGGTTCAGCACCTCCTGCTGGCAGGACCTCCAGCGGGTGCCCGACCAGGTCGCGGAGACCGGCCGCGCCGCCGAGCGCAAGCTCGCCGAGGCCGCCCGGGCCCGGGACGAGCAGCGCTGGGCGGACGCCACCGGCGCGATCGGTACGGTCCGCGCGCTGCTGGAGACCGCCGACGGCTCGGTGCTGGCGGTGAACGACCGGCTGCGGCAGCTGAACGAGGTGCAGCACGACCCCCACCAGGAGATCGAGCGCGCCCGCTTCGCCATCCGGGACGCCCAGCGGCTGGCGATGGCCGGGCGCAGCGCGCCGGATCCGCGGCACGCCGCGCCGCTGGACGAGGCGGTGGCCCGGCTGGACCGCGCGGTGGCCGCGCTGGAGGAGGCCGGCCGGCACCCCGACTACTGGCACTTCCTGACCGAGCTCGCGGCGGTGCGGGACACCGCGGCACAGGTGATCGGGCTGATCCGCGGGGACCTCGGCGGCCACCGGTAGCGCCGGAGCAGACGGCGGTAAGACCGGACGACCGGGCGGAACAGGCGGCCCGCGGACACCCCCGCTGGGTACCCTGCCGGTATGCCACGCTACGACTTCCGCTGCCGCTCCTGCGGAGCCACCTTCGAGCTCCGCCGCCCGATGGCCCAGGCCAACGACCCCGCCGTCTGCCCGCAGGGGCACCAGGACACCGTGAAGCTGCTGTCCACCGTCGCCGTCACCGGCGCGGCCGGCGCCCAGCAGGCCCCCGCCGCCGGGGGCGGGGGCGGGGGCGGGGGCGGTTGCTGCGGCGGCGGCTGCTGCGGGTAGCCGCCGGTCCCCCGGTCAGACCCCGACCGGCAGGGCCGTCGCCCCCGCCAGGAACTGCCGGACGATCTCCTCCCCCGCCGTCACCCCCACCTCCGTCAGGGCGGTGACGCCGGGGGCCGTCCAGCCGCTGTCCGCGAGTTCGCCGTGCCCGGGGCGCCAGCCCGCGTCCGCCGCGAGCAGCAGGTCCGCGTCGAGCAGGGAGTCCCCGGCGGCCAGCACGGTGTCCGCACCGCTGCGCCGGACGACTTCGGCCAGGGCGGCGCTCTTGGTGAGCGGCGCCGGCACCGCGTACACCTTGCGGCCCTGTAGCGAGACCGACCAGCCGCGCTCGGCGCACCAGCCGGTCAGGTCCGCCAGCCAGCCCTCGGGCAGCGCGGCGCGCTCGACCACCAGGTAGGCGAACAGCTCGTCGGCGACCCGCCGCTTGTGGGTCCACTCCGGGTCGGCGCACAGCGCGAGCCGCCGGACCACCTCCTCCAGCGGGGCCGAGCCGGCGGCTATCCGCCCGGTGATCTCGGCCCGCCAGTCGCCGTCCGGCACGCCGTCCACCAGCAGCTGTCCGCCGTTGGCGCAGATCGCGTACGCGGGGACCCAGTCCGGCGTCGGGCCTGGCAGGTTGACCCGCCCGTACTGCTCCGGCGTCCTGGTGGTGGCCGGGACGAAGCAGGCCTCCCGGGCGAGTTCGGCGAGCAGCCCGGCGGCCCGCTCGGTCATGAAGGACAGCGGGCGCCCCTGGTACAGCTCGACGCAGAGCAGCCGCGGCGCGAGCCGGTCGGGCACGTCCAGGGCCATGGCCCGCTCGGAGTAGATCAGCGTCCGGTCGAGGTCGCTGGCCACCAGAACACCCATCAGGAATCCCTCCCCGTAGTCTCGGTCACGGCCCGCTCATCGGCGACGGCCCGCCCGTCGGTCACGGCCGACCCGTCGGTCACGGCCCGCCCGTCTCCCCCGGTCGCCCCGCGGCTGTAGCGGGGGTGGATCAGCCCGACGCAGGTGTACGGCAGCCCGTCCACCTCCTCGACCCCGACGCCGCGCTGGGCGGCGAGCAGCCGGACGTGGTCCAGGTCCGCACCCGCGCCGCGCCGGGCGAGGATCCGCCAGGGGACGCGGCGCAGCAGCACCCGGGTGGTCTCGCCGACGCCCGGCTTGACCAGGTTGACGTTGTCGATGCCGTACTCGGCGCTGATCCGCTCCACGGCGGCCCAGCCGGCCCAGTCGGGCACCCGGTCCGGGTCGGTGGAGAGCCGGCCGGCGCCCTGGACGGCGGCGGCGCGGACCTCGCCGAAGCGGGCGGCCACCGCGTCCAGGAAGGCCGCGGAGACGTCGCTCCCGGCCAGTTCGGCGTAGTGCTTGGCGCCGTGGAAGTCGTCCGGACCGATCAGCCCGGCCCGCAGTACGGTGCGCGAAACCAGCCCGGAGACCGTGGAGTTGAGGCAGGCGGACGGGATCAGGAAGTCGTCCCTGGTGCCGTACGTCCGCACGCAGCGGCCCGGGTCGGCGAGCACCGCGAGGTCCGGGTCGAAGCCGGTGCCGGCCAGCGCGTCGGCGAGTTCGCGGGTGATCGCGCCCTTGCCCGTCCAGCCGTCCACGAACACCACGTCCTGCGCGCGGTGGTGGGCCGCCAGGTACCGGAGCGCGACCGGGTCGATGCCCCGGCCACGCACGATCGAGACCGCGTAGTGCGGCACGGAAAGGCCGTGTGCGAAGGCCAGCCAGCGGCGGATCAGGATGCCGACGGGCGTGCCGGCCCTGGCCAGCGAGGCGAGCACCAGCCCGGGGCCGCGCTCGCGCAGCAGCGTCTCGGCGACGGTGCCGACGGCGAGCGCGATCCGGCCGGCGGAGCCACGCAGCGCCTGGTGGAACAGGTCCTGGTAGGCGGGGCTGGGCTGGTACTCCACCGGCAGCGACTCGGCGTAGTGCGCGCCGCCGTTCTGGACGGCCTCCTCGCGCTCCTCGGTGGGGGCTTCGAGCGCGACCCCGGAGAGGTCCTTGAGCAGCCAGGCCACCTCCTCCGCCGGGTACGAGGAGAACGCCGGCCCGTACAGCGGCACGGGCAGCGAGGACCGCGCGGGCGGCACGGGCGGCACGGGCGGCGAGGGCGGCGAGGGCGGCACAGGC
>NZ_MSJQ01000310.1 GCF_014596515.1 Streptomyces sp. CBMA156
GCCCCGGCATCGGCATCGGCCTGCGGCAGCGGCGGCGGCTGCGGGCCGTGCGGCGGCCACGCGCACGCCGCGCCGGAGGCCGACGCCCCGGAGGGCCCGGACGACGAGCTCCGCGGCGACCTCGTCAAGGTCCGCCGCCGCGGCGCCGGCACCCAACTCGCCCCCAACGCCTGACCGTTCCACCGTTCTGGAGAGTCACCCACCATGTCCCAGCCGTCCGCGGCCGCCCTGCTCGCCCTCGACCGCGCCCACGTGTGGCACCCGTACGGGCCGATGCCCGGCACCGTCACCCCGTACGTGGTCGAGTCCGCCTCGGGGGTGCGGCTGCGCCTGGCCGAGCCCGTCGCCGGCGGGCAGCGCGAGCTGGTCGACGGGATGTCGTCCTGGTGGGCGGCGATCCACGGCTACCGGCACCCGGTGCTGGACGAGGCCGTGCGCGACCAGCTGGGGCGGATGAGCCACGTGATGTTCGGCGGGCTCACCCACGAGCCCGCCGTCCGGCTGGCCGCGACGCTGGTGGAGATCACCCCGGAGCCGCTGCAACACGTCTTCCTCGCCGACTCGGGCTCGGTGGCCGTCGAGGTCGCGATGAAGATGTGCCTCCAGTACTGGCAGTCCGTCGGGCGGCCGGCCAAGCGCCGGCTGCTCACCTGGCGCGGCGGCTACCACGGGGACACCTTCCACCCGATGTCGGTGTGCGACCCGGACGGCGGGATGCACCACCTGTGGGGCGGGGTGCTGCCCGGGCAGCTCTTCGCGCCGGAGCCGCCGGCCGGGTTCGACGCGCCGCTCGATCCCGAATACGCCGCGCGGTTCGAGGAGTTGATGGCCCGGCACGCCGACGAGCTGGCCGCCGTCATCGTCGAGCCGGTGGTCCAGGGCGCGGGCGGGATGCGCTTCCACTCGCCCGCCTACCTGCGGATGCTGCGCGAACTGTGCGACCGTTACGGGGTGTTGCTCGTCTTCGACGAGATCGCCACCGGATTCGGGCGCAGCGGCGCGCTGTTCGCCGCCGACCACGCGGGCGTGTCACCGGACGTGATGTGCCTGGGCAAGGCGCTGACCGGCGGCTACCTGACGCTGGCCGCCGCGCTGTGCACGAGCGAGGTCGCGGACGGGATCAGCCGCGGCGAGGTGCCGGTGCTCGCGCACGGGCCGACGTTCATGGGCAACCCGCTGGCCTGCGCGGCGGCCAACGCCTCGCTGGAGCTGCTGCTCGGGCAGGACTGGTCGACGGAGGTCAAGCGCGTCGAGACCGGGCTGGCCGAGGGCCTCGCGGCGGCCGCGGACCTCCCCGGCGTGCACGACGTACGGGTCCGGGGGGCCATCGGCGTCGTGCAGTTGGACCACCCGGTGAACGTCCCCGCGGCGACCGAGGCGGCCGCCCGCGCGGGCGTCTGGCTGCGGCCGTTCCGGGACCTGATCTACACCATGCCCCCCTACGTGACGGAGGACGAGGACGTGGCACGGATCGCTGCCGCCGTGACCGCCGCGGCGGTGGCCGGATGAGCGCGCGCATCCTGTTCGTGACGGGGACGAACACGGACGTCGGCAAGACGGTCGCCACCGCCGCCGTCGCCGCGGCGGCGCTGCGGGCCGGCCGGAAGGTCGCCGTACTCAAGCCGGGGCAGACCGGCGTCGCCCCGGGCGAGCCCGGCGACGCCGCCGAAGTCCGGCGGCTGGCAGGCGATCTGACGTTCCGTGAGCTGGTGCGCTACCCGGAGCCGCTGGCTCCCGACACGGCCGCCCGGCGGGCCGGCATGGCGTACCTCTCCCCCGCCGAGGTGGCCGGGGCCGTCGCCGAGCTGGCTTCGACGCACGACCTGGTACTCGTGGAGGGCGCGGGCGGGCTGCTGGTCCGCTACGACGACGAGGGCCGCACGCTCGCCGACCAGGTGCGCGCCGTACTGGACGCCGGGCTGCCGGCCGAGGTGCTGCTGGTCGCCTCCGCCGGGCTCGGCACGCTCAACATCGTGTCCCTCACCGCGGAGGCCCTGGCGGCCCGCGAACTGCCGCTCACGGGCGTCGTGGTCGGCTCCTGGCCCGCCGACCCCGGCCTCGCCGAGCGCTGCAACCTCGCGGACCTGCCGCGCTCCGCCGGCGCACCACTGCTCGGCGCGCTGCCCGAACGGGCCGGCGGCGCCGAGGACTTCGCCGACCTCGCCGCCACCGCGCTGGCCCCCGCGCTCGGCGGCACCTGGAACGCCGAGTACTTCGCGCAGGTCCACCGGCCGGCATAGTTCCGCCACCTCCCCGCCCCTCCCCGCCCCGGGCTCCGGGGCGGGGAGCTTCGCGTGCGCAGGTTCCCCCTAGATTCCTAGGATGGAAAGCGTCTCGGGACGCGTGCGAGGCTTCCGGTAGTCGAGCAAGGACCATTCCCCCTACCGGAGGAACCTCCTCATGACACCACTTCCGAAGCGCCGGCGGACCGTCTCCACCGCGGGGTTCGCCGCCCTCCTCGCCATCGCCGGGCTGGCCCTCAGCGCGGCCCCCGCGCAGGCCGACCCGCCGCCGCGCGCCACCTGCAACCCCGAGATCGAGCAGATCTGGGACGACATCGTGACGGCCACCGTCACCCCGGTGGTCACCGAGTTCACGTCCTTCAACGTCGTCCCCGGAACGACGGGGCAACAGCAGCAGCGGCTCACCCAGGTCACGGCGATCACCACCAAGATCAACAACAGTGCCGATTTCAACCTCAGTTACAGCTCCACCCTGCAGCAGGTCAGCACCAAGACCGGGTTCCAGGTCGAGACCAGCCGGGCCAACACCCGGACCACGGACACGTCCCGGACGGTGAACATCAACGCGCCGGGGAACTACGGGATCTTCCGCGGATTCCTGCGCGTCGACGGCGAGTGGGCCCGCTACCTGTGCGCCCGCTCGGGGAAGGGCACCGGGTACTGGATCAACGCCAGCCCGAGCGGCACCGGCTACTACACGACGTACGGGGCACCGAGCGAGGGCGTGGTGCTCTGCTCGTACCCCGAGCCCGCGGGCACCGTCCGAGAGGCGGCCCGCCTCGAACTCTGCAAGCACTGAACCGCGACCGCGTCCGACCCAGAAGGGAAGAACATGGCGAAGTCCAGTAATCGCTCCACCCGCCGAATCGGAGCCGTGCTCGGCAGCGTCGCCTTCGTCGCCTCGCTGCTGACCGTCGCGGCACCGGCCGCGCACGCGGCGAACCCGATGGACGGCTTCACCTGCGAGCCCGGCGGGTACAGCATCACCTCCCCGTGGGGTGGTCAGGTACTCGGCTGGTCCCAGGACTCGTGGGACAACGGCTCGATCATCCAGGGGACGTGGGAGAACGGCGCCAGCCAGCAGTGGACGCTGTGCGGCGAGAACAACCCGACCCGCACCGACGGCAAGTACTACAAGATGATGGACCATGCACGCCACTGGTGCCTCGGCGTCGACCGGGGCCTGAGCGACGACGGGAACTGGCTGCTCGACGAGCCGTGCAACTACTCGGCGAGCGAGATCTTCTTCGTCCGGAATGTCCCGGGCACCAATCTGAGCTCGATCATGGCCAAACACAGCAACCGCTTCCTCACGGTGGACGGTGAGACGCCCCAGTCCCACGTCGTCCAGACCCTCTTCAAGGCCGACCTGTTCGAGATCCGCAAGGTCTGGTAGACGCCCTCCGCGAACGTCCGCAGGGGTTCTTCCGGCGCCGGGCAGCCACCGGAAGAACCCCGAACGGGCGGACCACGCCGAGGAGTCGGCCGACCTCGCGGACCCCTTGCAGGCACCACGGCCGGGCGGCAGCGGGGCAGCGGCCGGGCGGCAACCGGGACGGAGGCAGTTCGCGGCCCCCGCCGGGCCGATTCGGCCCCGCTTCGCTCGAAGGGGTGATCCCGGCTTCCGGCCCTGTCGGAAGCCGGGACGGCTCAATACCGTTCCTTCCATGACAGACGGGCTCACCGCAGACGAGGCCCTGCGGGCCTTGGCCGCCCTGGAGGCGGCATGGAAGGACGACGACGAGGCACTCTCCGCACTGGCGGCGGGCAGCCCCGGTGAACGGCCGCTGCCGGCACTGGTCGCCGCGTACGGCGAACACGCGATGGACACCCTGATGGCGCTGGCCTTCGGGCTGCGCACCACCATGAGCGACGAGGAGCTCGCCGAGATCTCCGACGCGGTCAGCTCCAACATCGGCGCCCGGATGAGCGCCCTGCTCACCCAGACCCTGAAGGCCTGGGGCACCCTCGCCCCCTCGGAGGACCTCTCGGTGACGAAGATCATCGCCCACACGGTGATCGACGCGATGCGGGCCGTCACCGAGGATCCCAGCAAGACCGAGGTGCTGCCGCTGCTGGCCACCTTCCGCAGCTACGCCCTCAACGGCACCTGAGCAGAAGGAGTTTCGGTGTGGGCTTCGAGTCACCTCGAAGCCCACATCGCCGTGTCCGCACTCTCCCAGGCGCTTGAACTCCTGCCCTGCGAGCATCGACGCACGTCCACCGGCCGTGCTCCTCCGGCAGCGGTCAGCCCTCGCCGGCCTGCTTCGCGGCCGGGCGGGGGCGCAGCAGGGCCGCGGCCATGAGTGCGGTGCCCGCCAGGCCGATCGCCGCGATCACCGCCACCGCGGTGAAGCCCCGGTCGTAGGCCTGCCGTGCCGACCGCAGCACCGCGTCGGCGCTCAGGGACGGCAGGTGCGTCACGACGTCCTCCGCCGCGGCGAACGACTCCCCGGCTCTGGCCTGCTGCTCCGCGGAGAGGCCCGGCACGTCGGGCAGGCCCGTACGGTACACGGCGGTCAGGACGGCCCCGAGGACGGCGACGCCGAGCCCGGCGCCGAGTTCGAAGGACGTCTCCTGGATGGCGGCCGCCTCTCCGGACCGCTCGGGTTTCGCGGCGCCCATGATGGAGTCGGCGCCCAGGGTCATGACGATGCCGGCGCCGTACCCGGCGGCGAGCAGCGGGACGAGGAGTACACCGTAGTGCCCCGCGTCGCCGACGGCCGCGATGGCGGCGCACGCGAGGGCGAAGAGGGAGAGTGCTCCGGTGAGGGCCCAGCGGTTGCCCCACCGGTTCGCCGCCCAGGGGGCCGTGACCGCGCCGAGGGCGTTGGCGCCGGCCAGCGGCATCAGCGCCAGCCCGGCACGCACCGGCGAGTACCCGCCCACCTGCTGGAACCACTGGGTGAGGAAGAACAGCATGGCGACATAGCTGCCGAAGCAGCCGATGACACACAGCGTGGCCGTGCTGAAGCGGCGTTCACGGAAGAGGGTGAAGTCCAGCAACGGCTCCCGGATGCGCCGTTGGCGTCGCACGAAGACGTAGAGCAGGACGCCGCCGGCGAGGGCCAGGAGGACGATGACGGCGCTCACCCCCGCGTGCTCGCCGGCCTGCTTGAGCGCGTAGACCACGGCGGCCAGGCCGGTGACGGACAGCGCGACGCTGGTCACGTCCCAGCGGCGGGGTTCGGGGTTGCGTGACTCGGGGATGACCCGGACGCCGACGGCCAGGATGACGACGATGACGGGGACGTTGATGAGGAACACCGCTCCCCAGCCCCACCTCTCGGTGACCAGACCACCGGCCAGTGGACCGATCGTGGCCCCGACACTGTGCGCGGAGGTCCAGATGCCGAGCGCCATGGCGCGTTCGCGGTCGTCCGTGAAGACGACCCGGATGATCGCCACCGTGGACGCCATGATCATCGCCGCGCCGACGCCCAGTGCGGCCCGCGCGGCGATGAGTTGTGCGGTCGAGGTCGCGAAGGCGGCCGCCGCGGAGGCGAGGCCGAAGGCGAGGAAGCCGCTGAGCACCATCCGGCGCCGGCCGATGCGATCGCCGAGGGTGCCGCAGGTCACCAGGAGGGCGGCCAGTGTCAGCGAGTAGACGTCGACGATCCACAGCAGCTGGGCCGGGCTCGGTTCGAGGTCCCGGCTCAGGCTCGGCACCGCGACGTGCAGGACGGTGAGGTCGATGCCGCACAGGAAGAGGCTCCCCGACACCACGGCCAGCACCAGCCACCGCTGCCGCGCGGGAAGGGCCGGCCCGCCCGGCTGCCCTGAGTCCGTCGAATGCCCCGCACGCTCTTTCCCTGCGGCTCGTCCGGCCGCGGCGGGGGCCTTGCTGTCTGTCATAGTCTCAGCTTCCGGAAGTACCGACGCGGGCCGCAAGTACGGTCTTTCGTGTCCCCTAGTGCCACGCTGTATACCAATGGAGGTCAGGTGCGTTCCAACGTCGAAGAATCCTCGGACAACTGCGCGGTCGAGTTCGCCATGGAGCTCCTCGGCGGCCGGTGGAAGCTGGCCATTCTCAAGCAACTGGTCTCGGGAACCCACCGGTTCGGCGAACTGCGGCGCGCCCTGCCGGGTGTCACCCAGCGCATGCTGACCCGCCAGCTCCGGGAGTTGGAGGCGGACGGGCTGGTGGAACGGACGGTGTACCGGGAGGTGCCCCCGCGGGTCGAGTACGCGCTCACCGACGCCGGCCACACCCTGGACTCCATCACGGAGCAGCTGGACACGTGGGGCCGCTGGTACCGCGACACGGTGCGCGGTGCGGTGCCGTCCGGCCCCGGCGGGTCCGCCTGACCGTGGCACGGTGGGCGGCTGCCGGGGCCGGACGTCTCTCACCGGGTGCGGCGGGGCTGCTCAGAACTCCGCGAGGTTCTGCCGCAGGGTGTGGCCGGGGGTGTACGTGCTCCGGGTCAGCCCGCGGCGCTGGAGCGCGGGCACGAGTCCGTCGGTGACATCGGCGACCCAGTGGCGGTTCAGCCGCAGTACCGGCGTCGTCAGCATGAAGCCGTCCCCTCCGACCTCCTCCATGACCTCCCCCATCCGCTGCGCCACCTGGTCGGGCGTGCCGATGAGTTCCACCGAGGAGACCAGCCCGCCGGCGGCGTCCAGCACCAGTTCCCGCAGCGTCTTGCCGCTGCCCCACTGCTGGAGCTGGTCCAGTGAACCCTGCTCGCCATTGGTCTTCAGCCGGTACGGCAGGGGCTCGTCGAGGTCGAACCGGGCGAAGTCGATCTCCGTGAGTGCGGAGGTCTCGGCGAGGACGTCGTGGATGAACTGGGGCGACGAGATCATCCGCTCGTACTTGGCCCGCGCGTCCTGCTCCGTCTCGCCGAGCGTGGGCGTCACGCAGAACAGGACCTTGACCTCGTCGGGGTCACGGCCGGCCGCTTCGGCGTGTTTGCGCACGTCGTCCCGGAACTCCTTCATCCCCTCCACCCCGTTGGCGATGGCGATGACCGAGTCGGCGTTGCGCGCGGCGAAGACCCGGCCCCGGGGCGAGGCCCCGGCCTGCACGAACGCGGGCCGGTGCTGCGGGGAGGGCACGGTGTTCAACGGACCCCGCACGCTGAAGTGTTCGCCCTTGAAGTGGATCGGCCGGACCTTGGTGTGGTCGGCGTAGATCCCCTTCTCCCGGTCGAGTACGACGGCGTCCTCGTCCCAGGAGGCGAAGAGCTGCCGGACGACGTCGACGTACTCGTCGGCCATGGCGTAGCGGACGTCCCGTGACGGCAGCTTCTCCAGTCCGAAGTTCCGCGCGGCCAGGTCCTCGGCGCTGGTGACGATGTTCCAGCCGAAGCGCCCGCCGAGCATGCTGTCCATCGTCGAGGAGAGGCGCGCGGTCATGAACGGCGGGTACGCCAGGGTCGACAGGGTCGCGACGATTCCCAGGTGGGACGTGGCGAGGCCCATCGCGACGGCCAGCGGGACCGGGTCGTGCTTCGGGACGACCATGCCCTGCCGCAGTGCCCGCTCGGCGGAACCGCCGTAGCTCTCCGGGACCATCAGCTTGTCCTCGATGATCACGTAGTCGAAGCAGGCCCGTTCGAGCGCCTGGGCCACCTCCGTGTGGAACCTGCCGTCCCAGGGTGAGCCTCCGGTGCCGAAGGGGCCCTGCCAGTCGTCCGGGGTGAAGTTGAAGATACAGGCGAGGTGGAACTTCCGGGTCACGGCTGCTTCCCTTCGGGATGTGCGGCGGGTCGGCGCTGCGGATCCAGCCGGCGGCGGTCCGGGCGGGTCCGGGCGAGGAGCAGCCCGTCGCCGTCGCGCACCATGGCCGTCGCCTCGTCCACGACGTGGCGCAGCAGCTTCTCCCCGAGGCCCGCGTCGGCGCCGGAGGTCGAGGACAGGACTCCGCGGTTGGTGGTCCGTCCGACGTCGACGGGGTGCAGGTAGACACCCGCTCGGGGCGGATCGTCGTGGTCGGGGCGCTCGTCGGTGACGAGGTCGGGTCGCAGGTGGAGCATGAGGCTCGTCTCGGTGACTCCCGCGTGCTCGGCGTGCCAGCCGGGGAACCGGGGGACTTCCGCGTCGGTCCAGGTATCCCGGACCAGGCTCCACCAGCTGAACGCGAAGACCTCCGTGCTGTCCAACAGGCCCTGCTCGCGCACCTGGTCCAGCGCCTCGAAGAGGAACGGTTCGTTCTCGTAGTGCCCGTTGACCACGATCAGCCGGGCCATGGGCAGCGCCGACAGCGCGGTGAGCGTCTCGCGCAGGAAGCGGACGAGGGTGTCGCCGGCCACGTAGACCGTGCCGGGGAAGTGGAGCCCGCCGCCGCTCTGCGGCAGGGACCGCGCGCCGACGGCCTGCGCGGGCAGGGTGAACGCGTCGAGTTCCTTCGCGATCCCGGTGGCGAACGCCTCCGCGAGGATCAGGTCGACGGACAGCGGCAGGTGCGGCCCGTGCTGCTCGATCGCCCCGATGGGCCACACGACGGTGCGTCCGCGCAGGGTGTCGGCGACCTGGGCGCTGGTCAGGTCGGTGAGCAGCCGGGGACCGGAGGGCCGGGCGGTCATATCGCCACCTCCTGAGGCGTCTCCTGAGGCGCCTCCTGAGGTGCGCCCTGAGGTGCCTCCCGGGGCGCTTCCGGCAGGAGCGGGGCGCCGGCGGAGGAGCCGGTGAGGTCCCGGGTCTCCGCCACGATGCGTTCGAGCGTCTCGTACATGTCGGTGTGCAGCGCCGAGTAGACCTGGACCACGTCCGCTCCGACGCTGAGGTAGTCGGCCACGTCGCGGCCGCTGCTCACGCCTCCGCAGCCCATGACGGGCAACTCGACGCCTCTCCTGCGCAGTTGCCAGAGGGCGGCGAGGACGAGCGGTTTGAGGCCGGGGCCTGAGTAGCCGAAGACGCCGTTCAGTTCGAGCCCCCCGGTCGCGGGGGACACGGCCGCGCCGCCGATGGTGTCGCTGAGGGTGACGGCATCGGCTCCGCCCTCGATGGCGGCCTGCACCCGGCCCTGGAGCCCCTCGCCGACGGCCAGCTTGACGGAGATCGGCAGCGCCGTCCTGCCCCGGGTCTCGGAGGTGTAGGCGTAGACCCGGTCGGGGTTGTCGTCCTCCAGCCCCTCCTCCTCGTTGAGGCAGGAGATGCCGAGTTCCAGGGCCCGGCAGCCGGTCGCCTCGACGTCCCTGGCCAGGGCGGCGAGTTCGGCCGGAGTGTCGGCGTGCAGGGAGGCGATGACGGGCAGCCGGTCCTCGGCGAACGAACGCAGCACGCCCAGCCAGTGGTTGACCGGCCGCTTGGAGTAGGTGGTGCTGTTCAGCAGCCCGACGGGCAGCCGGATGATCCGCTCGTCGAGGCCTTGCGGCGGGTTGGGGTGGATGGTCTTGGTGACGACGGCTCCGGCGCCCCGCTCGACGAGTCGGCGGATGTTGCGCTCCTGGTCCGTCAGCAGTCCGGATCCGACGATCACGGGGTTGGCCAGCGGCAGGCCTAGGATCGACGCGTCGGGCACTCGATGTCTCCGTCCGTCGGTGGGCAGGTGGGGGTGTGCCGGCGGGTGCCGGTCAGGCGACGAGGCTCGCGCCGATGGCCTCGCGCTGGCGCTCCGTGGCGGCGAGCACGGCGTCGACGAGCAGCGCCGGCTTCTCGGTGAACTCGTCGAAGTCGATGGTCTGGACGAAGCCGACCCGGTGCAGGCCCTTCAGGAGGTGGCTCGCGGAGTCGGCGAAGGGCTGCTTGGTGATCAGGACGATGGGACGCCCCAGGGCCGTGGCCCAGCCGAGTTCGACGTGGGTGCCGTCCGTGCGTCGCAGGGTGCCGTCCTCCAGTACCGGCAGGACGGGCACGAAGACGTCGCACTTCTTCATCCAGCGGAAGTCGCGCACGGAGACCTGCTCCGGGGTGAACGACGCTGTCTCGGCCCCGAACTTCTCCACGAGGTGTGCCGAGAAGACATTCGCTCCGTTGTCCCGGACGGCGTCGATCGCCGTGGTGATCGCGTCCTGCAGGTGGCCGACGAAACCGTTCTCCAGGATGGCGTGCTGGATCGGTCCGCCGACGAAGACGTCGAGCCCCGTGAGCAGGCCGGACTGTCGCGCGGGCGTCGCTTCGGCGCGCGTGCCGGGCTTCGTTTCCATGACGGTGTCTCTCCTCGTTCGTTCGGGGTGGGTGTGCCCGGCATCGGGCACGGTGGTGTGCGGTGCGGCGGGCCGCGCGGGCGGGCCCGGCGCACCGGCGTCGCGGGCGTCGGCGATCGGTGCGTACCGGCCGCGGTGGTACAGCAGGCGCTGTGGCGACCCGGCCGGAGCCTCGGGTCGGATGCGACAAGCTCCCCAGGCGCCACTCCGGCGATGGATCTGCGAGTCTGCCTCAGCTGATTGATCCCGACAACATCCATCGCTTTTCTGACAAAGATCCTGCCATCATTGCGGTGTGATGAACGATTCAGACGTCAGTGACGGCCTTGACCAGCGCATCGTGGCAGCGCTCCAGATCAACCCCCGGGCCGGAGTCGCGGAGTTGGGGCGCATCCTCGGGGACCACGAGCGCACGGTGGCGCGGCGCATCCAGCGGCTCCTGAGCACGGGGACCATCCGCTGCACGGCCGACGACGACCCCCTGTACAGCGGACAGGGACACTCCGTGCACCTTCGGCTGCGGACCGCGATGGGTTGTCTGGAAACTATCCCTCAACGATTGGCAAAGTTCCCCGGGGTGCTTAACGTCGCCGCTGTGAGCGGAGGGGCCGGCCTGTGGTGCCACCTGCTCGTGGAGGGACGGCCACGGCTGCCCTCCCTGCCGCTGGAGGAAGTGCCCGGTCTCCCCGAAGCCACGGTGCTCAGCTCACACATCACACTGCGCTCGTTCCGAACCGAGGCCGAGTGGCACGCCCCTGTCCTGGCCGAGGAGGAGGAGAAGCGCTTGCGGGCAAGCCTGGTCCAGCCCCTGCCCGGACCCGCACGCCGGCACGACCTCACGCCCACCGACCGGCGCGTCGCCGATGCCCTGACGAGGAACGCCCGCATCAGCCTCACCGACCTCGGCAGGGACCTCGGCTTCTCCACCGCCACGGCGGGGCGGCGGGTGGCCTCCCTGCTGGAGCGCCGGGTGCTGCGGCTGCGCACCGTCGCCGATCCGGCCTTCCTGGGCCTCCCCGTGGAGGCACGGGTACGGCTGAAGGTCCATCCGGCGGGCATCGAAGTCGTCGGTACCGCCCTGTCCCGATGTCCCGAGGTGTCCTTCTGCGCAGCGGTGACGGGGTGTCACAGCATCCTGGCCGACGTGTGCGTCGAGGACGAGACCAGCCTGTACCGCTTCGTCGTCGGCACGATCGGTGCGCTACCGCACATCCTCGACTGCGACACGGAGATCCTCACCCGCGTCTCCGGACCCGGAACCGCCGCGCCCGAGGCGCCCGACGCGCCCTGAGGAGCCGTGCCTCCCCCTCCCCCTGCCAGCCGCGACCACGGGAGCCCTCTCTTGGCCATGCCGCCGAAATCCACGACGACCAAGCACCTCTTCGTCACCGGGGGTGTCGCCTCCTCGCTCGGCAAGGGGCTCACCGCCTCCAGCCTGGGCATGCTGCTGAAGGCCCGCGGCCTGCGCGTGACGATGCAGAAGCTCGACCCGTACCTCAACGTGGACCCGGGCACCATGAACCCGTTCCAGCACGGTGAGGTGTTCGTCACCGACGACGGCGCCGAGACCGACCTCGACATCGGCCACTACGAGCGCTTCCTCGACCGTGACCTGGACGGCACCGCCAACGTCACCACCGGCCAGGTGTACTCGACCGTGATCGCCAAGGAGCGCCGCGGCGAGTACCTGGGCGACACCGTCCAGGTCATCCCGCACATCACCAACGAGATCAAGCACCGCGTCCGGTGCATGGCGACGGACGCGGTGGACGTCGTCATCACCGAGGTCGGCGGCACCGTCGGCGACATCGAGTCGCTGCCGTTCCTGGAGACCGTCCGCCAGGTCCGCCACGAGGTCGGCCGGGACAACGTCTTCGTCGTGCACATCTCCCTGCTGCCGTACATCGGCCCCTCGGGCGAGCTGAAGACCAAGCCCACCCAGCACTCCGTCGCCGCCCTGCGCAACATCGGCATCCAGCCCGACGCGATCGTGCTGCGCGCCGACCGCGAGGTCCCGCAGGCGATCAAGCGCAAGATCTCGATGATGTGCGACGTGGACGAGGCCGCCGTGGTCGCCTGCCCCGACGCCCGCTCGATCTACGACATCCCCAAGGTGCTGCACGGCGAGGGCCTGGACGCCTACGTGGTGCGCCGCCTGGACCTGCCGTTCCGCGACGTCGACTGGACCACCTGGGACGACCTGCTGGACCACGTCCACAACCCCGATCACGAGATCGCCCTGGCGCTGGTCGGCAAGTACGTCGACCTGCCCGACGCCTACCTGTCGGTCACCGAGGCGCTGCGCGCCGGCGGATTCGCCAACAGGGCCGGTGTGAGGATCAAGTGGGTCGCCTCCGACGACTGCGAGACCCCGGCCGGCGCCGAGGCCCGGCTCGGCGACGTCGACGGCATCTGCATCCCCGGCGGCTTCGGCGACCGCGGCGTCAACGGCAAGGTCGGCGCCATCACCTACGCCCGCGAGAACAGGATCCCGCTGCTGGGCCTGTGTCTGGGCCTCCAGTGCGTCGTCATCGAGGCCGCGCGCAGCCTGGCCGACATCCCGGACGCCAACTCCACCGAGTTCGACCCGGCCACCGCCCACCCGGTCGTCTCCACCATGGCCGAGCAGCTGGCCATCGTCGACGGCAAGGGCGACCTGGGCGGCACCATGCGCCTGGGCCTGTACCCGGCCAAGCTCGCGGAGGACTCCATCGTGCGCGAGGTCTACGGCGGCCAGGAGTACGTCGAGGAGCGCCACCGCCACCGCTACGAGGTCAACAACGCCTACCGCGCGGACCTGGAGAAGACCGGCCTGGTGTTCTCCGGTCTCTCGCCCAAGGGCGACCTGGTCGAGTACGTCGAGTACCCGCGCGAGGTGCACCCCTACCTGGTCGCCACCCAGGCCCACCCGGAACTGCGCTCCCGCCCCACCCGCCCGCACCCGCTCTTCGCCGGACTGGTCAAGGCGGCCGTCGAACGCCTCACCGGCCGCCACCGACTCGAAGCGCAGTCGACGTGCCCGCCTCGAAGCGGGGAAGAGCCCGGTCTCCGCCACCTCTGACGGCCCGCACCGGGCCGACCGCCGGTGATCCGGGCAGCAGTCCGTCCACCGCCTCGGCCGTCGGCGGCTGCGCGCACTCGGCACCACCGCAGCCGACCGAACAGGCTCCAGCGGGACGTCGTACACCGCCTGCCGGCCTCCGGGTCCTCGGCGGTCGTCCGCGGTCGTCAGCGGCCGTCCGCGACCAGGAAGCGCCCGGAGTTCCAGTGCAGCCGGGCCGGGCCGCCGGTCGGCCAGTCGTGGTTCAGGCGGCGGCGGTCGCGGCCGAGCGCGCCGAGGCCGCGCGGTCGCAGGGTGCCGACGGTCAGGCCGGTGGCCTCGTCGGCGGTCACCGGCATGATCGTCACGTACTGGGCGTCGTCCCCGCCCATCCAGTCGACGACCTCGGTGAAGATCCAGACGAACCGCTGCGAACAGTCCCGGCAGCGCCGCAGGTTGACCGCGAAGCGCGAACCGTCCACCACCGCCGTCTCGTGCTCGAACCCCACCTGCTGCCGCCGCCACACCGCCTGCTCGTCCTCGCCGTAGCACTTCGCGCAGCCGAACTCAGCCATCGGCCTACCCATCGGTCGACTCCCCTGTCCCGCGACGTCCCGGTCGCGGCCCATGATGCCCGCAGAGCCCGGGAAGCGGTTGGGCTGTCACTCTGACCGGTGAACAATTCACGGTGAGTTCCCGCACCGTTGGCGCCCGAAGGTGGATCCCGCGCCCGCCGGTTGACGGCGCCGCCGTCGCCGCCCGGGCCTTCCGGCACCCGGGCCCGCGGCGCTCAGCCGGGCCGCAGCGTCGCGGTGGCGATCTCCAGGAAGTCGCGCAGCAGCCTCTCCCGCCGGTCCGCGCGGGCGACCAGACAGGTCTCGATCCCGGGGGCGTCCGTGACGGGCCGGTGGGCGAGGTCGGGGCGGGAGTACGCGCGCGCGACGCTCAGCGGGACCAGCGCGATGCCGTGCCCGGAGGCGATGAGCTCCAGCTTCTCCTCCAGCGAGGAGGTCCGCCGGGTCGGGGTGTCGAGCATCCGCTCGCCGTCGAGGTCCGCGGAGGTGAGTTCGGCGCGACGCGCCAGCGGGTGCGCCGCCGGCATGCAGGCGACCCTGGGCTCACGGCCGATGGGGACGGTCCGCAGCCCCGCGTCGTCGAACGGCCGCCGCAGGTACCCCACCTGGCACCGGCCGTCCCGCAGCGGCGCGTCCGGCTCCCACCAGCGCGCCGGGACGACGTCGATCCCGACGTCCGGGTGGCGCGCCGTGAACGCCCGGATCGCGTCCGACACGTGCAGCCCCGGCGAGAAGGCGACGGCCAGCCGCCGGGTGCCCCGGTCGGCGTCGTGCACGCGCCGCACGGCCGCGGCGACGGCCCCGAGGATCCCCCGCGCCTCCTCGAGGAGTTGCTCCCCGGCGGGGGTCAACTCCACCCGGCGCGTGGTCCGTACGAGCAGGGTGCAGTCCAACTCCTTCTCGATGGCCATGATCTGACGACTCAGCACCGGCTGGGTGATGTGCAGCTGCTCCGCCGCACGGCCGAAGTGCCGGAGCTCGGCCACCGCGACGAAGTAACGGAGCTTGCGCAGATCGAGATCCATGCCGTGACGGTATCAATCGCCGGGAAGGGTATTGGACGCCCCCGGCCGCCCGCGCCGAGACTCGGGACATGATCGTCATCACCACTCCCACCGGCCAGATCGGCGGCCGGCTCCTCGACCTCCTGCTCACCCGGGCGCCCGCTCACGGCGAGGACCTGCGCGTCGTCGTGCGGGACCCCGGAAGGCTCCCCGACGCGGTCCGCGCCCGCGTCGACGTCGTCACCGGCTCGCACGGCGACGCCGAGGTCGTCGACCGGGCCTTCGCCGGCGCGGACGCCGTCTTCTGGGTGGTCCCGCCGGCGCCGCCGCGGGCACCGAGCCTGGACGCCGCGTACCGCGGCTTCACCCGCGCCGCCGTGCGGGCCCTCACGGCCCACGGGGTCGGGCACGTCGTCGGTGTCTCGGCGCTCGGCCGCGGCACTCCCGTCGCCGGCCGGGCCGGGCACGTGACGGCCTCGCTGGCCATGGACGACCTCATCGCGGGCAGCGGCGCGGCCTACCGGGCGCTCGCGAACCCGTCCTTCATGGACAACCTGCTGTGGCAGGCGGCCTCGATCCGCGACGACGGCGTCTTCACCGAGACCGGCGCCGCCGACCGCAGGGCGCCCCTGGCCGCCACCCGGGACATCGCCGCGGCGGCGGCGGGTCTGCTGCTCGACCGGTCCTGGACGGGCACGGGCGAAGTCCCGGTGCTGGGCCCCGAGGACCTCTCGGCGAACGACATGGCGCGCATCCTGTCCGAGGTGCTCGGACGCCCGGTCCGCTACGAGCGCCGGTCGCTCGACGAGTTCCGCCGCACGCTCGCCGGCCGCGGCGTCGGGGAGGCCGTCGCGGAGGGCTACGTCGACATGATGCGCGCCAAGGACGAGGGCCTCGACGACGGCGTGGAGCGCACCCCGGGGACGGCGAGCCCGACGAGCTTCCGCCAGTGGTGCGAGGAGGTCCTCAGGCCTGCGCTCCGGGTCTGAGCGCCGGGGCGGCGGCGGTGGCCGGCTCACGGTCCACACCGGCGCAGCCCCGGCTCCGCACCGGGTGAGCGGGTCCGTCATGATGATCGTCCTGCCGCACTCGCCGCCCGTTCGGTATTGCGAACGATCCGGCGGTGCGGCGAACCACCCGGGCCGCTCAGTGCCAGAGCCCCCACGCGGCCGGCCGGGCCGTCTCGGCGAGGTGGCGGTGCTGCTCGGCCCGGTACTGGAGCACCAGCACCGAGCGCACCGGCTCGCCGGTCACGGCGGTATAGCTGTGCGGCAGCGAGGCGTCGAAGCCGATGTAGTCGCCCGGGCCGAGCTCGACCTCCTGGCGGCCCGCCCGCACCCGCAGCCGGCCGGCCTGGACGACGGTGTGCTCGGTCCCGCTGTGGCCGCCGGAGATCTGGGTGCCGTCGGTGCGCACCACCTGGTCGTACAGCTCGAACACCGCGTCCCCGGACTCGATCCGGCGCAGCGGGCGCAGGTCCACGCCCCGGCCGCTGAGCACCTCGGCCTCGGCCGCGCGCACCACCGTGACCTCGCCGGCCGGCCTGGCCTCGACCAGGTCGGAGATCGGCACGCCGAGCACCCGGGAGAGCCCGAGCACGGTCTCCAGGGTGGGATTGCCCGCCCCCGACTCCAGCTGGGAGAGCGTCGCCTTGCCGACCCCGGCCCGACGGGACAGCTCGGACAGCGACAGTCCGCGCTGGGCCCGCACCCGCTTCAGGTTGGCGGCCAGGACGCCCCGGACGGATTCCTCGGCATCGTTCACGCTCGAACCTCTTCTCTCCCGGCACTGTTCGATATACCGTACGGGACGCACACCGACGGACGGGGCAGCGTAGCGAAGCACCGCGCTTCCCCCACCCTCACCAGGAGACCGCAGTGACCGAGCCCGCCGAGACCATCAAGTACCGGAAGAACGGCCTGACCCGCGGCGTCACGGACGAACTCGCCGCGAGCATGACGCAGGGCTGGGCCGACACCGAGCGCACCGCCCTGGAGCCGGTCCCGCAGGCCGCGCACACCGCCCGTCGCCGCGCGGAGCTGTCCGCCGCCTTCCCGGGCGAGCTGCTGGTGGTCCCGGCGGGCAACCCCAAGGTGCGGGCCAACGACACCGACTACCCGTTCCGCCCCTCCTCCGACTACGCCTACCTGACCGGCGACCAGTCCGAGGACGCCGTCCTGGTGCTCACCCCGACCGGGGAGAGCGGCCACGAGGCCGTGCTCTACCTGCGCGACCGCTCGCGCACCGACAACGGCGAGTTCTGGCTGGACAACCACGGCGAGCTGTGGGACGGCCGCCGCAACAGCCTGACCGAGAGCGAGCGGCTGTTCGGCCTGCCCTGCCGGGACGTCCGCACCGTCCGCGCCGACCTGAGCGCCGCCACCGGCCCGGCCCGCGTGCTGCGCCACCACGACGCGGGCGTGGAGGCGGCCCTCGCCGACCGGGCGGTCGCCGAGCGGGACGCGGAGTTCGAGGTCTTCCTGTCCGGACTGCGCCTGGTCAAGGACGAGTTCGAGATCGAGGAGCTGCGCTTCGCCTGCGCCGCCACCGCCCGCGGCTTCGAGGACGTGGTGCGCGTGCTGGGCACCGACTCCGCGACCGCCGAGCGGCTGATCGAGGGCACCTTCTTCGTCCGCGCCCGGATCGAGGGCAACAGCGTGGGCTACAGCACCATCGCCGCGGCCGGCCCGCACGCCACCACCCTGCACTGGGTGCGCAACAACGGTCACGCCAGGCCCGGCGACCTGCTGCTGCTCGACGCGGGCGTGGAGACCGACCACCTCTACACCGCCGACGTCACCCGCACCCTGCCGGTCAGCGGCCGCTTCACCGACCTCCAGCGCAAGGTCTACGACGCCGTGTACGCGGCCCAGGAGGCGGGCATCGCCGCGGTGAAGCCCGGCGGGCGGTTCCGCGACTTCCACCACGCCGCCCAGCGCGAGCTGGCCGAACACCTCACCGCCTGGGGCCTGTTCGGCGACCTGAGCGCGGACAAGGTGTACGAGCTGGGCCTGCACCGGCGCTTCACCCTGGCCGGCACCGGCCACATGCTGGGCATCGACGTCCACGACTGCGCCCACTCCCGCACCGAGGAGCACGTCGACGGCCCGCTGGAGCCCGGCATGGTGCTCACCGTCGAGCCCGGCATCTACTTCCAGGAGAACGACCTGACGGTGCCGGAGGAGTACCGGGGCATCGGGGCGCGGATCGAGGACGACATCCTGGTCACCGAGGACGGCAACGAGAACCTCTCCGCCGGTCTCCCCCGCCGCTCCGACGAGGTCGAGGCCTGGCTGGCCCGGCTGCGCGGCTGAACACCGCGCTCCCCCACGGTGGTTGCTCCCGTCCCGACGGGGGACGGGAGCGGCCGCCGTGGCGGCCGTCAGGCGGGCAGCGGCTTGACCCAGCGGCTCCACCGCGGCTCCGGGTGGTAGCCGGCCGCCTGCCAGGTGCGGTGGCCGAGCGCGTTGTCGTCCAGCACCATGGCGTCGGCGCGCCGCCCGCCCAGCGCGGCGAACCGCTCCTCGGCGGCGGCCAGCAGGGCGGCGCCGATGCCCCGGCGGCGGTGCCCGGGGTCGACCGCGAGGCGGTACAGGTGACAGCGCCAGCCATCCCAGCCCGCGATCACCGTGCCGAGGACGGTCGCCGGGTCCCCGGCCGGGGTGGCGACGATCAGGCACTCCGGGTCCCGCGCGAGCAGCGCGGCCACCCCTGCCTCGTCGTCCGTGATACTGGTGCCCCTGGCCGCCCGGGCCCACAGGGCGAGCAGGGCGGGGATCTCGTCGGGGGTGGCGGCGCGCAGCGCGATCCGGTCGGTCATGCGGGCCTGTCTAGCAGCCGCCCCCGCCGCTCCGCCGGGAATTCCACGGCCCGGACAGTCCTCCCCCGATGTGATGCGCCGTCAGCCGAGCCGCCACACCGTGGTGGTCTTGACCGCGGTGTCCTCCAGGTCCGCGACCACCGGCACCTGGTACGCCGCGACCGCGGTGAACCTGTCCCGGGGCAGGTAGGCCCGGCCGGGGTCGCCGACGATGACGGTCGCGCCGCGAGCGACGGCCCGCTCCAGGAAGGGCAGGAAGCGGGCGGCCATGGCCCGTTCGTAGAAGACGTCCCCCGCGAGCACCACCTCGGCCGGCCCGCCGTCGCCGTCCACCAGGTCCACCAGGGCGCCCTCCACCCGCACCCCGTTCGCCTCGGCGTTCACGCCGATCGCGGCCACCGCGTAGGCGTCGATCTCGGCGGCGCGCACCTCGGTCGCCCCGCGCAGCGCGGCGGCCACCCCGACCAGCCCGGAGCCGGCCGCGACGTCCAGCACCCGGCGGCCGGCCACCAGTTCGGGATGGTCCAGCACGTAGCGGGCGACCGCCACCCCGCCCGCCCAGGCGAAGGCCCAGAACGGCGGCGGCAGCCCGGCCCGCCCGCGTTCCCGCTCGGTGGTCTCCCACAGGGCGATGGCGTCCTCGGCCATGTACAGGCTGATCTCGGGCACGAAGGGGACGGGCTTCAGCTCGGTCTCCCGCCGGATGAAGGCGAGGTCCTCGACGGGCTGAAGAGTGCGCAGCTCACTCGGCATGCCCCGCAGCATAGGGCCCGCGCGGGGGTGTCCACGCCCGCCCGCCCCACCGCCCGCCCCGGCTCCCGGCGTGACTCCCGGCATGACGGCGCGGCGGGTTCAACCCCGCTCGTCCACCACGCGCTTGATCTTCCCGACCGAGCGCTCCAGCGTGTACGGGTCCACCACCTCGGCCCCGACGGTGATCCCGACCCCGTCCTTCACCGCGCCGACGATCGCCGCCCGCGCCGCCTCCCGCAGCTCGGTGGAGGCGTCCGGCCTCGCCTCGACCCGGACGGTCATGTGGTCCAGCCGCCCCTGCCGGCCGAGCCGCAGCTGGAAGTGCGGCGCGACGCCGGGGGTGCGCAGCAGGATCTCCTCGATCTGGGTCGGGAAGACGTTCACCCCGCGCAGGATGATCATGTCGTCGCTGCGGCCGGTGACCTTCTCCATCCGCCGGAAGGCCGGCCGCGCGGTGCCGGGCAGCAGCCGGCTGAGGTCGCGGGTGCGGTAGCGGATGACCGGCAGCGCCTCCTTGGTGAGCGAGGTGAAGACCAGTTCGCCGCCCTCGCCGTCGGGGAGCACCTCGTCGGTGAACGGGTCGACGACCTCCGGATAGAAGTGGTCCTCCCAGATGTGCAGCCCGTCCTTGGTCTCCACGCACTCCTGGGCGATGCCGGGGCCGACCACCTCGGAGAGGCCGTAGATGTCGACGGCGTGCAGGTCGAGCCGCTCCTCGATCTCGCGCCGCATCTCCTCCGTCCAGGGCTCGGCCCCGAAGATGCCCACCCGGAGCGAGGTGCCGCGCGGGTCCACGCCTTGCTTCTCGAACTCGTCCAGCAGGGTCAGCAGGTAGGACGGGGTGACCATGATGATCTCGGGCTCGAAGTCCAGGATCAGCCGGACCTGGCGGGCCGTCATGCCGCCGGAGGCCGGGATGACGGTGCAGCCGGCCCGCTCGGCGCCGTAGTGGGCGCCCAGGCCGCCGGTGAACAGCCCGTAGCCGTAGGCGATGTGCACCTTGTGGCCGGGCCGGCCGCCGGCCGCGCGGATCGAGCGGGCGACCACGTCGGCCCACATCGAGAGGTCGTCGTCGGTGTAGCCGACCACGGTCGGCAGTCCGGTGGTGCCGCTGGAGGCGTGGATCCTGCGGACCCGCTCCATCGGGACGGCGAACATGCCGAAGGGGTATCCCTCGCGCAGGTCGGCCTTGGTCGTGAATGGAAAACGGGCGAGGTCGGCGAGGCTGCGGCAGTCCTCCGGGCCGACTCCGGCGGCGTCGAACTTGCGGCGGTACAGCTCGACGTTGTCGTACGCGTGCCGCAGGGTGGTCCGCAGCCGGGTGAGCTGGTGGGCACGCAGTTCGTCCGGGCCCATCCGCTCACCGACGTCCAGGAGCTCGGGCGGGATCGGCTCCCCGAGGTGTCGGCGCGGGACGGGTGCGGTGCCGGTCATCGTCGCTCCTTCGCTGCTCTGCCCGATCGGAGCCACCTACCGATCGTTCGGTCAGGCTCGTCGGGCTCCATTGATCCAGTACCCGAACCACCTGTCAAGGGATCGCACCAACCTTCCGGAATGTGAAGTTCCGGCCACTTCGCGGTGCCCTCGCCCCGACAGCTTGGCTGTCCGATATGAAAATCATTACCGAAGCTTTGACTTGCTCACGCCCCTCCCCACCTCGAACGCGTGGTTCAGTGGTGCGGTTTCTGCCCGAGCCCGGTTTCCGCCCGAGCCCGGCCGCTGCCCGAGCCCCCGGAGTGATCACCGTGCCCACGACCCCTGCCCTGGTCAGCGCGCTGCGCGAGCTCGGCGAACGGCCCGCCGTCGTCGCCGGCGGGCGCGCGATCAGCGGCATCGGCCTGCTGCTCGGCGTCTCCCCGCCGGGCGGCCTGCCCCGGGCCCTCGCCCAGCGCGTCGCCGAGCACGCCACGCTGCCGCCCTCCGCCACCCGGGCCGCCGAGCAGCGGCTGCGCTACTGGGCCGGCGTCCTCGGCACGCCCCCGATCCGCCACACCGTGCTCCACCCGGTCACCGACCTCGCCGTCGACCTCGCCCTCGCCACCCTGCTGGCCGGCGGCACCGTCCACTGCGGGGACCCCGACCAGCACCCCGACCAGCAGCTCGCCGCCGTCGCCGCCAGCCGTAGCACCCACCTCAGCCTGCCCTCCGCACTGCTCTGGCGGCTCGGCCGGCAGCCCGGCCTCGCCGGCCACGACCTCGCCGCGCTGCGCCTGGTCCTGCACGTCGGCCCCGAACCCCGCCAGGAGGACGTGTACGCCGCCGTCGACGCGCTCGGCGCCGTCCTCGCCCACGTCCGCGCCCCCGACAGCAACGCCGAGGCCGCCGACCGCCGGCTGCGCGCCGACGCCGGGAGCGCCTCCGCCGCCGCCTGGAAGCACGGCATCGGCGTCACCGCCGAGCAGGTCCACGCGTTCGGCGCCCACCTCGACCGGGCCGTACTCACCACCCTGCTGCACACCCTCCAGCAGGCCGGCGTACTCACCGACCCCGGGCGCGGCCACCCCGAGGCCGAACTCCTGGCCACCGCCATGGTCACCCCCGCCCAGCGCCCCCGGGTCAGCCGCTGGCTGGACGCGCTCGCCCTGCACGGCCTGATCACCCGCCAGGACGGCGGGGCCCAGGGCCCGGTCTTCCTCGGCGGGCCAGGGCCCGGCACCGCCGAGGTCCGGCAAGCCTGGCGCCCGGCC
>NZ_MSJQ01000311.1 GCF_014596515.1 Streptomyces sp. CBMA156
GACCCCCCCCCCCCCCCCCCCCCCCCCCCCCCCCCCCCCCCCCCCCCCCCCCCCCCCCCCCCCCCCCTCCCCACCCCCCCCCCCCCCCCCCCCCCCCCCCCCCACCCCCTCGCGGGGAAGACGCCCGGGAGGCACGGGAGGCACGGGAGGCACGGGAAGGCCCCGGGGAGCCCCCGAGGAGGCACGGGAACGCCCCGGGAGGGCGCCCGGCCCACCCGGACGCCCCGTCAGCCCGCCCGGGCCTCAGCCCGCGTAGAAGAAGGACCGTGGCTTGTCGATCAGCGAGGTCTCCCGCCACTGGTTGTTGACCAGGCGGAAGGCCTTGACCTCGCTCGGCTTGCCGTCCGTCTGCTTGACCTCGCCCATCGCGAGCACCGACGGCACCTGAGCCAGGCGGTCCTGCCGGGACTCCGAGGCCGCGACGGTCAGCATGCTCTCGGCGCTCTGCAGCTGGGTGTCCGTGCTCTGCGAACCGTCGGTGCTGATGAAGTACAGCTGCTGGGTCCGGTCGGCCTCCTTGCCGAGCACGACCAGCCGGTCGCTCTCCGCCCAGGACACCGAGGCGACGTCGGTGAGCGTGGGAGCGGCCCGGCGCAGATCGGTGATCTTCACGGTCGGCGACTGCGGGGTGCCGCCGTGCACCACCAGCCCGAACCACAGCGAGCGGATCGCCGAGCCCTGGGTCCTGACCACCAGGGCGACCCGGAGGCCGTCCGAGGAGATCTTCAGCGCCTGCACGGTCTGTCCGGTCAGCCCCTCGACCGGCACGGTGTACGGCTTGGCGCCGCGCACCATCACCACCCGCGGTGCCTGCTTGTTGTGGTCCACCACCCAGAGGTCGCCGCGGCCGTCCCAGCTGGGCGAGTCGAAGCCGTCCTCCTTGTCGCCGCCCTTGGCCGGCGAGCTGAGCACCGGCTCGCCCATGGCCACCGCGTTGTCCGCCAGCGGCACCGAGTAGACCTGGTGGCCGTCCTCGCTGATCGCGGCGGCCTGGTTGCCGCCGCGGCTGACCGCGAGGGCGCCGAGCGGCGGCTTGGTGTTCGACTGCGGCTTGCCGAGGATGCCGCGGACCGGGTCGCCGGGGCGCCCCTCGTCGGTCGCCACCAGGGCGCCGTCGGCACGCTGGTAGTACTGCGTCGGGGCCGCCTGCCCGGCCAGGGAGCCGGGACCGGTGGCCGGGCTGTCGCCGCGGGTGGCGGTGCAGGAACCGCCGGGCCCCTTCAGTTCCAGCTTGTCGAACTGGCCCTTGCCCTGGTCGGCGAGGGTGTAGAAGAGCTGGGTCGCCATCCGGCGGCAGGCCATCGGCTCGCCGAGGTCGGCCGCGCCGAGCTGCACGTGGGCGCCCCTGGAGTCGTCCGTGGTCACCCGCTCGACCCTGGTGCCGTCCGGGAACGCCGTCCTGACCACCTGCGAGAGCCACTTCGAGGGTCCGTCGGCCACCGCCTGGGCCGCCGAGGCCAGCGGGTCCACCCGGCGCCGCAGGTAGATCGGGTCGGCGACCAGCACCTCCTGGCCGACGTTCCCCGAGGCCACCGCCGACGGGTCGGGCGCGGTGTAGAAGAACCGCTCGACCTGCCGGAAGCTGTTCCGGAAGTTGGTCTCGTTCATGATCACGCCGGACGGCAGCTTGTCGATCCGCCACTCGCCGTCCTTCCGGACGAAGGTGAAGTCGGAGACGCTGTTGTTCTGCCCGGCGACCAGCCGGTACGAGTGCTTCTCGTCGACGTTGGCGACCAGCTGCCCGCTCACCGGCACCGAGACCGTGGTGTCCGCGTCGGTGACGTCCTGGCCGGCCGGGATGGTCGTGGACGAGAGCACCACGATCCCCAGCTCCGGCTTCCAGTCCGCGGCGGCGCTCTCGGTGAGGTACTTGCGCGCGGTGTCGTACCCCTCGTCGGCGGTCACCGCGTCCAGGAACCCGGTCAGCAGCTCGCGCGGCTTGGCGCCCTTGCCGGGCGCCACCGGGTAGACCCGGGCCTGGAGGTTCTTGTCGGCCGAGCCCTGGGACAGCTCCACCCTGGTGATGCCGCCGGAGTCGGGCATGGCCGCGCAGCCGCTCGCCACCAGGGCGCCGAGCAGCCCGCCGACCACCGCGAGGACCCGCGGCTCAGTCCTGTTGCTCGTCCTTCGCACGCTGCGACCCCTCCGCGTCCGTCGTCCCACCCGTGGCGTCCGGCTCCGCCGTCCGCTGTGCCACCGACAGCCGTCCCGGCGTCGGGTCCACCATGACCTGGGCGCCGGTGGCCCCGTACCCGGCCGCCGCCCGCACGTCCGAGGGGTCCGCGCGCGGGCCCTCGGGCAGCCGGCTCCGGCCCAGCCCCGGGCCGATGTTCAGCACCCCGCCGAGCCCGCTGCCGAGGCCGTTGCCCTCCGGCGTCTCCGCGTGGTCCTCGACGGCGGCCGTCGCCGTCGATCCCGCCGGGCTGATCGCCCGCCGGTACGGCGTGCCCTGCGCGCCCAGGCCCCGGTTGTTGCGGGAGTCCTCCGGCTCCAGCCGGAACGGCGCCCTGGTGATCTCGCCGCCGCGGGTGCGCGGCAGGGTGAGCCGGAAGTGCGATCCGCCGCCCGGCTCGCCCCAGGCCTGGAGCCAGCCGCCGTGCAGGTGGGCGTCCTCGACGGCGATGGACAGGCCGAGGCCGGTGCCGCCGGTGGTCCGCACCCGGGACGGGTCGGCCCGCCAGAAGCGGTGGAACACCCGGGACGCCTCGCCCGGCTTGAGCCCGATGCCGTAGTCGCGGACGCCGACCGCGACCGCGCCGTCCGCGGAACCCAGCCGGACCACCACCTCGCGCCCCTCGCCGTGCTCCAAGGCGTTGACCACCAGGTTGCGCAGGATGCGCTCGATCCGGCGGGAGTCCACCTCGGCGAGCACCGGCTCGCCGTCGCCGCGGATCACCACGGCGCTGCCCTTGGCCTGGGCCAGCGGGTCGGCGGCCTCCAGCACCCGGGCCACGATCTCGCGCAGGTCGACCGGCTCGGCGTCCAGGATCGCGGCGCCGGCGTCGAAGCGGCTGATCTCCAGCAGGTCGGCGAGCAGCGACTCGAAGCGGTCCAGCTGGCCCTGGAGCAGCTCCGCCGAGCGGGCCGCCATCGGGTCCAGGTCCTCGCGGCTGTCGTAGATCAGGTCGGCGGCCATCCGGACCGTGGTCAGCGGGGTGCGCAGCTCGTGCGAGACGTCGGAGACGAACCGCCGCTGCACCCTGGACAGCTCCTCCAGCTGGCGGATCTGCGCCTGGAGGGCGTTGGCCATCCGGTTGAAGGACTCCCCGAGGCGGGCGATGTCATCCGTCCCGGTGACCTTCATCCGCTCTTCCAGGTGCCCGTCGGCGAGCCGCTCGGAGATCCCGGCGGCCATCCGGACCGGGGTGACCACCTGGCGCACCACGACCCAGGCGATGCCGCCCATCAGGATCACCACGAACACGCCGGCGGTCGCCAGGGTGCCGGTGACCAGGTTGAGGGTGTCGGTCTCCTGCCCGAAGGAGAACACGTAGAACAGCTGGTACGGCGTCCCGCCCGGGCCGACGAACTGCATGCCGAGGGCCAGCCCCGGCTCCGACTTGACGCTGCTCTCGGGCGAGCGGTGGATCCGGGTCGGCTGGTCGAACATCTGCTGGGTGGGCTCGGAGCGCAGCTTGGCCCGCAGGGAGTCCGGGATGCTGTTCGGCTGGATGTCGCCCGAGTAGCGCGGCGCGAAGCCGGCGGTGTCCGGGACGACGGTGCCGGTGCCGGGGGCCATCGCGATCACCGAGTAGACGGTCTGCCCGCTCCCGGCCAGGTCGTTGACCTGCCGCAGCAGCCAGGTACCGACCTCGTCGACGGCCGGGTCGCCGCCGCCGCGCAGCTTCTGCTCCCCGGCCTCGTCGATCTTCTTCTGCTCGACCTGGAAGCCGATCCTGGCCTGCGCGCGGGCGGCGTCGATCTTGGTGTCGAGCAGGCCGGTGCGCACCTGCGCCACCACGACCACGCCCAGCACCAGGACCACCGCGATGGACGCCAGCAGGGACACCGCGACCACGCGCAGCTGGATCGACCGGCGGTACAGCGTGGCCACCTGGTGCACGGGGCGGCGCAGCTGACGCTTCACCAGCCCGACCGCACCGGCGGGGCCGCGCCGGCGGCGGGTGGTCGAACTCAGCACGTCGCCGCGCAGCGCCCCGGCCCCGTCGGTCGCGGAACCCGACGGGGTGTCGTCTGCCCGGTCCGTCACGTCAGCTGGGTCCGGCCTTGTAGCCGACGCCGCGGACGGTCACCACGATCTCGGGGCGCTCCGGGTCCTTCTCGATCTTGGAGCGCAGGCGCTGCACATGGACGTTGACGAGGCGGGTGTCCGCCGCGTGCCGGTAGCCCCAGACCTGCTCCAGCAGCACCTCGCGGGTGAACACCTGCCAGGGCTTGCGGGCCAGCGCGACCAGCAGGTCGAACTCCAGCGGGGTCAGCGGGATGCCCCGGCCGTCCCGCTTGACCGAGTGGCCGGCCACGTCGATCACCAGGTCGCCGATGGTCAGCTGCTCGGGAGTGGGTTCCTCGGCACGGCGCAGCCTGGCGCGCACCCGGGCCACCAGCTCCTTGGGCTTGAACGGCTTGGTGACGTAGTCGTCGGCACCCGATTCCAGGCCCACCACGACGTCGACCGTGTCGGTCTTCGCGGTCAGCATCACGATCGGGATGCCGGACTCCGCCCGGATCTGCCGACAGACGTCGATACCGTCCCTGCCGGGCAGCATCAGGTCCAGCAGGACCAGGTCTGGCTTGGTCTCCCTGAACGCGGCTAGCGCCCTGTCTCCATCCGCGACGAAAAACGGCTCAAAACCCTCACCCCGCAGCACGATACCGAGCATCTCGGCCAGTGCGGAGTCGTCATCAACGACGAGGACGCGTCCCTTCATGCGTCCATCTTCTCATTACCGGATTGTGACCTGCCGCACAGCAGTGCCAATGCTCCAGAACGGCCAACTCCCCTGCCGGTGCATTCCGGCCATACCGGGCGAATACCCCTGCCGGAGCGGCTCGGAACCCCCCGCGGACCACCACCCGGCCCGCCCCGGAGGGCCGTTGCCGATCAGCAACCCGATCACCGTGGGGCCGGTTTCCGGCCCCATGGCACGATGGGCGCTGCGCGCGGGCGGAGACCGCCCGCAGTCGCGCCCCTGACGCCCTCCGAGGAGCAGTGATGACCGACACCCCGGGCTGGGCCTCGCCCAGCTCGTCCGAGCCGCCCCGCGACGGCGCCAGGCCCCCGGCCGACGCGCCCGCCGCCGTGCCCGGGCCGTCGGCACCACCGCAGGCCACCCCCGGCTGGACCGGCCCGGCAGGCGCCCCCCGGCAGGAACAGCACGGGGGGCAGCAGTGGGGGCAGCAGCAGCCCGGCGGCCAGCGCCCGTACGGCTGGGGCGCCCCGCTGAGCCCCAAGCCCGGCGTCATCCCGCTGCGCCCGCTGACCGTCGGCGAACTGCTGGACGGCGCCGTCACCACCGTCCGCCGGCACTGGCGCACCGTGCTCGCGTTCTCGCTCGGCCTCGCCGTCGTCTCCCAGGCCGGCACCGTCCTGGTCAACCTGCTGATCAAGGGCAGGACCGGCGCGGCCACCCCGACCCTGCGGATGCTGGCCGGGCTGCCGCTCGACCTGCTGCTCACCGTGTTCGCCACCGCGCTGCTCACCATCGTGGTCAGCCGCGCCGTCCTCGGCCGGCCCGTGACCGCCGGGGAGGCCTGGCGCGACGCCCGTCCCCGGCTGCTGCAGCTGCTCGGGCTGACCGTGTTCACCCTCCTGCTGGGCCCCGGCGTGATCCTGCTCGGCCTGCTCCCGCTGATCGGCTACTCCGCCGCCGGCGCGGACTCCGACGCGATCGCCGGCCTGCTGACCCTGGTCGCCCTGCTGACCGCGCCCGTCGCCATCTGGCTGTGGGTGCGCTTCAGCCTCGCCGCCCCCGCCCTGATGCTGGAGAAGCAGGGCGTGCTGACGGCGCTGTCGCGCTCGCGGCGCCTGGTCCGCGGCGCCTGGTGGCGGGTCCTCGGCATCACCGTCCTGGCCCAGATCCTGGCGTTCATCACCGCGATGATCGTCATCGTCCCGTTCCAGTTCATCGGCCTGGCCCTCGGCTTCGAGAGCCTCGACAGCCAGGGCCTGCCCACCACCACCGACCAGGGCACCGCCATGGTGATCCTGCTGGCGGTCGCCGGGATCATCGCCGGCACCTTCACCACCCCGTTCATCGCCACCGTCGGCGTGCTGGTCTACATCGACCAGCGGATCCGCCGCGAGGCCCTGGACATCGAGCTCGCCCGCGCCGCCGGTCTGCCCGACTACGGCGGCACCGGCCGGAGCGGGCCGGGCGACCCGACCACGGCGAGGCGCTGAACCGGATGCCCAGCTGGGGGGACAGGCTCCTCGTCGCGGGCGGCGCCCCGGTCACCGTCCCGCGTGACCCGGCGCGCGACGCCGCCCGCGACGAGCTTCTCGACGCGGAGTACCACAAGCACGACCCGTCCGTGCTGCAACGGGTCACGGACTGGTTCTACGACCACATCGCCGACGCGCTCGACAGCATCTCCGGCGAGGGCACCAGCGGCACCACCGGACTGATCCTCTTCCTGATCGTCGCGGTGCTGATCGGCGCCGCGCTCTGGTGGCGCCTCGGCGCACCCCGCCGCACGGCCCGCACCGTCCAGGACGTGTACGGCGCCGAAGGCCCGCGCAGCGCCGCCCGGTACCGGGCGGACGCCGCCGGGCACGCCGCCGCCGGACGCTGGACCGAGGCCGTCCGCGAGCAGATGCGCGCCCTGGTCCGCGGCCTGGAGGAGCGCACCCTGCTCGACACCCGCCCCGGCCGCACCGCCGACGAGGCCGCCGCCGAGGCCGGCCGGGCACTGCCCGAGCACGCCGCCGCCCTGGCCGCCGCCGCCCGGACCTTCGACGACATCGCGTACGGCGAACACACCGCCGACCAGGACGCGTACCGGCTGCTGCACGAACTCGACCGGACGCTGGAACGCACCCGCCCGGTCCTCGCGCCCGACCAGGCCGCCGTCCCCGCCCCGACCCCGGGAGGAGCGGCATGACCGGCACCGTCCCCACACCCGCCCCGGTGCCGCCCGTCGAAGCGCCCACCGCCGCCCCGACCAGCCTCGCGCCCACCGCACGCACCCTGTGGCGCCGGGCCCGCTGGTACCTGGCCGTCCTCGCCGCCCTGCTGATCGGCGCCGCCGCCGTGTCCGCGCTCGGCCAGGACCGCCGCTACCCGCCGCTGGACCCGCGCTCGTACGACCGCGACGGCACCCATGCCGTCATCGCGCTGCTCGAACGCCAGGGCCTCAAGGCCGAGTTCACCACCGACCCGGCGCTCTCCCCGGGCGGTCAGGACACCCTCGTCCTGCCCGAACCCGACCTGCTCAGCCCCGCCCAGCTGCACGGCATCGCCGCCGCCCGGCACCGGCGGCTGGTGCTGGTCGCCCCGGGACCGGCCGCGCTCACCGTGCTCGCCCCCGGCATCCGGCTGTCCGACGACGCGGGCGGGCCGCCGTACGCCGCCGTCCGCTCCACCCCCGCGGAGTGCTCCCTCCCCGAGGCCGTCCAGGCCGGCAGCGCCCAGCAGGGCGGCATGCTCTACACCAGCGGCAGCCGCGGCGAGGGCTGCTACCCCCGCGGCCACGGCTACCCGCTGGTCCACCTCCCGGCCGGCGACGGCGACCGGGACGTCATCGTGCTCGGCAGCGGCACCTTCCTGCACAACGGCCGGCTGACCGAGGACGGCGACGCCTCCCTCGCCCTCGGCCTGCTCGGCTCGCAGCCCCGCCTCACCTGGCACCTGCCCGACTACTCCGTCCCGCTCCCCGAGAGCGCCCGCACCAAGACCTTCGAGGACTACCTCCCGGACGGCTGGCGCTGGGCCGGCTACCAGCTCGCCGTCGCCGCCGTGCTCGCCGCCCTGTGGCGCGGGCGCCGGCTCGGCCCGGTGGTCAGCGAGAACCTGCCCGTGGTGGTCCGCGCCGCCGAGACCACCGAGGGCCGCGCCCGCCTCTACCGGCGGGCCAGGGCCCGCGGCC
>NZ_MSJQ01000312.1 GCF_014596515.1 Streptomyces sp. CBMA156
CCGCCGAACCGCCGGCCTCTCGCGCCGCGCCGCACGCCACCGCGCCGCACTCCACCGCCGCGCGCCCCGTCATCGCTCACGCCACCGCGCACGTCCCGGTGCTGCTGCTCCATCCCCGCTCACCCTGCCTCGCGTTCCGGCCGCCCGCGCCGTCGCGGGCCGCGTCCGCACCAGGGTGGCGGAGCCGCCGCCGCGGTCCGGGCGCAACCCGCCCGTCGTCCGCCCGAACGGATGACGCGGCACGCCGCCCCGACCGGTCCGGCCGGCAACGGAGGTTGACGTGGCCTCAGGGCGCGAGGACCTGCCCCAGCCTGGTGGCGATCCGGTGCATCACCGGCACCAGCGAGGAGGCGCCGACCTGCTCCTCCAGGGCCCGGATGCGGGCCTCGGGGCCGGAGACCGAGAGCGCGGTGGGCGTCGGCGCGCCGGGGACGGCGAGTGCGATGCAGCGGACGCCGATCTCCTGCTCCTGGTCGTCGACCACGTAGCCGCGCTCGCGCGCCTCGGCGAGCTGACGCATCAGCTCCTGAGGGTCGGTGAGCGTGTACTCGGTGTGCGCGGGCAGCGGGTTGGGGCCGAGGACGGCGCGCGCCTCGTCCTCGGGCAGCTGGGCGAGCAGCGCCTTGCCGACGCCGGTGCAGTGCGGCTGCACCCGTCGGCCGACCTCGGTGAACATCCGCATCGAGCGGCGCGACTGCACCTGGCCGACGTACACCACCTCGCCGCCCTCCAGCACCGCCAGGTTGGCGGTCTCGCCGGTGGCCTCCATGAGTTCGGCCAGGTACGGGCGGGCCCAGCTGCCGAGCAGCCGGCCGGCCGTCTCCCCGAGGCGGATCAGCCGGGGGCCGAGGGTGTAGCGGCGGGCGGTGTCCTGGCGGACATAGCCCTGCTGGACGAGGGTACGAACCAGCCGGTGGATGGTCGGCATCGGGAGGCCGGACGTGGTGGCGAGTTCGCTGAGGGTGGCCACGCCGCCGGAGTCGGCCAGCGCCTCCAGGAGTTGGAAGGCGCGTTCGACGGACTGCACGCCGCCGCCCGCGCGGTCGGCGCCTGTCGTCGATGCTGGGTCGGGGGTCGCAACCACCGGCGTTTCCTTCACTGTCGGGAGGAGTCTTCACTGTCGGGGAGGAGCAGAGTCCCGGCGACCTCTTCAACAAATCGTTGAAATTCTGTATCGCGGAAACTAGTCTCCACCTTACAGAATCGAGCCCGCCGGCCCGGCGGGTTCCGATCGCGGAAGTCCCCCGAGAAGTTCCCGCCGGAGCTCCCTTCGCCAGACTCAACCGTCTTAGGAGTGTCCTGCTCATGGCCGCAGATCAGGAGCCCTCTCCCAGCTTCGGGCTGGGGGTACCCCCGTACGCCTCCTCCGCCGTCCCGGTCGTCACCCTCGCCGGTCCCCACGTCCACCGGGCGGAGGAGGTGCTCACTCCGGAGGCGGTCGCCTTCGTCGCCGGGCTCCACCGCGCCTTCGAAGGGCGCCGGCAGGAACTGCTGGCCAGGCGGAGGAGCCGGCGCGCCGAAATCGCCGCCGCCGGCACGCTGGACTTCCTCCCCGAGACCGCCGGGATCCGGGCCGGCGACTGGAAGGTCGCCGAGGCACCGCGCGCCCTCCAGGACCGCAGGGTCGAGATCACCGGCCCGACCGACCGCAAGATGGTCGTCAACGCGCTCAACTCCGGGGCACGGATCTGGCTCGCCGACTTCGAGGACGCCACGTCCCCGACCTGGGAGAACGTGGTCGGCGGCCAGGTCAACCTGATCGACGCCTTCGAAGGCCGGATCGACTTCACCAGCGCGGCCGGCAAGGCCTACACCCTCAAGCCCGCCGCCGAACTCGCCACCGTCGTGGTCCGCCCGCGCGGCTGGCACCTGGACGAGAACCACCTGCTGGTCGACGGCGCTCCGGTGGCCGGCGCGTTCGTCGACTTCGGCCTCTACTTCTTCCACAACGCCGCCCGGCTGCTGGCCAAGGGCGCCGAGGACCCCAACTCCGGGCCGTACTTCTACCTGCCGAAGACCGAGAGCCACCTCGAAGCCCGGCTGTGGAACGACGTGTTCACCCACGCCCAGGCCGAACTCGGCATCCCGCACGGCACCGTCAGGGCGACCGTGCTGATCGAGACCATCACCGCCGCGTTCGAGATGGACGAGATCCTCCACGAGCTGCGCGACCACGCCGCCGGGCTCAACGCCGGGCGCTGGGACTACCTGTTCTCGATCGTCAAGAACTTCCGTGACGCCGGCGAGCACTACATCCTCCCCGACCGCAACAGCGTCACCATGGCCTCGCCGTTCATGGCCGCCTACACCCGGCTGCTGGTGCGGACCTGCCACCGGCGCGGCGCCCACGCGATCGGCGGCATGGCCGCGTTCATCCCGAGCCGTCGCGACCCGGAGGTCAACGCGGCCGCGCTGGAGAAGGTCAAGGCGGACAAGGACCGTGAGGCGGGCCACGGCTTCGACGGCTCCTGGGTCGCCCACCCGGACCTGGTGCCGGTCGCCCGGGCCTCCTTCGACGCGGTGCTCGGCGAGCGGCCCCACCAGAAGGACGACCCGGGCCCGGCCGAGCCGGTGACCGCCGCCCAGCTGCTCGACGTCGCCGGAGCCGGCGGCAGTTGCACCCGCGCGGGGCTGCACAACGCCGTCCAGGTCGGCATCCGGTACATCGAGGCGTGGCTGCGCGGTATCGGGGCCGTCGGAATCTTCGACATGATGGAGGACGCCGCCACCGCCGAGATCTCCCGCTCGCAGATCTGGCAGTGGATCCACAACGGGGTCGTGCTGTCCGACACCGGCGAGAAGGCCACCGCCGGGCTGGTCCGCACCCTGGTCGCCGCGGAGCTGGCCGGACTCCGCGCCGGACTGGGGGAGGACGCCTACGGCGCCGGCCGCTGGCGCGAGGCCGCCCGGCTCTTCGAACAGGTCGCCCTGGCCGATGAGTTCGTGGACTTCCTGACCCTGCCCGCGCTTCCCCTGCTGGGCTGAGCCCGAACGGCCGGCCGGAGCCACCGCTGCCGTCTTCCGGAGCGTGGCACCGGGGCGTTCCGCCACTGCGTTCCGCACGGCGACGAATCCGCCCGTCCTCTCGTCGTCGTGCGGAACGGTCTTTTCCATGTGAGGAGTTCCACCCATGGCACGCATGTTCTTCAACGGCCAGGCGATGGTCGGCGGCCCCTTCCACGCCAAGGTCGCCGACTCGTTGATCGGGCCGGCCAGGACCGCTCCCGGCTACCGCTTCTTCTCCATCGACCACAGCGGCGGGACGGACGTCTGTCCGGGCCTGCTGGCCGACCCCGGTGCGGACACCGCCATCGACGGCGAGCTGTACGACATCCCGCTGGAGCGGCTGCGGGACGTCGTCCTGCCGGGCGAACCGCGGGAGCTGGAACTGGGCGTGATCACGCTGGAGGACGGCTCCGCCTGTCTGTCCATGGTGCTCTCCCGGGGTGAAGTGGAGCGCGGGGTCCACCGGGAGATCACCCACCACGGCGGCTGGCGGGCGTACCTGGCGACGCTGGGGCGTACGGCCTGACGAGGGTCGGAGAACAGATTTCAGCGAACAGATGATGAAAGTTGTCATCTGTTCGCTGAAGTCCGCTCGCTGAAGTCCGTCCGTTGAAACCTGTCAGCTGACAGTCCGCACACCCGCAGGGGTGGGCGTCAGACCGGACGGGCCGCCAGCTCGCGGGCCGCGCGGGCGCAGTCGCGGGCGATCCGGTCCTCGTCGACGGTGGTCAGCCGCCCCTCCTCGACCACCGCGATGCCGTTGACGAGCAGCACCGACAGCGGCGGCAGCGACCCGAAGGTGAGCGCGGCGACCGGGTCGGCGATGGAGGAGTGCATGATCCCGTCGATCTTCCACAGCGCCAGGTCGGCGAGCTTGCCGGCCTCGATCGAGCCGATCTCGTCCTGCCGGCCGAGCACCCGGGCACCGCCCATGGTGCCCAGCCGCAGCGCCTGCCGGCCGGTCAGGGCGGTGGGGGAGCCGTGCAGTCGGTTGATCAGCAGCGCGTTGCGCAGCTCCGTCCCCAGCTCGCCGGACTCGTTGGAGGCGGCGCCGTCCACACCGAGGCCGACCGGCACACCGGCCCGGAGCATGTCGGGCACCCGGGCGATGCCGGCGGCCAGCCGGGCGTTGGAGGACGGGCAGTGGGCCACACCGGTGCCGGTCTCGGCGAACTTGGCGATGTCGGAGTCGCTCATGTGCACGCAGTGCGCCATCCAGACGTCCTCGCCGAGCCAGCCCACCGACTCGAAGTAGTCCGTCGGGCCCATGCCGAACAACTCCTTGCAGAACTGCTCCTCCTCGGCCGTCTCCGAGCCGTGGGTGTGCAGCCGGACGCCCTTGCGGCGGGCGAGTTCGGCGGACCGGCGGAGCAGGTCGGTGGAGACCGAGAAGGGCGAACAGGGCGCGATCGCGACGTGCAGCATCGAGCCGAAGGAGGAGTCGTGGTGGCGGTCCACGGCGGCCTCGGAGGCGGCCAGGATGTCGTCCGGCTCCTCGACCGCGTGGTCCGGCGGGAGCCCGCCGTCCTTCTGTGAACGGTCCATCGAGCCGCGCAGCGCGGTGAAGCGCAGACCGAGTTCCCGGACGGCCTCGACGGAGGCGCCGAGGACGTCGCCGCCGTCCCTCGGGAAGACGTAGTGGTGGTCGGAAGCGGTGGTGCAGCCGGACTTGAGCAGGGCGGCGGCGGAGCCCAGGCTCGCGGCGTGGACGAGCTTCGCGTCGATCCGCGCCCAGGTCGGGTAGAGGGCGACCAGCCAGTCGAACAGGATGTCGTCCTGGGCCAGGCCGCGGGTGAGCCACTGGTAGAAGTGGTGGTGGGTGTTGACCAGGCCGGGGGTGACCAGGTGGCCGTCGCCGTCGATCCGGCGCACCACGTCGTCCAGCCACGCGGGGGCGGGGCCGTCGCCCACCGCCTCGACGGTGTTGCCGAGGACGACCACGTGGCCGCGGGCGTACTCGGTGTCGTTCGCGTCCACGGTGGCGATCGCGGCGTTCTCGATCACGATCCGCTGGTCGGCGGGCGGGGGCTGGAGTGCCATGGTGTGACTCCTCTGGGGAGGGCCGGGAGAGGCGCGCGCCGGAGAGGGCGCGCCCCTTCCCGGGCCGGTCAGGACGGTGTCGCCGTCGGCACCGTCGCGCCGGGGGCGTCGTCGGACCCGGGCCGGCGGGTGGTCCCGACGTGGTGGAAGAGCAGGTTGAGCAGGACGGCCAGTACGCAGCCGGCCGAGATACCCGAGTGCAACAGGGTCCGGGCGGCCTCAGGGAAGGCGTCGTAGAACGTCGGTACGGCGATCGGGACGATGCCGACCCCGAGCGAGACCGACACCAGGATGGTGTTCGAGCCCGACTCCATGCCGGCCTCCGCGAGAGTGCGGATGCCGCTGGCCGCGACCGTGCCGAAGAGCACGATCCCGGCGCCGCCGAGGACGGGCTGCGGAACCAGCGAGACGACCGAGCCGAGCACGGGGAACAGGCCCAGCAGGACCAGGATTCCTCCGCCGGCCGCGACCACGAAGCGGCTGCGGATCCTCGTCAGCGCCACCAGCCCGATGTTCTGGGCGAAGGCGCTGGCGGCGAAGCCGTTGAAGACGGGGCTGAGCGCGGTGGCCAGACCGTCGGCCCGCAGGCCGGCGGTGAGGGTGGGTTCGTCGGCCTCGCGGTCGACGATCCTGCCGAGGGCGAGCATGTCGGCGGTGGACTCGGTCATCGAGACCACCATGACGATGCACATCGAGACGATCGCGGCGGCGTCGAACGCGGGCGCGCCGAAGTGGAACGGGGAGGGGAGCGAGAACACCTTCGCGTCCTGGACCGCGCCGAAGTGGGCCAGTCCCAGCGGAAAGGCGACCAGGGTGCCGAGCGCCAGGCCGATGAGCAGGGACAGCTGCTGCCAGAAGCCGCGCAGCAGCCGGTGGCAGAGCACCACCGCGGCGAGCGTGATCGCGGCGAGGCCGACGGCCCGCATGGAGCCGTACCCGGGGGCGCTCGGCGAGCCGCCGCGCGCCCAGTTGACCGCCACCGGAAGCAGGGACAGCCCGATGAGGGTGATCACGGTGCCCTGGACGACCGGTGGGAAGAACCGGATGAGCTTGCAGAAGTACGGCGCCGCGAGGAAGCACAGGAGGCCCGCGACGATCACCGCTCCGAAGATCACCGGGAGGGCGTCCTTCGGGCCCCCCGTCCTGTCGACGGAGCCCTTGGCGATCGCGATCATGGGCGCGACGCCCGCGAAGGAGACGCCGTTCACGAACGGCAGTCGCGCGCCGATCTTCCAGACGCCGAGGGTCTGGAGGAGGGTGGCCAGTCCGGCGGTGAACAGGCTGGCCGAGATGAGCAGGGCGAGTTCGGCGGGGGAGAGCCCGACGCCGGCGCCGACGATGAGCGGGGGTGCGACGACCCCCGCGTACATCGCGGCGACGTGCTGGAGCCCGGTGGAGAACAGCTTCACCGGGGGCAGCCACTCGTCCACGGGGTGGGTTCCGGAGCCGGCCGGCTCACCGGGGAGTGCCGGCGCGCCGTCCGGGCCGGGTGTTCCCGGTGAGGTGGAACCGCCTTCTGTACTGCTGGTGTTGCTGGGTGCCATGTCGAGCCCCTCTTGTGCCCGTGGCTCCCGGCGTGCCCGTGGCGCTGGAGTGCGGCCGGTCCGATGTGACCGAGGACGGGACGGCGGTGCGGGGATCCCTCGGCCGGCCTCTCCGGTGCCCCGGGCCGGCCGCCGCGAGGCAGACACGAACTCCGGTGGGTGGGGGTGGAGAACCGCTGGTACGGGTGGAACTGCTGGAGCGCCTGCCGCGGCTGGAGCGGCCCGCCCGGACTCGACCGGCCGGCGGGGGCCGGAGGGTGCGGTGCTTCCGGGCGGCGTCCACATGGTGCGTGGCGCCTGGTGGTCGGTGCGTGACGGCTGATGCGTGACGGGCGCTGCGTGACCGGTGGGGGACGGGGACGTCAGGCGACCGGGATGACCGGGACGACGCCCTCGCGGTGCACGGTGCCCTCGATCAGGCCGTACATGCGGTCCGCGGCGAAGTAGACCTCGTTCTCGTTCTTCAGTCCGAACGGCTCCAGATCGACCAGGAAGTGGTGCTTGTTGGGCAGTTCGAGCCGGACCTCGTCCACCTCGGCACGGTTGTCGAGGACCCGGGTGCCCATCGCGTGCAGGGTCTGCTGCAGCGAGTAGGAGTAGGTCTCGGCGAACGCCTCCAGCAGGTGCCGCCTCACCTGGCTGTAGGAGCGGTTCCAGTCGGGCTGGGCGTCGCCGTCCCCGCCGCTGTGGCCGAACTTCCAGCGGGCGGTGACCTGGGTGGCGAGGATGCGGTCGTACGACTCCCCGAGCGTGGTGTAGCCGTCCTTGATGTAGCCCCAGAACTCCGAGTCGGTGGAGTTCATGACGACCAGGTCCTTCAGACCGGAGACGACCCGGACGGCCTCGCCGTCGTAGACGATCTCGCTGGTGCGGACCTCCTGGCCGGTACGGACGAAGGAGTGGCCGGCCTCCTCCGAACCGGTGAGGCGGGCGGAGCCGTCCGGAGTCCTGATCCGGTCCCAGGCGTACTCCTCGATCCGGATCCGGGCGCCGTGCACGACGCCGCGCTCGGTGTCGTCGACGAAGTGGCGGGCCAGGAGGATGCCGAACGCCTCGGCCGACTCGATGCCGTACTTCTTGGCGAAGGCGTAGACGGTGTTCTTGGTGGTGTCGGTGGGGAGGCAGTTGGCGTTGGACCCGGTGAGGTGGACGTCCTCGAACTCGCCGCGCAGCGAGACCGAGACGTTCAGGTCCTTGATCTCGTGCCGGGCGGAGTCGCGGCGGATCCGGACGATGCGGTTCTCCGCCTTGCCGTACTGGTTCTGGCCGAGCACGTGGGCCATGGCGTGGCTCCTAAGCTTTCCAGGCCGGTCTACTGGCTTCCGCGGTAGACCGAGTAGCCGAACGGGTTGAGCAACAGCGGCACGTGGCAGTGGTGCTGTCCGGGCGCGACCGTGAAGACGATCGAGACCTCGGGGAAGAACGGCGGCTCGGCGGACTTGAGCGCGTGGTAGGCGCCGGTGTCGAAGAGCAGCCGGACGACCGAGCCCGCCTCCACGGCCGGCAGGTCCCTGACCCGGCCGTCGGAGTCCGTGACGGAGGTGCCGAGCACCTGCCAGCCGCCCTCGGTGCGCAGTGCGAGCTCGACCGGGACGCCCTCGGCCGGTCGGCCGAGGCTGGTGTCGAGCACGTGGGTGGAGATGCCAGTCATGGATGAAGTGACCTTACTGATTTCGGAAATGATGATGCGTCAGTTCTCTGGGTGATCGCGCCTCGCGCCCGCCCGGCATGAGATGTCCTGACGATGCATCAGGGGCCTTCGAGCAGACGGTCGAGCCGGATGTCGTTGATCCTGCGCAGCTCCCCGCGGACGATCTCCGCCTCGGTGGTGGCGTCGTTGGGGTGGCGCTCCCGCAGGGCGGCGAGCATGCCGGCCGCGGTGCGGCCGGTCGCGCAGATCAGGAACGCGTGGCCGAACTTGGCCTCGTAGGCGGCGTTGGCCTCGTGCAGCTCGTCGAGGACGGCCCGGTCCGCGCCCTGGATTCCGGCCTGTTCGCGCTCGGAGGCGGCGTCGCCCGCGATGGGCTCGCCGATCCGGGCGTGGCCGGCCGTCGCGTCGCGCAGGTCCTCGGCCGTCAGCGACGCGACGGCCGTCGCGTTGGCGGTGAGCAGGGATTCCCGGTCGGGCCAGGGTCTGGTCTCCGCGACCGCGGCGGCCCAGCGGGGGCTGGAGCACACCTCCAGCAGGATCTCCGCCAACTCCGCGGCGTCGGCCGCGGCCAGGGCGTCAAGGGTGTGGGGGCGGTTGGTCACGAGTGGACCTCCTGAAGAGTGGTGCCACCCGGAAAAGCTAGATCGGCCCCACCCGGCCGTCAACACTTTGTTGAATGGTTGGTGGTGACGTTTTTCGAACCGGCCCGCGACGCCGGGCCCTTTCGTGGGCGATTCGCCAAGTGTGCCCCGCCGCAGGCCGATCCAGTCCTGCCGCACCGGCGGGGTCACCCGTTCGGAAGTCCCCGTGGCCGGGGTCCGCGCGCGCCCCGGGGCGCCGAGCGGGCGTCAGGGCGACTTGGAAGCGTCCTGGCGGTTCAGGTAGTTGTACACGGTGAAGCGGCTGACGCCCAGGGCCGAGGCGACCGTCTCCACGCCGTGGCGGACGGTGAAGGCGCCGCGCTCCTCCAGGAGGGCGACGACCCGCTGCTTCTCCAGCCGGTCGAGTTCGGCCAGCGGGCGGCCGTCGAACCGGCGGGCCGTCTCGGCCAGCAGCCGGTCCAGCGCACTGTTCAGGTGCGGCAGTCGGACGGCCAGGGCCGGGGCTCCCTCCCACTCCAGGACCAGGTCGTCGGGCTTCGCCTCGTCCAGCGGGACGGGCGTCGCGCCGACCGCGGCCAGCAGCGGCTTCACCGCCGCGGCGAGCGGGTGTTCCACGTTCTCGGTCACGGCGTACCGTCCTCCTCGCCCAGCACGCTGACCTGGACCGAGATCCGGGTCGCCCCGGCGTCCAGGGTCTCCCTGAGCAACGTGGTCACCGCGGCGAGGACCTGCTCGGCCCCACCCTCGGCGCCGGTGCCGAAGGGGCCGACCGACACGGCCAGGCCGGCCTCGTCGACGACCTTGCGGGCCGCCGCGGCGTGCTCCGGGAACGTGTCCAGTTCGAACGGTTCTGTCGTGAACTCCACCATCAATCGCACGGGGTCACTGTAGCGAGCGGGGGTGCGGGCGGGCAGGGCCGGGCGATCGAACGGTCGGCCCTCCTGGGGAATGGTCCACCCGGGTCTTCTTCAACAGATTGTTGCAACTCCCTTGATGCCCGCTCGGCGGGGTGGAGATGCCTCCATCACACAGAATCCCTCTTCCGGATCGTGGAAGTTGTGGATCGAAGGAAGAGAGCTGAGAGGTGAGTGACGTGACGGCGGCCGCCAAGCACGGCTTCACGGTCAACCTGTCGATCCTGTTCGGTGAACTGCCGCTCCTGGAGCGCCCCGCCGCGGCCGCCGCGGCCGGCTTCACCGCCGCCGAACTGTGGTGGCCCTTCGGCGAGCAGCATGACCCCTCCCGGGCCGAACTGGACGCGCTGCGCAAGGCGTTCACCGACGCAGGGGTGCGGCTCACCGGCCTCAACCTCCTGGACGACCTGAGCGGGGGCGCCCGCGGCACCGTCTCGGTGCCGTCCGAACGGGAACGTTTCCGGGCCAACGTCCCGGTGGCCGCCGACTTCGCCGCCTCGCTGGGTGCCACCGCGCTCAACGCCCTCTACGGCAACCGGATCGAGGGCGTCGACCCGGCCGAACAGGACGCGCTCGCACTGGAGCACCTGGTGCTCGCCGCGCGGGCCGCGCACGGGATCGGCGCCGTCCTGCTGGTCGAGGCCCTGAACGGGGCCGAGTCGCCGGACTACCCGCTGCTCTGGGCGGCCGCCGCGGTCGAGGTGGTCGAGGTGGTCGAGGTGGTCGAGGTGGTCGACCGGGTCAACGCCGCCACCGGCCTGGGGAACGCCAGGTTCCTCTGCGACCTGTACCACCTGGCGAGGAACGGCGAGGACCCGGCGGCCGTCATCACCGCCCACGCCGACCGCATCGGCCACGTGCAGATCGCCGACAACCCGGGCCGCCACGAGCCCGGTACCGGTGAGCTGGACTTCGAGGACCTGTTCGCCCGGCTCACGGCCGTCGGCTACACCGGCTCGATCGGCCTGGAGTACCGCCCCTCCACCGGTGTCAGCGCCGACAGCTTCGGGTGGCTGCCGCGCGAGCTGCGCGCCGCCGGACAGCGCGCTACCGGACAGCGCGCTACCGGACAGCGCGCTGCCGGATAGCGCGTCGACCGGCCGTGCGCCGCCGGGTGCCGATCACCGCGAGGCCACGGCCCCGCCCCGACCTCCCGCCCGCACACGTAAGGAAATCGACGTGATGAGCCGCAAGATCGCCTTCATCGGCCTCGGCATCCTGGGCAGCCCGATGGCCGCCAACCTGGTCGGGGCCGGTCACCACGTCACCGGTTTCAACCTCACCAGGCTGCCGGTCGACGCCCTGGTCGAGGCCGGCGGCCACGGCGCCGGCAGCATCGCGGACGCGGTGAAGGACGCCGAGGTCGTCATCACCATGGTCCCGGCCGACCCGCAGGTCGAGCAGGTCGTCCTGGGCGAGGGAGGGGTGCTGGAGAACGCCGCGTCGGGCACCCTGCTGATCGACATGTCCTCGATCGCCCCGCGGACCTCGGTCAGGGTCGGGGCCGCCGCGCGGGAGAAGGGCATCCGCACCCTGGACGCCCCGGTCTCCGGCGGCGAGGCGGGTGCCGTCGAGGCGGTCCTGTCGATCATGGTCGGCGGTGACGCCGAGGACTTCGCCGAGGCCAGGCCGCTGTTCGACGCACTGGGCACCACGGTCGTCCACGTCGGCCCGTGCGGTGCGGGCCAGGCCGTCAAGGCCGCCAACCAGCTGATCGTCGCGGCCAACCTCCAGGTGCTCGCCGAGGCGGTGGTGTTCCTGGAGAACGCCGGCGTCGACCTCGCGGCCGCGCTGGACGTGCTCGGCGGCGGCCTGGCCGGCTCGACCGTGCTCAGCCGCAAGCGGGCGAACATGCTGAACCGCGAGTTCACCCCCGGCTTCCGGATCGACCTCCACCACAAGGACATGGGCATCGTCACCGACGCCGCCCGTGCCGTGGGCGCCGCGCTGCCGGTCGGCGCCGTGGTGGCCCGGCTGGTCGCCTCCGCCCGGGCCAGTGGCGACGGCTCGCTCGACCACTCGGCGCTGCTGCGCGGTGTCGAGCGGCTCTCCGGACGCGAGGTCGCGTAGCACCTCCGGGGGCTCCCGCGCGGAGCCCCCGCCCGAACTCTTCCTGGCGGCGTGTACCCATCCGGTCGTGCCCGCGCCGTCCGGAGGCCGGACCCGGCCGGCGTGCGGGCCGGGGCTCATCCGCCCGCCGCCGGTCGCTCCGAGCCGGTGACGCGTACGTCACCCTGGGGGCACGTCGGTCGTGCCCGGTGCGTGTCACCCGGCCCCTCCCCGCCGAGGGGGCTGGCTCCGCGGACCGCCTGGGCACATGCTGGACGCACGGCGCAGCACCACCGCCGCACCCGTACGGAAGCGAGGATCCGCGTCATGCCCCCCACCCCCCGTCAGGGCCATGTGGTCGTCGCTCCTGACAAGTTCAAGGGCAGCCTGGAGGGCGCCGAGGCGGCCGCCAGGATCGCCGCCGGGATCCGGCGCGCCGCGCCCGGCACCGAGGTGCGCGAACTGCCCGTCGCCGACGGCGGCGAGGGCACCCTGGCCGCGGCGCTCGCGGCCGGCTTCAGCAGGGTCCCGGTCGAGGTGGCGGGCCCGACCGGCCTGCCGGTGGACGCCGCGCTCGCCGTCCGGGACGACACCGCCGTGGTCGAGCTGGCGCAGGCCTCCGGCCTCGCCCGGCTGCCCGGTGGCCGCGCCGCCCCGCTCACGGCCGGGTCGTACGGGGTCGGCGGGCTGATCGCCAAGGCCGTCTCGCTCGGCGTCAAGCGGATCGTCCTGGGCCTCGGCGGCAGCGCCTGTACGGACGGCGGCGCCGGCATGGTGCAGGCGCTCGGGGTGCGGCTGCGCGACCCGGACGGGGTCGAACTGCCGCCCGGTGGAGCGGCGTTGGGCCGGCTCGCGGAGATCGACCTCGGTTCGCCGGCCCAGGCGCTGGGCGGCGTCGAACTCGTGGTGGCCTGCGACGTGGACAACCCGCTGCTCGGGCCGCGCGGCGCCGCCGCCGTCTACGGCCCGCAGAAGGGCGCCGACGGTGGGGACCTGGTGGTCCTGGAGGCGGGGCTGACCCGGTTCGCCGACCTGGTCGCCGAGGCCACCGGGCGGGACGTCAGGGAGGCGCCCGGTGCCGGCGCCGCGGGCGGGGTGGGCTTCGCCGCCCTCGCGCTGCTCGGCGCCACCATGCGACCCGGCATCGAACTGCTGCTCGATCTGCTGGGCTTCGACGAGGCCGTGCGGGGGGCGCGCCTCGTCGTGACCGGCGAGGGCTGTCTGGACGCGCAGACGCTCCACGGCAAGGCGCCCGCGGGAGTCGCCGCGGCGGCCGCCCGGGCGGGGGTTCCGGTGGCCGTGGTGGCGGGACGGCTGGAGCTCTCCGAGCCCGAGTGGCGGGCCGCCGGGTTCGCCGCCGCGGTGGCCCTGGCCGACCTGGCCGGGCTGCCCGACCTGACCGGCTCGACCGAGCAGTCGGGGGACAGCATGACCAGGGCCGGCGAGCTGGCCGAACTCGCGGGGGAGCGGCTGGCGGAGCGGCTGTTGGCGCCCTGAACTCGCGTACGTCCATCCATTGACGTTTTGTTGAAGGCGGGCCTAGGCTCCCGGCGACCCCTCGGTGCCGCCCGCGATTCCAGCACCCCTGAACCAGCCCCGACCCGGCCTCGAAGCACCCCCGAACCAGCCCCGAACACCCACGACTCCCAGGTTCCGGAGGTCTCCCATGCCATTCAGCCAGCCGACGGTGATCCGCTCCCGACGGGTGGTCCTGCCCGACGGCGAGCGCCCCGCGGACGTGCTGATCCGGGACGGGAAGATCGCCGGGACCGCTCCGCACGGCTCGCTCACGGCCGGCGAGGGCGACCTCGCCGACCTCGGCGACACCGCCCTGCTGCCCGGTCTGGTCGACACCCACGTGCACGTCAACGAGCCCGGCCGCACCGAGTGGGAGGGCTTCGCCACCGCCACCCGGGCCGCCGCGGCCGGCGGCGTCACCACGATCGTCGACATGCCGCTCAACTCGGTCCCGCCCACCACCACGGTGGACGGCCTGGCGGTCAAGCGGAGGGTCGCCGAGGGGCAGGCCTGGGTCGACCTCGGGTTCTGGGGCGGCGCCGTCCCCGGCAACGTCACGGACCTCGAACCGCTGCACCGGCAAGGGGTGTTCGGCTTCAAGAGCTTCCTCGCCCCCTCCGGAGTGGACGAGTTCCCGCACGTCGAGGCCGCCGGCCTGGAGGCCGCGCTGGCCGAGCAGGCCCGGATCGGGGCCCTGGCGATCATCCACGCCGAGGACCAGGCCGTGCTCGCCGCCGCCCCGCAGCAACCAGGCGTCCACTACCGGGACTTCCTGGCCTCCAGGCCCGCCGGCGCGGAGACCGCGGCCGTCACCCGCCTGCTCGACACGGCCCGGCGCACCGGCGCCCGGGTGCACGTCCTGCACGTCTCCTCCGCCGCGGTGCTGCCGCTGCTGAGGCAGGCCCGCGAGGAGGGCGTACGGGTGACCGCCGAGACCTGTCCGCACTACCTGACCCTCGCGGCCGAGCAGGTGCCGGACGGCGGCACCGCCTTCAAGTGCTGTCCGCCGATCCGCGACGAGTCCAACCGGGACGCGCTCTGGGAGGCCCTGGCGAACGGCGAGTTCACCGCCGTCGTCTCCGACCACTCGCCGTCCACCCCCGACCTGAAGCTGCTGCCCGAGTACGGCGGCAGCGGCGACTTCGCCGCCGCCTGGGGCGGCATCGCCTCGCTCCAGCTGGGCCTGCCGGCGGTCTGGACCGAGGCCCGCCGCCGCGGCCACACCCTGGCCGACGTGGTGCGCTGGATGTCCTCGGGACCGGCCGGCCTGGTCGGTCTCACCGGCACCAAGGGCGCCATCGCCGCCGGGCACGACGCGGACCTGGTCGCCTTCGACCCCGACGGCGGGTTCGCCGTCCGGGCGAGCGGGCTGCACCACCGCAACCCGGTGACCCCATACGCGGGCCGGACCCTCACCGGCGTGGTGCGCACCACCTGGCTGCGCGGCCGCGAGGTGGACCTCGCGGCCCGTCCCTTCGGCCGGCAGCTCCTCCTGCCGCACTCCCGTCCCGCCACCCCGTCCGATCGCGTCTGAAGGAGAGTCAGTGACCACCGCCGACACCCCGAGTGCTTCCTTCACCGACCTGGTCGACCTGGCCTCCCGACTGCTCGGCGCAGGCGTCGTCGCCACCAACGAGGACACCTTCGCGGACGCCGAGAACCTGCTGGTCGCCAGGCCGGCCGAGTTCCGCCCGCACACCTTCGGCCACAAGGGCCAGATCATGGACGGCTGGGAGTCCAGGCGCCGCCGCGGCGTCTCCGCGGACCGGCCGCACCCCGCCGACGGGGACCACGACTGGGCGATCGTCCGGCTCGGCGCCGCCGGGGCGATCCGTGGCGTGATCGTGGACACCGCCCACTTCACCGGCAACCACCCGGAGTCCGCCTCGGTCGAGGCCGCGTCCGTGCCCGGCCACCCCTCGCCCGAGGAGCTCCAGGGCGCCGAGTGGACCACGATCGTGCCGCGCACCCCGCTGAAGGGCGACACCGCCCACGAGTTCGCCGTCGCGGACGGCACCCGCTACACCCACGTGCGGCTCGGCATGTTCCCGGACGGCGGCATCGCCCGGCTGCGGGTGCACGGCGAGGTGCTGCCCGACCCGCGCGACCTGGCCGGCCTCACCTTCGACCTGGCCGCCCAGGAGTACGGCGGCGTGGCCGAGGCGGCGTCCGACCGCTACTACTCCTCCCCGCACAACCTGAACGCTCCCGGTCGCGCCTCCGTCATGGGTGACGGCTGGGAGACCCGGCGCCGGCGCGACAAGGCCAACGACTGGGTGCGGATCGCCCTGGCCGGGGGCGGTGAGGTCCTGGCCGTCGAGGTGGACACCTCCTGCTTCGTCGCCAACGCCCCAGGCTGGGCCGACCTGCTGGGCTTCGACGCCTCGGCCGGGGCCGACCCGGCCGACGGCGAGTGGTTCGAACTCCTGCCCCGCACCCGGCTCCAGCCCGACACCAGGCACCGCTACCGTGTCGACGCCGGCCGACAGGTGACCCATGTGCGCATCGACGTTCACCCGGACGGCGGCCTGGCCCGCCTCCGGCTCACCGGCCGCCTCACCGAGGCCGGGCTGGCGGCCCTCGCGCTGCGCTGGTTCGACGCCCTCCCGGCCGCCGAGGCCGCCGCGGCCCTCACCGCGGCCGGTCGTACCGCCGCCGAGGCCGCCGAACTGACCGCCGCCCGCCCGCTGGTGGACTCGTCCGCACCGGCCGCTCCGGCGGCGGCCACCGTGGTCCGGA
>NZ_MSJQ01000313.1 GCF_014596515.1 Streptomyces sp. CBMA156
GCCGCCTCCTACGCCGACCGCGTCGTCTTCCTCGCCGACGGCCGCATCGTCGACGAACTCCACCACCCCACCGCCGACACCGTCCTGGACCGCATGCGCCGCTTCGACGCCAAGGGCCGCACCAGCTGAGTCCCTGCCCCGAAACGCCACCCGTCCCCGAGTACTCCCAGGACTGACACCTCCCCATGTTCCGCACCGCACTGCGCAATGTGCTCGCCCACAAGGGCCGACTGCTGATGACGGTACTGGCCGTCATGCTCGGCACCGCCTTCGTGGCCGGCACCCTGGTCTTCTCCGACACCGTCGGCAACGCGCTCAGGACCCAGAACTCCAAGAGCTACTCCGACATCGCCGTCACGGTCAGCGACCAGGAGGCCGCCGGCAGCGCCTTCGGTGGCCACCGCGGCCAAGCCGGCAACGGCCCGACCCTCACCGAGGAGACCAGGCAGAAGGTCTCCGCACTGCCGGGCACCGCCGAGGTCCGCGGCGTGGTCAGCGGCTTCGCCGGCATCGCCGACAAGAAGGGCGCGCTGATCGGCAACGGCTTCTCCACCACCGGCACCAACTTCGTGCCGGGCGCCGACGGCACCGACCCGCGCTACCCGCTGGTCGAGGGCCGCGGCCCGAAGGACGCCACCGAGATCGCGCTGGACGCCAAGACCGCCGACAAGGGCGGTTACAAGGTCGGCGACACCGTCCGGGTCGCGGTCAACGGCCCGGTGATGCAGCTCAAGCTCACCGGCACCGTGCGCACCAACGACCCGCGCGTGATGGCCGGCGGCTCGCTGGCCGCCTTCGACACCGCCACCGCCCAGCAGCTCTACCTCACCCCGGGGCGCTTCGCCGAACTGGACGTCAGGGCCAAGCCGGGCACCGACGACGCCGCGCTGCTCGCCGCCGTCAAGCAGACCGTCCCGCAGGGCGACACGATCGAGGCGAAGACCGGCCGCGAGCTCGCCGACGAGCAGGACCGGATGATCAAGCAGGGCACCAAGTTCCTGAGCACCTTCCTGCTGGCCTTCGCGGGCATCGCGCTGTTCGTCGGCATCTTCATCATCGCCAATACCTTCACCATGCTGGTCGCCCAGCGGACGAAGGAGCTGGCCCTGCTGCGCGCCGTCGGCGCCACCCGCCGCCAGATCACCCGCTCGGTACTGATCGAGGCGCTGCTGATCGGCCTGACCGCGTCGGTGTCCGGTCTGCTGGCCGGCATCGGGATCGCCGTCGGGCTCAAGGCCCTGCTCAACGGCCCGATGGACGCCAACCTGCCGGACGGCCCGCTGATCGTCGCCCCTGGCACCGTGATCGCCGCGATCGCGGTCGGCGTCCTGGTGACCGTCCTGGCCGCCTGGCTGCCCGCCCGCCGCGCCTCCCGGATCGCCCCGGTCGCGGCGATGAGCTCGGCCGAGCAGCCCGCCACCCACAAGGGCCTGGTGGTCCGCAACACCATCGGCCTGCTGTTCTCGCTGGCCGGCGCCGCCGCGCTGGCGGCCGGTGTGGGCGGCAAGGAGGTCAAGCTGGTCGGCCTCGGCGCCGGTTCGCTGCTGATCGGCGTGTTCGTGCTGACCCCGCTGCTGTCCAAGCCGCTGATCGCGCTGCTCGCCCCGCTGCTGCGGGCCGTGTACGGCACCCCGGGCAAGCTGGCCCAGGAGAACGCGGTCCGCAACCCGCGCCGCACCGCCGCCACCGCCTCGGCGCTGACCATCGGCGTCACCCTGATCACCTCGCTGACGGTGATCGGCGCCTCCGTCAACCAGGCCGTGGACAAGGCCACCGCGACCGACCTCAAGGCCGACTACACGGTCGCGATGCAGAACTTCTCGTCGCTCTCCCCCGAGGTCGCCGCCCAGCTCGCCAAGGCGCCCGGCGTCACCGCGATCAGTGCGGAGCGCGGCGTCCCGGTCGACATCGGCCAGGACCGGGAGGACAGCGAGTGGCTGACCGCGGTGGACGCCGCGACCATCGACCAGCTGGCCACCATCAAGATCAAGGAGGGCTCCGCGGACGCCCTCAAGCAGGGCAAGCTGCTGGTCAGTTCGGGCCGTGCCGAGAAGGCCGGCTACAAGGTCGGCGACACCCTCGCCGTCACCTACCCGGACGGCGCCAAGGGCTCGCTGACCGTCGGCGGCATCCTGGAGGCCAACAGCGCGCTGGCCGCGCTCATCGCCCCCGAGGCCGTCGTCGGCCCGCACGCGCTGCCCGGCTCCGGTCTGGACAAGGTCCTGGTCAAGGGTGCCGACGGCGCGACCGAGAAGCTGAAGCAGGCGCTGCGCGACGCGACCGGCGGCAACCCGCTGATCGCGGTCAAGGGCGAGAAGGAGATCAAGGCGGAGAGCCGCCAGATGATCACCGGGATCCTGAACATGATGTACGGCCTGCTCGGCATGTCCGTGGTCATCGCGGTGCTCGGCGTGGTCAACACCATGGCGATGTCGGTGTTCGAGCGCCGCCGGGAGATCGGCATGCTGCGGGCGATCGGCCTGGACCGGCTCGGCATCCGCCGGATGATCCGGCTGGAGTCGCTGCTGATCGCACTGTTCGGCGGGCTGGTGGGTGTCGGCCTCGGCATCCTGGTCGCCTGGGCGGGCGTGCGCACGCTGGCGGACAGCCTCAAGGGCATCAGCACCGTCGTCCCGCCGGTGCAGATCGTCTCCTTCCTGCTCGCGGCCGCCGTGATCGGTCTGCTGGCCGCGCTCTGGCCGGCCCACCGGGCGGCGAAGCTGGACATCCTGGACTCGATCAAGAGCCAGTAGCGGTCCGGGAGTACGGAACACGGAGCCCCCGGGGCGGTTCGCAGGAACCGCCCCGGGGGCTCCGGCACGTCACGGGCCGGGCGGCGTCAGCCGAACAGCACCTTCTCGCCGTTCGGCTGCAGGGTGCCGGTGGTCAGCCCCGCGGCGGAGACCAGCAGCTCGCCGACCGGCTTGCCGTCGGTGCCGAGCACCTCGGCGGTGACCGGCGCGGTCTCGTCCGGCGCGGTGACCTGGAGGCCGGTGAGCACGTGGCAGCCGGTGTCCGACTTCTCGCAGGCGCTCCACCTGAGGCCCGCGTAGCCGGACTTGCCGGGCTTCAGGGTCACCAGCACCGGCGGCCCCGGGTGCGTCTCGCGGCCGGCCGCCAGCGGGTCCGCGCTGTTGTCGGCGCGCAGGCCGCCGAAGCCCGGGTACCCGTAGAGGGTGCAGTTGCGGCCGCTCGTGTTCCTGATCGTCACCATCGCCGAGCCCGCGCCCCTGACCTGCACGGTGGCGCTGATCTCGTCGCCCTTGCAGCGCGATCCGGCCGCCTGGCCGGCCATCGGGTCGGCGGGGACGCCGGCCCCGGTCGCGTTCGCCTTCGGGTCCCCCGGCTTGTCGTCGGTGTACTTCACGTCGTCGCACCCGGTCAGCAGTACGGTCGCGGCGAGGGCGGCGAGGGCGGCTGCGGCTAATCCGGCGGGCCTGCGAACGGTCATGGTCCCCCCATGGGTGGGTCGGTCGAGGGCAAGGAGCTGTCACTCCTGGTACGAAGATCGTGGCAGAACGGTTCCACTGGGGCACGTGTTCGCCCGAGGTGACCGCTTTCCGTACCTTCCTGTCCGGTTTCCCGCCAAGACGGCCTCATTCATACGAAACCGCCCCGCCCGGCGGGTGCCGGGCGGGGCGGGGCGGTGCGCTGTCGGACCGCGGGCGGTGACGAACCGCCGGGTCAGGCGGCCGGCTTGGCGGCCACCGGCTGGGCGGGCTTGGCCCGGCCCCCGCCGATGAGGTTGAAGAACACGGCCAGCGTGGGCACCAGGTAGAGCAGCCAGACCACGATCTGGAGCACCGTCGGGTCCGGCTGGAAGTTGAACACGCCCTTCAGCAGGGTGCCGTACCAGCTGTCCTTGGGGATGGTGCTGGAGATGTCGAAGGCCAGGGTGTGCAGACCGGGCAGCCAGCCGGCCTCCTGGAGGTCGTGCACGCCGTAGGCGAGGACGCCGGCCGCGACCACGACCAGCATCGCGCCGGTCCAGGTGAAGAACTTGGCCAGGTTGATCTTCAGCGCGCCCCGGTAGAACAGCCAGCCGAGCACCACCGAGGTGAGCAGGCCGAGCGCGGCGCCGACCAGCGGGTTCCAGCCGTCCTCGGTGGCCTGCACGGCCGTCCAGATGAACAGCGCGGTCTCCAGGCCCTCGCGGCCGACGGCCAGGAAGGCGGTGACCACCAGCGCGGTGGTGCCCATCGCGATCGCCGCGTCCAGCTTGCCGTGCAGCTCGGTCTTCAGGTGCCGGGCGGTACGCCGCATCCAGAAGACCATCCAGGTCACCAGACCGACCGAGATGATCGACAGCGTGCCGCCGAGCGCCTCCTGGGCCTCGAAGGTGAGCTGCGAGGAGCCGAACTGGAGGACCGCGCCGAAGACCATGGAAAGTCCCACGGCCGAGGCGACGCCGATCCACACCGGCGGCAGCTTGTCCTTGCGGCCGGTCTTGACCAGGTAGGCGATCAGGATGCAGACGACCAGGCTGGCTTCGAGGCCTTCGCGCAGGCCGATCAGGTAGTTGCCGAACACGCGGGCTCCTGGGTGGGGGTCGAGAGGTGGTACGGGGGGAGGGAGAGGGGTCAGCCGAAGAGGGCCTGGCCCCACCACTCCCCCGGCTTGCGCACGCCCGCCGGGCAGGCGAAGTGCGCGGAACCGACGTGCTGGATGTACTCGTTGAGCTTGTCGCTCGCCGCGAGCTTCTGCTGGAGCGGGACGAAGGCCTTGCGGGTGTCGCGCTGGTAGGCGAGGAAGAACAGCCCCGCGTCCAGGCGGCCGAGGCCGTCGGTGCCGTCGGTGAAGGAGAAGCCGCGGCGCAGGATCATCAGGCCGCTGTTGGCGTCCGGGTGGGCGAGCGCGACGTGCGAGTCCGCGGGCATCGCCTTGAGGTCGGGGTCGTCGTGCTCCTTGACCTTGCCGTACGGGGCGCCCTCGCCCTTGGTACGGCCGAAGGTGTCCTCCTGGTCCTTGAGCGAGGCGCGGTCCCAGGTCTCGATGTGCATCCGGATCCGCCGGGCGACCAGGTAGGAGCCGCCGGTCATCCACTCCGGGCCGTCGCCGGGGGCGGCCCAGACGTGGTCGGACAGCTTCCCGGTGTCGGTGCCCGCGATGTTGTGGGTGCCGTCCTTGAAGCCCATCAGGTTGCGCGGGGTCTGCTGGTCCGGGGTGGTCGAGGAGGTCTTGCCGAAACCGAGCTGCGACCAGCGGATGTTGACGGTGCCCATGCCGATCCGGGCCAGGTTGCGGATCGCGTGCACGGCGACCTGCGGGTCGTCGGCGCAGGCCTGGACGCAGAGGTCGCCGCCGCTGCGGGCGGGGTCGAGCTTGTCGCCCTTGAAGTTCGGCAGGTCGATCAGGGCCTCGGGGCGCTTGGACTGGAGGCCGAAGCGGTCGACCGTGGTTCCGTCCGGGCCGGACTTCTCGAACAGGCTCGGGCCGAAACCGATGGTCAGGGTGAGCCGGGAGGCGGGCAGGCCGAGGGCCTCGCCGGTGTCGTCCGGCGGCGCCTCCGCCGAGCCGGGCACGGCACCGGTGCCGACCTCGCGGCCGCCGGTCATCGCGGCGGCCGCCTTGGTCCACTCCTTGAGCAGCTTGACCAGGGACTCCCTGGTGGCCTTCTCGGAGACGTCGAAGGCGGCGAAGTGCAGCCGGTCCTGGACGGGCGTGGAGACGCCCGCCTGGTGCTCACCGTAGAACGGCACCTCGGCGCCGACCTGGGCGGCGGCCGGGACGGCGTCGTCCTGCCGGGTGGCCGCGGCGACCGAGCCGACGGCGGCGGCGCCGAGCGCGACGCCCGCGCCGGCCCAGCCGATGACGGCGCGCCGGCTGACCGTGCTCCTGGTCGTGGTGGCGTCGGTGGCGGCCGGCGTCCCGTTCTGCTGCTCGTTCCCCGTGTCCATCGGTGGGCGGGCCCTTCTGCTGTGCCGGACTGCGCCGCTGCGCTCGTGCCGGACTTCTCTGCGCTGACCCACGACGGCCGTGGCGCCCGGATCGCGGGCCGCCACGGCGTCGGTGGGGTGTGGAGGGTGGTGCTTGGGGCGCCTTACTTGACGACCACGGCGGCGGCCAGCTTCGACAGCGGCTCGCCCAGCGAGTTGACCGCGTCGGAGAAGGTCTTGCGCTCGGCCTCGGTGACCTTGTCGTAGGAGGTGAAGGTGCCGTCGGCCTGCTTGTACTTGGCCAGCAGCGCGTTGATGGCGGCGAACTCGGAGTCGAGCGTCCTGGCCAGCTCCGGGTCCTTCTCGGAGGCGACCGGCTTCAGCAGCTCGTAGGCCTTCTGCGCACCCTCGACGTTGGCCTGGAAGTCGGCCAGGTCGGTGTGGCTGTAGCGGTCCTCCTCACCGGTGATCTTGTTGGTGGCGACCTCGTCCAGCAGCTCCTTGGCGCCGTTGGCCATGCTGGTCGCGGTGATCTCGGCCTCGGGGATCTTCTTCTGCCAGTCCTTGAGGTCGGCGACCAGCTGGTCGGCGAGCTTCTTCTCGTCGTCGCCGATCTTCGCGTCGGCCCAGAGCGACTTCTCCAGCTTGTGCCAGCCGGTCCACTCCTGGCCCTGCTCCAGCTTGTCCTCGCGGGTGTCGGTCTTCGGGTCGACGTCACCGAAGCTCTCGGCGACCGGCTCGGTGCGCTCCCAGCCGGTGCGCGAGGGCGCGTACAGCGACTTGGCCTTCTCCACGTCGCCGGCCTTGATCGCGGCGGCGAACGCCTCGACGGCCGGGATGGTGGCGTCGGCCTGCTCCTGGGCGTACGTGCGGTAGGCGTCGACGGCGGCGGTCAGCCGCGGGTCGGCGGCCGCGGCGCTGCCGCCCGCGCCGGTGACCGTGATCTTCTGGCGGATGCCGTCGCCGACCATGCCGGGCTTGCAGGCGACCTCGTACGAGCCGGCCTTGATCTCGGCGTTGATGCTGGCCTTGGTGCCGGGGCCGATGTTCTCGCGCTCGGTGATGATCTTGTCGCCGTCGCCGTAGACGTAGACCTCGGTGGTCTTGGAGCCCTTGTTGCTGATGTCCAGCACGACGTGACCGGCCGGGAAGCTGGTCTTGGAGACCTCGCAGGCGGTGTCGGTGGCGTTCACCTTGACCGCGTCGGCGGCGGCCTTGTCGTCCTTCTTGGCCGAGCAGCCGGCCAGCGTTGCGGTCGCCACGGCGAGGGTGAGCAGCGCGGCTGCGGTGGAACGGCGACGGGCGGACATGCGGGCTCCAACGGAAAAGGGCATGGGAGTGCCTGGGCAGGGCGGCCGGCCGGGGACCAGCAGACCATTTTTAGCTAAGGCATACCTTACGTACGGACGAATTGACGTCCATACCCACCCCCAGAACCATTACCTTTCCGTTGCCTTCCCCGCATGCGGTTCACCATGCCCGGCAAGGGGGGGCGTAACCTCCCCTCGCCGGACGGGGGCCTTACCTGCCGGGCGTCCGGCGGTCGGCGGCCCGGGCCGTCCAGCGGCCCTCGTGCCGGCTGATCCTGATCGGGTGGCCGAAGGTCTCGCTGATCAGCTCCGTGGTCATCACCGCGTCCACCGGGCCGGCCGCCACGCACTCGCCGCCGCGCAGCAGCAGGGCGTGGGTGGTGCTCTCCGGCAGCTCCTCCAGGTGGTGGGTGACCAGCACGCTGGCCAGCTCAGGGTGCTGGTGGCGCAGCAGGTCCAGGCTGTCCAGTAGCAGTTCGCGGGCGGTCAGGTCGAGCCCGGTGGCGGGCTCGTCGAGCAGCAGCAGCCGCGGGCTGGGCATCAGCGCCCTGGCGATCAGGGCCCGGCCGCGCTCGCCCTGGGACAGGGTGGTCCACGCGGCCCCGGCCATCGCGCCCATGCCGAGCGTCTCGATCAGCTGCTCGGCCCGCTCCACCGCCTCCGGGTCGGGCTTGCGGTGGAACTCCGGCTCGATGGTGTTGGTGTGCCCGGTGAGCACCACCTCGCGCACGGTCAGCGGCGAGCGCAACGGGTGTCGCGGGTTGACGTGCCCGAGGTGGGCGCGCAGCTCGCGGATGTCCACCCGGCCGAGCCGGCGGCCGAGCACGTGCACCTCGCCCCGGGTGGGGTGGGAGACCGCGCCGAGCAGCGCGAGCAGCGTCGACTTGCCCGCGCCGTTGGGGCCGAGCAGCGCCCAGTGCTCGCCGGGCCTGATCTCCAGGGTGATCCCGCGCAGCAGGTGCCGGCCGTCGCGCACGACGTCCACGTCCCGGGTGCGCAGCAGCGGCCCGTCGAAGTCGGGGGCGGACGAGTTCATGGCGGGGCTCCGATCGCGGCGGCGGGGGCAGGGCGCGGGCAGGGCGCCGCACCGGACGGGCCGGCGCCGTCCGTCCGCGTGCAGAGTACAACCGTCGGCCCGGGGCGGGCCCGGCTGTCCGAGGGCTGGACGCGCCAGAACCCTGTTGCCCGGCGGGAGTTGGGGGGAGGATCGTGCCTCCGAGGGGAATCCGGGGGAATCCCCGGGATCCGGGGGAAGCGGTGACGAGGGGGAGACGAGGATGACCGAGGAGCGGGCCGGCACCCTGCACGCACTGGTCGAGCGGCAGGCCCGCAGGGCGCCGGAGGCGGTGGCCGTGCGCTGCGGCGACCGGGAGCTGACGTACGGGGAGCTGGACTCCAGGGCCGGGCGGCTGGCCGCCGTGCTGGCGGAGCGGGGCCTGGCCCCGGGCGGCCGGGCAGCGGTCGCACTGGGCCGCGGCACCGAGGTGTACGTGGCGCTGCTGGCCGTGCTGAAGGCGGGTGCGGCGTTCGTGCCGCTGGAGCCGAGCGCGCCGGACGCACTGCTGCGGCACGTGCTGGCGGACGCCGCACCGGACCTGGTGGTGACCGAGCAGCGCCACCGGGCCCGGCTGGGCGACGCCGGCCCGGCGCCGTTGGTCTGCGTCGACGCCCACTCCCCCGCCGAGACCCCGTTCGAGCCGCCCGAGGTCTCCCCGGCCGACCTCGCCTGCGTCTTCTACACCGCGGGCTCCACCGGCCGGGCCACCGGCGCGCTGATCGAGCACCGCAACCTGCTGGCCGCCTACCGGGGCTGGCACGCGGTGTACGGGCTCACCGACGAGGACCGGATCCTGCAGACCGCGAGCCTGGAGTTCGACGTCTTCACCGCCGACTGGGTCCGCGCGCTGGGCAGCGGCGCCACCCTGGTCGTCACCCCGTTCAACCTCACCCTGGACCGCAAGGCCGACCTCGGCGCGCTGCCCGCCCTGATCGCCGCCGAGCGGATCACCGTCCTGGAGCTGAACGTCCGCACCGCGCGCCGGCTGACCGCCCTGCTGAGCGCCGGCGGCGGCACGAGCGGCACCGACGGCGGCGCCCTGCCCGGGGTGCGGCTGCTCACCGTCGGCGCCGAGAAGTGGTACCTGGACGAACAGGTGGCCCTCAAGCGCCTGCTCGGCGAGCGGACCAGGGTGCTGAACGTCTACGGCCTGGCCGAGGCCACCGTGGACAGCACCTGGTACGAGGCTGGGGACCCGGGCGTCACCGGGGGCGCCGAGAAGGTCTCGCTGGTCGGCCGCCCCTTCCCCGGCACCCGGGTGTACGTGCTGGGGGCCGACGGCAGGCCGCTGCCGCCCGGACGGCTCGGTGAGATCGCGATCGGCGGCGCCGGCCTGGCCCGCGGCTACCTGAACCGGCCCGCGGACACCGCCCGGCGCTTCGTTCGGGCCGACTTCGACCCGGACGGACGGGTGCTGCGCACCGGCGACCTCGGGCGGCTGCGGCCCGACGGCGAGCTGGAGTTCGCCGCCCGGGTGGCGACGGTGGTCGGGCCGCTCGGCTCCCGGCCGGCGGCCTCGGTGGCGAGCAGGGTCCGGGCGGCGGTCCTGGCCGAGGGCGTGCTGCGCGGCCACCCGGCGGTCCGCGAGGCGGTCGTGGTCGAGGTCGAGCCGCGGGAGGGCAAACGGCAGCTGGTCGGCTACGCGGTGACCGATCCCGGCGCGGACGGGGCGGACGGCTGGTCGCTCTCCCAGTACCTGCGGAGCCGGCTCCAGGGCCGCTCGGTGCCGGACGCCGTCGTCCCGGTGTCCGAGCTGCCGCGCACCCGGGCGGGCAAGCTGGACCGGGCGGCGCTGCCGCTGCCCGCCCCGCCGGG
>NZ_MSJQ01000314.1 GCF_014596515.1 Streptomyces sp. CBMA156
GCCCGTGCCGCCCGCGCCGGTGTCCCCGCCAGGATCGTCGCGGGCGAGTCGGCCGACGACCGGGCCCTGACCCTCAGCGCGCTCGCGGGCGACCCGGCCTCCGCCCGGGAACACGCCGGGACGTGGCTGTTCCGCGCCGGCGCCCGCCTCGCGCACGAGGTGGCGGAGGGCTGAACCCTCGTCGTCCTGCCCGGCCGGCCGGGCAGGACGACGCCGGGCCGCCGAGGTCGGGGGCCGTCGGCCCCTCGCACCACTCCCGTGGCGGTGCCGGACCGGACCGGACTGTCCGGTCAGGCCCGCTCGGGCAGCACGGCCACGGCCTCCACCTCCACCAACTGGTCGTCGTACCCGAGCACCGAGACGCCGAGCAGGGTGCTCGGGGCGTCGTGCTCCCCCATGTAGGAGCGGTAGACGTTCCACACCTTCACCAGGTCCGCCTGGTCACCGGAGGCCACGTAGACGGTGGTCCTGGCGATGTCGGTGAGGGCCGCCCCGCTGTCCTCCAGCACGGTTATCAGGTTCCGCATCACCTGGTGGGCCTGGGCCTCGTAGTCGCCGACCGCGACCGTCCTGCCCTCCTCGTCGAGCGGGCAGGCCCCGGCCAGCCAGAGCGAGCGGGCGGGGGCGTCGACCTCGGCCGCGTAGGCGTAGTCCACCGCCTTGGTCAGGCGCGTGCTGCGGATCAGCTTGACGGCGCTGCTCATGTGGTCTCCTCCGACGGTCCCGGCCGAACGTTCGCGCCCATCGTTGGCCTCTCCTGAACGACCGTCAAACCATTTACCGGCGAACTCCCCTCCGTTTCAAGGTTCCTGGATTCGCGATTCACCGTTGCGGGTGATGGCGGACCCGCCCGCCGGCGCGGAATCCTGGTGCGGACCCACGCACCGCCGCCGTACCGCCACCGCCACCGCCATCTGGAGGCACCGCCATGGAATCCCGACCGCACGGCCCCGACCAGTCCCCCGGAGTCCGCCGGCGCCGCATGCTCGGCCTCGCGCTCGGCGCGGGCCTGGTCCCGGCACTCGGCCCCGCCGCCCAGGCGGCCTCCGACCCCTCGCCCGGCACCGGGACGGCCCGGGTGCTGCCGGCCGCCGCACTGGGCCGCCGGGCCGCCGAGGTGGCCGCGAGCCAGATCGGCGTGCCGTACGCCTGGGGCGGCGGGGACCGGCTGGGTGCGGGCCTCGGCTTCTGCGACGAGGAGAACGGCTGGCTGAACGGCGTGTGCATGGGCGAGAAGACGGTCGGCTTCGACTGCAGCGGCCTGTCGCTCTACTGCTGGTACCGGGCCAGCCACGGCACCGTCGAGCTCGGGCACTACACCGTCGCCCAGTTCAACCTCAGCGCCCCGGTGGAGCGCGACGCGCTCGCCCCGGGCGACCTGCTGTTCTTCTCCCGCCCCGACGCACCCCTGCACCACGTCGGCGTCTACGCCGGCGAGGGCGCGATGATCCACGCCGAGCGCACCGGCACGCTGGTCGCCCGGGTCGAGAACGTGCTCGACATCCCGCGCTGGGCGGGCGAGTTCGCCGGCGCCCGCCGCCCGGGCCCGCCCGCGGCCTGACCCCGTCGCCCGCGTCGGCCCCCTCCGTCACACGCCGCCGCGCCACTCCCCCATCCCGTGGTGCACCCGCAGCAGCAGTTCCTGAAGCACCTGCCGCTGCCCCGCGTCCAGCGGCGCGAGCACTTCGTCCTGCACCGCCCGCGCCAGCGCGTCCAGTTCGGCCAGCAGCGCCCGTCCGTCGTCGGTGACGGAGACCGACACCCGCCGCCGGTCGGCCTGGTCCCGGACCCGCTCGACGTACCCGGCGGCGGCGAGCCGGTCGGCGACCTTGGCCAGGTCGCTCGGGTCGATGGCGAGGCGCCGCACCAGGTCCCGCTGGGCCTGCGGGCCGAAGTCGGCGAGCGCGGCCAGCACCGCCATGTCCCAGAGCCGCAGGCCGCGTTCGGCCAGTCGTTCGGCGAGCCGGCCGCGCGCCGCCCTGCCGACCCGGGAGAGCAGGTAGGTGCTGAGGTCCAGCAGGGTCGGTGGGAGTCCGTCTGCGGGGTGCGGGTTCTCGGAGGCCATGGCGGCAGTCTAGGGACTTTCCCTATAGTGGGTTTCGACCCACTAATTCGGAACCGAACACCGAAGACCCGCCCCCCTGCCAGGAGTTCGCCCGTGGATGCCCTGTACCCCCGTCTGCTCGTCACCCGCTTCGCCGAGTGCTTCGGCTTCTACCGCGCGATACTCCCGCCGCTCACCGGCGCCGCCCTGGTCAAGGGCACTCCCGACGGCCCGTACGCCAACTGGGACATCGCCGACCAGACCCTCCTGGTCCTCTACGACCGCTCGGCGATGGCCGCCGCCCTCGGCACCACCGGGCTGCCCGTCCGCCCCGCCGCACCCGCGCAGGACACCGCGATGCTGGTCTTCCGGGTGGACGACGTGGACGCCGCCCTCGACCTCTGCCTGCGCCACGGCGGCACCCTGGCGGCACCCGCGGCCGACCGCCCGGAGTGGGGCCCCAACCTGCGCAGCGCCCATCTGCGCGACCCGGACGGCCACCTGGTCGAGCTCCAGTCCTACTGACCGGCGCGCGCCGCACGGGCTTGTGCCGTGTGCGCCGCGCGCCGTCAGGCGAGCAGGCACGGGACGCCCGCCCGGTCACCCCTCCGGAGAGGAGGGCCCGAAGGCACCGAACCCGCCCTCGCCCCGGGCGAGCACGGCGGCCCCGAAGTCCGAGGAACAGGCCCGCCCGAGGGTCTGCGAGGCGGCGTCGGCCCCCGGGACGTGCCCGAGCACGGCGGCGCAGTACTGGACGGCGGGGACGGGCAGCGGACGGAGTTCGGCGGCGGAGGCCGAGGCCGCCGGGGTGACGGCCACCACCCCGGCGAGGGCGAGACAGCCGGCCAGAACGGGAGCGGCGAGGCCGCGTGGGATACGCATCGGGGTACCTCCGTACGGGTGGGGACAGCGGCGGCCGCGGACTCGGCCGCCCGGCCCATTCGACGGGCGGCCGACGCCCACGGGCCGGGCGACACTCCGCGCGCCGCACTAGTCGTACGTACGCCACCGGCGCGGCGGCCGGCCCCGCAGCAGGTCGTCCGTACAGTGGCGACCCGCCCCGCACGGGAGCGCCGCCACCGGTTCAGCACCCGCCGCCTCCGCCCACAGCTCCGCCTCGCACGCCGCCACCAGCGCGCCGAGCCGTGCCCACGCCTCCTCGGCCGGCAGCGGCTCCAGCCGACGGCCGTCCCGCAGGCGCAGCGCGACCCGGTCGTCCACGACCTCCCTGGCCCCGATCACCGCCTGGTACGGCACCAGCCTGGCCTCGCGGACGCGGGCGCCGAGACTGCCGTGCTCGGGCCCGGCGACCTCGGCGCGCAGTCCGAGGTCCAGGCAGCGCTGCCGGAGCCGTACGGCCTGCGGCACTTCCGCGTCGGAGATCGGCAGCAGCACCACCTGGACGGGCGCCAGCCAGGCCGGGAACGCGCCGCCGTACAGCTCGATCAGGTGGGCGACCACCCGCTCGACGCTGCCGATCACGCTGCGGTGCACCATCACCGGGCGGTGCCTGGCGCCGTCCGCGCCGATGTAGTGCAGGTTGAACCGCTCGGGCTGGTGGAAGTCGATCTGCACGGTGGAGAGGGTGAACTCGCGCCCGGCGCCGTCGGCGATCTGCACGTCGATCTTGGGACCGTAGAACGCGGCCTCGCCCTCCGCCGCCTCGAACGGCACCCCGGAGCGTTCCAGCACCTCGGTGAGCAGCGCGACGGCGCGCTCCCAGAGCGCCGGGTCGGCCACGTACTTGCCGCCGGCGCCGGGCAGCGAGAGCCGGTAGCGGACGGGCACGACGCCGAGCACCCGGTGCGCCTCGCGGATCAGCTCCAGGGCGGCGACGGCCTCGTCGGCCGCCTGCTCCGGGGTGCAGAACACGTGGGCGTCGTTCAGCTGGATCGCCCGGACCCTGGTCAGCCCGCCCAGCACCCCGGACAGTTCGGAGCGGTACATGCCGCCCAACTCGGCCATCCGCAGGGGTAGCTCCCGGTAGCTGTGGGGGCGGGAGCGGTAGATCAGCGCGTGGTGCGGACAGAGGCTGGGGCGCAGCACCATCTCCTCGGAGCCGAGCTCCATGGGTGGGAACATGTCGTCGCGGTAGTGCGCCCAGTGGCCGGAGATCTCGTACAGCTCGCGCTTGCCGAGCACCGGGGAGTAGACGTGGCGGTAGCCGGCCCGGCGCTCGCGGCCGCGTATGAACTCCTCCAGGGAGTGCCGGATCGCGGCGCCGTCGGGGAGCCAGTACGGCAGGCCGGAGCCCATCAGCGGGTCGGTGTCGAAGAGGTCGAGTTCGCGGCCAAGCCTGCGGTGGTCGTGCGCGGGGTGGCCGTTCGAGGGCTGGTCGGGCATGAGGGCGGTCTCCACTCGGGTCTGCGGGCGAGTGGGTCCGGGAAACGGCGAAGCCCCGGGGCACTCGCCCCGGGGCTTCGGACTAGGTCAGCAGTCAGCGCGCCGGGACTCTCTCCGGCGTCGTCGTGGCGAGTGCAGCGCGCTTCATGCGTTCCACGGTAGCAGTTCCGCGGTGGAGGCGTTGATCCTTTCCGGACCTGGGCCCTGCGCGCGGCTCCCAGGAGGGCGACGGACCGGCGGCCGGCTCAGAACAGCGTGACGCACCCGCGCGCGGCCAGTGCCGTCAGCAGCCCTGCGGAGGGACACACCTCGTTCCACCGCAGGTCCAGCTTCTCCAACACGGGCAGCGTGCCCGGATCGGCCAGCCAGTCGGGCAGTTCGGCGATCCGGTTGCCGCGCAGGTCGAGGCGGCGCAGCCGGGGAAGCCCGGCGAGCGCGGCGGGGAGTTCGGTGAGGGCGTTCTCCCTGAGCTCCAGCTCGCGCAGCTCGGCGAGCCGCCCGACGGAGTCCGGCAGTCCGGTCAACTCGTTGCCGCGCAGCCACAGTTCGCGCAGCGATGCGCCGAGCCCGCCGATCGAGTCCGGGAGGGCGGTGAGCCGGTTGTGCTGCGCGCGCAGCTCGACCAGCGAGGTCAACGATCCGATGGCCTCGGGAAGTTCGCCGATCCGGTTCTCGCCCACGTTGAGGTAGCGCAGCGCGGTGAGCCGCCCGAGCGCCTCGGGCAGGGCGGTCAGCTCGTTGTCGTGCAGGTAGAGGAAGTCGCCGAGCCCGGTGAGGCCGAAGAGCTCGGCGGGCAGTTCGGCGAGCCGATTGTGCCCCAGGTCGAGGGTGCGCAGGCTCGTCAACCGGCCGATGCCGGGAGGGAGTTCACGGATGCCGGTGTCCGCGAGGATGAGCACGGTCAGCCCGGTGCGGTCCCACACCCCGGCCGGGACCGCGTCGAGCGGCTGCCGCCAGAGGTTGAGCGTCACGTCCGCCGTCACTGCGCCTCCACCTCGTCCCGGCCGATGCGGTACTCGGCCAGCCGGCGGCCGTACCACCGGTCGGTCAGCCCGGTGCCGGTCATCCCGAGGCGCCGGCAGACCGCCGCCGACCGGGTGTTGTCGGGGTTCAGCACGGCCCGGATCTCCGTCAGGCCGTCCGCGAAGCCGAACGCGCGAGCCTGGTCAGCCGTGGTCCAGTGCCGCACCACCAGCCGCTCGGTGGTCAGCACCGCCTCCGCGCCCCGTTCCGTTTCCGCCATGCCGCGCGCCCCTTCCCCGTCTCCGTAAGCCGTCTCCTGATCACCGTACGCAGCCGGGGCCGCCGGACGGAACTCCGGAGCGCAGACCGCCCCTGTTCACCGGGCTCAGGTCGCGGGCGGCAGGTAGCGCTCCGCCGCGAGCTTGGCCACCGTCCGGAGCCTGGCGAAGTAGGCGGCGCAGTACTCCTCGTTGATCAGGGGTACGACCCTGTCGAGGTAGGCGATGAGCGACCAGAGGATCGCGACGCCGCTGTCGTCGAGCCCACCGTTCAACTCCCGCGAGAGGAGGCCCGCGAGGTTGTTCTCCACTATGTGCAGCGGCATGTCCCCGATGTCCTCCACGACGAAGCTCTCGGGGAACGGCGCGTTGCGGCATTCCTCCCACAGCCGGGCGATCCGGTCCGTGGCCGAGACCCCTCCCCCGTCGGGCGCGTCCGCGGGCGGAAGCGGACCGAGGAGCGCGGCCACGGCGTCGAAGACGGCACGGGTCAGCCGGACGGCCCGCTGCGGGCTGACGGTACCGCTCGTCACCGAGCCGCGCGCGACCTCGTCGCGGATCCGCAGAGCGCGGTCGAGTTCGGCGGCCACCCCGCCGTCGAGGATCCCACGAGTGACGGCCCGCCCGATCAGTTCCCCCGTCGGCGCATCGACGGCCAGCCGCTCGGCGAGGACCTGCTCCAGGGCGTACAGCGCGTGGGTGACGGCCACGGTGGCGAACTCGTACCGCTGGTAGGAATACCGGATGAGCTCCCGGGAGGTCTCCAGCGCGCTCATGACGGCCATCGACGCCCCGGCGGGCAGCTGCAATCCGGCGATCACGTCCTGCATACCGGGAAAGTCGGGGGCGACGCCCCAGGAACGCGGGTCCAGTACGGGCTCCAGCCCCGAGGTGTTCACCGGTGCAGTATCACCACCGGGCGAGACCGGTGCCACAGGTTTTCGGTCGGGTGCTCGGCGCCGGGCCGCATCCGGGCGCCCGGGTGCCGCTGAGCTGCGCCGGTCCGGGGACGGCGCAGCTCAGCTGGTCAACGGCCCGGTCCCGCGACCGGCCCCTCGGCCCGGTTCTCAAGCGGCCCGGCACCGATCACCGGCTTCGCGATCACCGGTCACCGGTCACCGGTCACCGCAGAAGGTCGCCTCCAGGAAAGCCCCCTCCGCCCCGATCTGCGCACCCATCTCCTGTGGCGTGCCGCGCATCGTGACGGATATCGCGACCTGCCGGTCACCCGAGCTCCACAGCTGCGTGGCATAGCCGGACACCCCGCCGTCGTGCCCGACGATCGGACCGCAGGACAGCTGCCCCTTGGCCAGCCCCAGCCCGTAACTCAGGCCCGTCGGCTGCCCGTTGACCTCGATCGGGATCGTCGTGGTCATCTCCCGCAGCAGCTCCGGCTTGAGCAGCCTGCCGCCCAGCAGGGCCTGCTCGAAGCGGTTCAGGTCGCTCAGGGTCGAGATCAGCTCGCCCGCGGAGTTCGCCCAGGAGACGCTCGCCTCGGTGACGTCCCGGTCACTGACGTCCTGCGGCCCCGGGCCCTCGACCACCGTCATGTAGCCGTGCGCGTGCTGGCCGCGAATGCCGGTCGCGGTGCCGGGGAAGTACGTCGACTCCAGGCCGAGCGGGCGCAGGATGCGCGCGGTGATCTCCTGCGCGTAGCCGTGCCCGGTGACCTTCTCGATGATCATGCCGAGCAGCGTGTAGTTGACGTTGGAGTAGCCGAACGTGCTGCCCGGCGGGAAGTTGGGCGCGTGGGCCACCGAGGCGGCCACCACCTGGGCCGGGGTGATGGTGCGGGTCATGCCGCCCTGGTCCAGCCAGTTCCGGATCGCCGCCGGGTCCTGCTGGTCGGGGAAGAGCCCGCCCTTCTCGTTGGTCGAGTCCCAGAGGCCGGAGCTGTGGTTGAGCAGCTGGCGGACGGTGATCCGCGCACCGTCCGGGACGAGGCCGGGCAGGTAGCGCTCGACCGGCTCGTCCAGGCCGATCCGGTGCTCCCCCACCAGCTGGAGCACGGTGGTGGCGGTGAACGTCTTGGTGACGCTGCCGGCCCGGAAGCGCCCGTCGGTACGGACCGGCGCGTTGGTGGCCAGGTCGGAGACGCCCGACCGTCCGCGCCAGGTGCCCTTCCCGTCCTTGATCTCCGCGATCGCGGCGACCGCGCCGGCCGCGGTGATCGCCCGCAGGCCGGCCGTCCGGCGATCGTCGCCCTTCCCCGGCTTCGCCGCGTCCGCCGACTGAGCCGTGACGACCGGCACAGCCGCGGCCACCGGCGCCGCCAGCGCCAGACAGACCGCCGCCCCCACCAGCACGGAAACCGTACGACGCATCATCATCTCCCCAAGTCCCCCGGCGAGCACCGCCCCGCCTTCGCCGCCAAGCCTCCCGGGCGCCCGGCGATCAGTCATCAGCCGCTGGGAGGAGCCGACGGTCCGTCACCCACCGGAGGGCGTACGCCGAACGAAGGACTCCGCTTGTCGCCCTCGACTACCGGCCCCTTCGCCCTCGACTGCCACTCCCCTTCGCCCACGGCTGCCGGACGGCGTCTCCTCCGGCTACCGGCCCGGGGCCGGGCGGACCGGGTGCTTGCTCAGGATCGACACCCGGTTGAAGGCGTTGATGGCGATCGCCACCCACACCACGGCCGAGATCTCCCCGTCGCTCAGCACTTCGCGCGCCACGCCGTACGCGGCCTCCTGGAGCGCCGCGTCCGCCGGGGAGGTGGTCGCCTCGGCCAGGCCGAGCGCGGCACGCTCGCGGTCGCCGAACACCTCGGTGTCGCGCCAGGCCGGGAGCACACCCAGGCGCTGGCTGGTCTCGCCCTCGCGGATCGCGGCCCTGGTGTGCACGTGCAGGCAGTAGGCGCAGCCGTTGATCTGCGACACGCGCAGGTTGACCAGTTCCACCAGGCGACGGTCCAGCCCGGCCTCGGCCGCGGCCTCGCGCGCCGCCTCGGCGGCGGCCAGCAGCGCCTGGTACGCCTTGGGAGTCTGCTTGTCGATGAACACCCGCCGGTCCGTCGCGACCACCGTCACATCACTCACCTGGGACTCCTCCGTCTGATCACTCCGGGCCGGGCCTGCTGTCACCCGCCACTCTGCCATGGCATGATAGTTGAATCTAGAACTAACTGGAACCTGGGAGGGACCCACCCGTGAGCACCGCCGAGACCGGCCTCGCCGAGACGCCCGCCGCCGACCCGCGGGTGGAGGTCCTACCCGCCAGGGACGTCCCGCTCGGCGGCCCGCGCGCGATGACCGTACGCCGTACGCTGCCGCAGCGCTCCCGCACCATGATCGGCGCCTGGTGCTTCGTCGACCACTACGGGCCCGACGACGTCACGAGCACCGGCGGCATGGACGTCGCCCCGCACCCGCACACCGGGCTGCAGACCGTGAGCTGGCTGTTCACCGGCGAGATCGAGCACCGGGACAGCCTCGGCGTGCACGCCCTCGTCCGGCCGGGCGAGGTCAACCTGATGACCTCCGGCCACGGCATCGCCCACTCCGAGGTCTCCACCCCGGCCACCACCGTCCTGCACGGCGTCCAGCTGTGGGTCGCCCTGCCCGAGGAGCACCGGCACACCGCACGCGACTTCCACCACCACGCGCCCGCCCCGGTCGCCCTCGACGGCGGCGAGGCCCGGGTCTTCCTCGGCACCCTCGCCGGCGACACCTCCCCCGTCCCCACCTTCACCCCGCTGCTCGGCGCCGAACTCCTCCTGCGCCCGAACGCCACCGTCACCCTCGACGTCGACCCCGCCTTCGAACACGGCCTGCTGGTCGACCGCGGCGACATCCTCCTCGCCGGCACCCCGCTACGCCCCGCCGAACTCGGCTACCTCGCCCCCGGCCGCACCACCCTCACCCTCACCAACACCACCGGCACCGACGCCCGGCTCGTCCTCCTCGGCGGCACGCCCTTCGAGGAGCAGATCGTCATGTGGTGGAACTTCATCGGCCGCACCCACGAGGACATCGCCCAGGCCCGCACCGAATGGCAGGCCGCCACCGACCGCTTCGGCGCCGTCCAGGGCTACCCCGGCGACCGCCTCCCCGCCCCCGAGCTCCCCGGCACCCCCCTCAAGCCCCGCGGCCGCACCCGCTGACCCCCGCCCCAACGGCTGCGAGCCTCCAACCCTGCCGCACTCCCTGCCTCGCCCCTCCGCCTTGACCCCTACGAGCCTCTGCCCAACCCGCAGGGCGCTCACCTCGCACGACCTGCGCTTCACGGAGTCGGACCCATCTGTTCCAGCATGCGGCCGGACCGACGCTGACTCCATTCCGACTCCGCTGGCGTGTCGTCAGGCAAATGCGGGCCCCCGACGAGGAACACAGGCACGGCTTTCACTCCGGGGTTCTGGAGCGAGCGGACGAAATCTCGGCGTTCGAGCTGGGGTTGGATAGCGTGACCGGGTGGAGTTCGTCGCGTTCGGGGCGCAGGCCGACGAACGGCCGCTGCTGGAGGAGGCCTTCGTCGGCCGGCACGGAGTGCGCTGCCTGGCCGTGTTCCTCGGCCGCGACACCGCCCCGCTCGCCGCCGGCTACCCCGCCGTCAGCAGCAGCGTCAACGCCGTCCTCGACGCCGGCGGCACCGAACCCGTCGCCCAGCGCTCCACCGGCTTCAACAACATCGACCTCGACGCCGCCGCCGACCTCGGCCTCACCAACGCCCGCATCTCGCACTACAGCCCGTACTCGGTCGCCGAACACACGTGGGCACTGGCCCTCGCCGTCAACCGGCGCCTCGTGCGCGCCGCCGGCCGCTCCCGCGAGTTCGACTTCCGCCTCGACGGCCTCCTCGGCCGGGACATCCACGGCACGACCGTCGGCGTCATCGGCACCGGCAAGATCGGCGAGTGCTTCGCCCGCATCGCCGCAGACCTCGGCACCCACCTCCTCGACTGGGACATCGCCCCAACCCCGAATGCCTCCAACTCGGCATGCACTACACCGAGTTGCCCGAACTCCGCACCCGCGCCGGCCTCATCAGCCTGCAGGTCTCCCTCGTCCCCGGCACCCACCACCTCATCGACACCGCCACTCTCGCCCGGTTGAAGCCCGACGCCATCCTCGTCAACTCCAGCCGCGGCGGCCTGATCGACAGCACCGCCCTCGTCGAGACCCTGCGCACCGGCCGCCTCTCCGGCGTCGGCCTCGACGTCTACGAGGAGGAGACCGGCGTCTTCTTCACCGACCAGTCCATCCAGGGCATCACCGACGACACCCTCGCCCGCCTCGTCACCTTCCCCCAGGTCCTCGTCACCAGCCACCAGGCCTACTTCACCCACACCGCCGTCGGCTAGATCATCGACGCCACCCTCCGCAACATGGACGACTTCGCCGCCGGCCGCACCAACGAGAACACCCTCGTCCCGAAGAGCTGAGCCCGGCAGAACCCGAGCCCCCGCACACCGGCCTCAACCACCGATCGACCCGAGCCCACAAGGCACGAATCTCACGCGCCGAACACCGAACGGATCGAAGCACTGGTCCTTTTCGAGAACCACTTGACCCCCAAGTCAAGGGGTTCAACTACTGAAGTTGAATTCGTGATGTCGCTCGGATGGTGAAGCGGTAGCGTTCGCCTGCCGTTGGAGGATTGGTCCCGGTAGTCGTGTGCTGTGAGGTATGCACAGGGCGGCGGCTTGACCGACGCGGAGAGGACCGCGCGGGAGCGGATCCGACGGCAGGCCGTGGATCGCTTCGAGGGCGGTGAGAAGAATCGGGACATCGCGGCCGCGCTGCGGGTGAGCGTGCGTTCGGTGGCACGCTGGCGCCGGCAGCGGCGCGAGGGCGGCGCGGCAGGAATCGCCTCGAAGGGTTCGCCGGGTCGCCCAAAGCTCTCCGATGCCCAGATCGTGCGGCTGGAGCGGGAGTTGGAGCGTGGGCCGCTTGCCCACGGCTGGGACGACCAGCGGTGGACCTTGGCTCGGGTGAAGACGCTGATCGGCCGGCTGTTCCACGTCTCCTACACCGTGGAGGGCACGTGGGTCCTACTCAAGCGGCACGGCTGGTCCTGGCAGCAGCCGGCCCACCGCGCCATCGAGCGTGATGACGCGGCCGTCGAGTTGTGGAAGAAGGAGACGTGGCCGCGGGCAAAAGCGCCGCGGCGGCCCGCGAGGCCTGGCTTGTCTTCGAGGACGAAGCCGGGCAGTCGATGAGGCCGCCGCGCGCCAGGACCTGGGGCCGGGTCGGCTGCACGCCCGTGGTTCGGATACACGGCCGAGGAGGCGGCCGGGTCTCCATGGCGGGGCTGAGCTGCTACAAACCCGATCAGCGCTCGCGGATGTTCTACAGCTTCCACGTCTACCGGGGCCGCAAAGGGCGAGAAGAAGGGCCTGACCTGGCAGGACTACCGGGACCTGCTCATCCGGGCGCACATCCGGCTCCGCGGTCCAATCGTGCTCGTGTGGGACAACCTGCGTGCCCATCTGACGCCGCCGATGCAGGAGTTCATCAAGGCGAGCAAGGACTGGCTGACCGTCTTCCAACTCCCCTCGTACGCTCCCGACCTCAACCCGCAAGAGGGCATCTGGTCGCTGGTCAAGCGCACCATTGGGACCCGCGGCGGATCATCTGGTCGGTGAGGAAGCCGAACCAGCGTTCCACCTGGTTGATCCACGAGGAGCCGGTCGGGGTGAAGTGCGTGTGGAACCCGGGGTGCTGTGCCAGCCAGGCACGGATGGCCGGGGTTTTGTGGGTGCCGTAGTTGTCGCAGATCAGGTGGATGTCGAGCCCGTCGGGAACCTCTCGGTCGATCTTGACGAGGAACTTCTTGAACTCCGCCACACGGAGCCGGCGGTGCAGCGAGGTGATGACCTTCCCGCTGCCGGTGTCGAACGCGGCGAACAGGGTGGTCAGGCCGTTGCGCACGTAGTCGTGGGTCCGGCGCTCCGGCATGCCCGGCATGCCCGGCATCATGGGCAGGACCGGCTGCGAACGGTCGAGGGCCTGGATCTGCGACTTCTCGTCGACCGACAGCACCACCGCGCCTTCGGGCGGGTCGAAGTACAGGCCGATCACGTCATGGACCTTCTCAACGAAGAGCGGGTCGGTGGACAGCTTGAAGGTGTCGGCCAGATGGGGTTTGAGCTGGAACTTCCGCCAGATCCGTCCGACAGTCGACTTTGAGAGGCCGCTGCGGGCGGCCATCGAGCTCCGGGACCAGTGTGTCGCGTTCTTCGGGATCTCCTCCAGCGTCGCGACGACGACCGCCTCGATCTCGTCGACCGCGATCGTGGGCGGCCGACCAGGCCGGGGTTCGTCCACCAGGCCGTCCAAGCCCTGGGCGAGGAACCGGCGCCGCCACTTGCGGACCGTGTCCGCGGTGATGCCCAACTCCCTTGCCACGCCGACGATCGACGGCACGTCCGGACCTTCACAGGCCAGAACGATCCGGGCCCGCAGAGCCAACGCCTGGGCGGACGAGGCTCTGCGGGCCCACCGCGTCAACGCGGCCCGCTCCTCGTCGGACAGCAGTAACAGCCGCAACGCGGCACCACGACGACGCACCGGGAGATCAGGAGAAGAAGAGCTCACACACAACTAACGACGGATCTCCGGCGCAGGACACTAGACCCCCGCAAGGTGGAGCGGCGGCGGCACACCCGGGTGGCGGTCAGCCGAGGGAGATCGGGTCGGTGCCGAAGGTCCAGAGGTTTCCGGACCTCGCGAAGACCTGGATCGCTGCGCCGCTGCCCTCGCCCGCGATGCCCTCGCACTGGCCGGGCTGAAGGAGGGGGGTGACGTGGCTCGGGCTGGTCACGTTGCGGCCCGTCGTGTCCCTAATCCAGAAGTAGAAACTGTTCGCCGAGCTCTGGTGGTTGCACAGCGTGGCGGAAACCCACGGGTTCTCGATGTAGGTGTTCCAGCCCGTGATCTCCACGCCGTGCGCGGAGTTGGAGTCGACGCCGGTTGCGGCGGACGCGCTTCCCGACTCGAGCCCCAGCCCCGCGACGGTCAACGCGGTCACTGCGGCGAGCGAGGCGACTCGGCGCCCCAGCTTGAACTTCATGGCTTCCCCTTCGATTCGGACGGGACGAGTAATCCTTTGCGAGCCGACCGCGCCACCGATCAGACCAACTACGGTGTGGTGGCGGAATCTCAGTTGGCCGGTCGCAGCCCGGTGGTATCCGGGTGCGTGACCAACGCTGGCAGGCGCCCAGGGGCGTCTGGAAGTCTTTACCGCCTGGACTTAATAACGACACTCGCCACCAAACCGGGCAACTGCATGTCATGATCATGATGCGAGGTCGCCGTTGGGGGGGAAGTCCGCACGAGGACAGCCCTTCCCAGCGCGGCCCGGGACGTGACGGTTGGACACGGCGGGGGTTTGCCGGGGACAGGGGGTGTGATGCTGCGTCTGTATTTCACGGCGGAGGACCTCGTGAAGGTCCGGGTGTGGGTGCTGGGGCCGTTGGCCGAGACGCAGTGGAGCCTGCGGATCCTGAGACAACGGACACCGAACGCGTCCCTGTACGCAGGCTGGCGCACGCGTGTACTGCGGCGGGCGCCGCCGACCGCCGCCTCACTGGCGCAATTCCTGGCGCCACACAACGGCGGCGCCACCGACCTGTTCACCCTGGCTGGCAGGGTGGACACTCTGGATGTGGCGCTGGAGCAGCTACGGTCCCTTCCCATCGAACGCCTGCACGGGGAGTTCGCCGCGATCCCGGGCATCGCCCGGCGGATGCCGCCCTGGCTGAGGCCCGCCGTCACCGGGGACCGCCGCGCCCGGGAGGACTTCCTCGGCGCGCTCCAGCAATGCCACGACGCGTTCATCGGCCCGGTCTGGCCGAGACTACGCCTGCACCTGGAAGCCGAGTGCATGGCGGGCGCACGCAAGGCCATCGAGGGCGGAGTCGACAAACTGCTCCGCGAGCTGCATCCCCTGCTGGTCTGGAATCCCCCAGTGCTGGAACTGCCCACCTACAAGCCCTGGATCAGCCGGACCACCGACGTCCACCTGGACGGCCGCGGCCTGATCCTCGCGCCCTCCCTGTTCTGCCCCACCGAACCGCAGATCTTCACCCCCTCACAGGACGACGCGGCGCCGATCCTGATGTATCGAGCCCGCCAAGACGCGGCCGCCGTCAGCTCGATCCTGGCACCCCCAGACGCAGGCGCATCGGCCGCACTCACCGCGCTGCTGGGGCGAACCCGCGCCACCGTCCTCGCGGAGCTGGCCGTCACCGCCAACACCACCATGCTCGCCCAACGACTCGGCGTCACAAGCGCAGCGGTCAGTCAGCACCTCAGCATGCTCCGCAGCGCAGGGCTCGTCGCCTCCCGCCGCGACGGGAACAAGGTCTGGCACACCCTCACCGCGCTGGGCCTATCCCTCCTCCAAAGACACACTCCAACGCCTTGACGATGACGCAGGAGCGTGAACCTCGACGAGCCGGCCTGTGACCTGGAGTGCTTGATGCCTCGCGGACTCTACTCTCCGCACACGGATACCGATGCCCCAAGCAGAGGGCGCTGCGGTCCCCGGGAAGCGAACGACAGGCCGGCGCCGCCGGAGCTGTCCCACTCCCCTGCCAGCCGATCCCATCGACATGTATGCCGCGAACTGCCATGCCCAGCGACGTCGCAGTCCAGCCCAGCCCAGCCGCCGGAAGATCACCCGACCGATTCGACGCCCTCGAACCCACAACCACGAAGTTCAATAGAGTACCGGCCAGTTAGGCCTCAGAGGATGCCCGGAACGGCCACAACAACGGCACCCTGTTCGACCAGCACCACCAGGAGCAGACCCCGGGCACGACGAAGGCCCTGACCGTGACAGCCCTCACCGTTCTCAGCGCCGCGGCTCTGGCCGCGTTCGGCACGGTGGCGGTCTCGGGTGCCGCCCAACCCCGGCCCCTGTGGGCGTTCCTGGCCGTGCTCGGTACGGCCTGGTCCGGGCACGCGGCCGCTTCCAGGTGGTTCGAAGTCCGGTGTGAAGAGCAAGGAGGATCTCGGGCAGGGCTCGGCGGCGCAGGATGTCCTGGGCTCTGGGGGTGGTCCAGTGCCAGCGGATGCCGCCGTAGGGGTCGATCCGGGTCAACGGTCAGTCCTGGTGGTGCAGTTCGTACCAGCGGGCGATGGAGTCCTTGTAACCCTGCGGCATAACCAGGCCGGGCACCTCGTCGCGGTGGAAGAGACCTGCTTCCTTGTGCTCGTGGCTGACGACCGGGGCTTGGTGCGCGTCGGTGGCGGTGCAGCCGTAGGTGACGATGAAGACCTGGCGGTTGGGGATCGGTTCGTACATCCACACGTCCAGCAGGGGGCCTGCGGTGGCCGTCCAGCCGCTCTCCTCGTGGATCTCGGTGACGACCCGCTGTTCGGGGGTCTCGGTGCCCTCCAGCTTCCCGCCGGGCAGCTCCCACTCCTGGCGCTCGTTCTTCAGCAGCAGCACCCGTTGCTGCGGGTCGAGGACGACACCCTTGATGGAGATCGGGAAGGTCTTTGGCACGTAGGGCTGTTCAGTCTCGTTCATCGCTTCTTCCGAGGCACGCAGACGGGCACGGGCCTGTCGAAGGTCGCAGCCGCGGGCCTCCGCGATGCCCCACGGTGCGGTGATCTCGCTTTGACAATCTGTCACTTTCCATTGGGTGGGTGGGGCGTGGAGAGTGTGTCGCCTCCCACCCACTCGGTCCCACGAGGGAGCTTCACCATGCCGTCGTTCGACACCAGTGGCACCAGCGGAGACGACTTCGTCACGGGCGGACTGGACGGAGCGGCGCGCGAGCAGGCCGGTGAGGTGTTGCGTGAGGACGGCCTGCTGAGGCTCGCAAGGTTGGGCGGTCGCGACGACGTGCTTCTCGCAGCTGGCCAGTTGATGTCCTCGCTGTGGCAGCACCGGGATGCCGATCCGGACGGGCTGACCGTCATCCGCGACACCGGCCGCCACAGCGGCCGGCCGGGCTTCGCGGGCCTGGGGCGCGGCGCGTTGGCTCTGCACACCGAGTGCGCGCAGCAGCCGGATCCGCCCCGTCTGCTTCTGCTGGCGTGCGCACGGGCCGGCGACAGCGGCGGGGAGAGCCGGCTGGTGGACGGCCGGTCCGTCCTCGCCGAGCTGGCCGCGCACCACCCCGGCGCCATCGAGGCATTGTCCGCGGAGCGGGCCGCGTACTTCGGCGGATCGAGTGGCCACTTCGCCCCGGTGTTCCAGCAGTTGTCCGCCGGGTGGTGGCGGTTGCGGCTGCGCCAGGACGACCTGGCCCGGTTCTCCCCTGACGCCCAGGCCCACCTGCCCACCCTCCGCCAGGCCATCGAACGGAACACTCACCGACTCCGGCTGGCCCCTGGACAGGGCGTCGTGCTGGACAACCACCGTCTGTTGCACGGCCGCACCGCGTTCTCGGGCGAACGGCTGATACTGCGCGCGCTGGGCGAGCCGCACCCCGCGCTCGGTCTCGGACCCGGCTTCCGCCAGCCGTGGTCCCCGACCAGTCTCTCCACCCCGCACGGGGGCACCCACGCCGCAGAGCCCGTCGAACCGCCCGCCCCCGCCGGGCAGTCGGCTGTCGAATCGCGGCGCTGCCGACCCATCGACTCCTGGTGATGCGGGGCGCACCCGCGCCCCGGCTCCAGGCACCCGCAAGGGAAACCCTCAAGGAGGAGCCACCATAGCTCAGATGATCCCGGCCGAGACCAAGGCCACCACGGCCGTCGTCGGCGGCGACGAGTTCGACCTCGACGTGCGCACCGTCGAGACCACCGACGCGGCCAGCCTGCAGGTCCTCACCGACGACGGCTGCGGCTCCACCTGCGGCGCCTGCACCACCGGCGTGCACTGACCCTCCCGGGTGGTTCCCCGGGACCTGCTCCCGGGGAACCACCCGCCCCCTCCCCATCTCCGATTCCCGAGGTCCGCAGCGATGCGCCCGCCCAACCCCAAAGCCGCCTACCGCGCCGCCGGCGTGGCGCTCGTACGCGCCGTCGCCCGCCCCGACCTGCGAGTGCCGGCCTGGCCCGACCTCTCGGCCGCCGGACCTGCCGAGGCCCTCCAGCAGGCCCAGTGGCTGCGGGCCCTGTGGGCCGACAACCAGCTCGCCCGTGCCCTTGAACTGGCCAGCCCGGCCCTCTCCGATCGCGTTGCCCAGTTGCTCGGCCACTCCCACTCGCAACCCGCCGTGCGCGAAGTGCGGCGTGCCGCACTCTCCACCGCCCGCTACCTCCTGCGCGCGGCCGGCCGCGCCACCCCGTTCGGACGCTTCGCGGGTGTGCAGACGGCATCATTCGGACCGTCCTGCGTGGTGCGTTGGGGCGACCGGCACCGCACTGTCACCAGTGCCTCGGAGTCCCTGCTCGCACAGGCCGTCGGCCTGTTGGAGTGCCGCCCCGCCGTGCTGGCACTCCTGGACGTGGCGGCGAACAACACCGTCCAGGTGCGGGGCGATCGCCTCGTCGTCCCCCATCGACCGGTCCCCCGGGCCAGCGGCAGCACGGCCACGGCCGAGACGACACTACGACACACCCGTCCCGTCGCCTTCGCCCTCTCCGCCGCCCGTCTCCCGCTCCGCTTCCGGGACTTGGTCGAAGCCGTCCACACCGAGTTCCCCGCCGCATCGGCCGAACAGGTCACCGGCATCCTGTCCGAGCTCGTCGCCCAGCGAGTGCTCATCACGAACCTGCACGCTCCGGCGACCGACCCCGATCCGCTCGGGCACCTCCTCACGGTCTTGTCGAAGATCAGCGCCGAGCACGTCCCCGAGGCAGCCGAGATCCTCACGGACCTCCGGACCGCCGGCAGTCGTCCTTCGGTGGCCGCCGTCGACCTTCGACTGGACGCCGATCTGGTCCTCCCCCGTTCGGTGGCTGACGAGGCCGCCCGAGCCGCCCACGTGCTGGCCCGGCTCAGTGCCGCGCCCAACGGCACGGCAGCGTGGCGGGCCTACCACCAGCGCTTCTACGAGCGCTACGGCCGCGGCGCCCTGGTCCCGCTGCTCGACATGGTGGCCGACAGCGGAATCGGCTGGCCCGACGGCTACCCCGGTGCCCGGCCCGTCGAGAAGCCGCGCTTCGACGAGCGCGACGAGTTGCTCACCGCGCTCGCCCAGCGAGCCGCTCTCGACGGCGCGCGTGAGGTCGTCCTTGACGAAGCGCTGTTGGCCTCCCTCCAGCTGGGCCCGGACGAACCCCGTCTTCCTCCGCACCTGGAGGTCATCACCCGCGTCCACGCCCGCAGTCGGGAGACGCTCGACCGGGGCGAGTTCCGGTTGGAGGTGGTCTCGGTGTCCCGGGCCGCCGGCGTCTCGGCCGGCCGTTTCCTCCACCTCCTCGAACCCGAGAACCGGACTGCCTTCACCACCCTGCTGGCGGACCTCCCGACGATGGACGAGCACGCCGTCACCGCCCAGATCTCGTTCCCGCCGCTGGATCCCGCCAGCGGGCATGTCGCCCGGAGCCTGCCGACGGGTCGGCAGGTGATCAGCCTCGCCGAGCACCGCATCGCCGCCGAAGGCGTCCTCGGCCCGCAGGACCTGGCGGTGGGCTGCGACGGGCGGCGCATGTACCTGGCGGCTCCGGCGCTCGGTGTGAGAATCGAGGCCGCCGCCACCCATGCCCTCAACCTCCGCCACCACACCCCGCCGCTCGCCCGGCTGATCACCGAACTGTCCCGCGCCCAGGCCGCACAGGTCACCCGATTCGACTGGGGTTCGCTCCACGCACTGCCCTTCCGGCCTCGACTGCGGCACCGGCGGGTCATCCTCTCCCCCGCCATCTGGCGCCTCACCACCGCCGAACTTCCCTCCGGCGACGCCTCGCAGCGACGGTGGGATGAGGCCCTCATGTCATGGGCGGAGCGGCGCCGAGCCCCGCGGCGCGTGATGCTGGCCGCCGACAGCCAGGGCCTGCCGCTCGACCTCGACCATCCCGGCCACCTCGCCCTGCTACGTGACCACCTCCGCTCCGCCCCGCACGCTGTCCTGGTCGAGGAGCCCGAGCCCGCCGACCTCGGCTGGGCAAGCGGTCGAGCCCACGAGATCGTCGTACCCGTCACCGTCACCCGGGCGCCGGCGTGGCCGCGCCTGCCCAAGCCCAGCCCGAGCCGAATCCTGCGGCGGGGCCACGGTGAAGCGCCAGGCACTTCCCACGTGCTGCTCGCATCCCTCTACGGCGACCTGGAACGCCAGGACACCGTCCTCGCCCGGCACCTTCCCGACCTCCTGGAGCGGCTCGGCAACCCGAAGTGGTGGTTCGTCCGCTTCCGCGACCCGCGCCAGCACCTACGGCTGCGCATCTCTCTGCCTGAGCCAGCAGCCTTCGGGCCCGCCGCCACCGTGATCAGCACCTGGACAGCCGAACTCCATCAAGCCGGGCTGCTCGCGGAGGTCGTGTACCCCACCTCATACCCGGAGACCGGGCGGTGGGGTGAAGGACCCGCTTGGACCGCAGCAGAGGAGGTGTTCCGCACGGACTCCGCCGCCGTTCTCGCCCAGCTCTCCCAGCCCACGCTGCCCGACCGGCAGGCGCTGCTCGCTGCCCATGCCGTCGCCATCACCGCGGGGTTCGCCGACTCCGTCACCACAGGGCTGCGCTGGCTCGTCGACAACGTCCCCGCCCAGGCCCCGTCTGCCGTGCCACGACCCGTGTTCCGCGAGGCCGTACGCCTGGCCGATCCGGCACACAACTGGGCAGCCCTTCGTGCCGAGCCCACCGGTGCAGCAATCCTGGGCGCCTGGCCCGCACGCCATCAGACGCTCGACGCCTACCGCCGCTTCTTCCCCAGCCCGCACACCGAAGGCGTGCAGGCGGGCGACGTCCTCGGGTCTCTCCTCCACTGCTCCTTCGTCCGGGCGCACCGCATCGACTTCGATGACGAAGCCCAGGTCCTCTACCTGGCGCGCGCCGCCGCCCTCGCCCGCCTCGCCCGGGACGGTAACCGGTGACCACCTCACACCCCGCTCTCCGCCTGTCCGACCGGATCGCCGAGCTGCTCACCGACCCCGAGGCCGTGCCGCCCGCCTGGTCGTCCCGTCCGCAGTGGCGCCAGTCCCTTGGGTATGGCGCCCCCGGCATCGCCCTGCTCCACATCGAACGCGCCGCCACCGGCCGAGGCCCGTGGGAACCGGTCCGCGCCTGGCTGTCCGTCGCCGCCGCGACCCCGGTGACGAGCGGCGCCGAGAGCTACCTGTACTACGGTGCGCCGGCGCTCGCGCACACCCTCTCCTGCGCCGCGCAGGCCCGGCCAGGCTGCTACCAGCGTGCCCTCGTCCACCTCGACCAGGTCGTGGCGAACGACGCGGTGCGACGCTGCGACGCAGCCATCGCCCGGTTCGACCACGGCGACCTGCCGGCGCTTGCGGAGTTCGACGCCATCCGGGGCCTGGCCGGCGTCGGCTCCGTACTTCTGGGCCGGTCGCCCGGTGGCGAGGCGATCCGGCGGGTCCTGGACTACTTGGTCCGCCTCACCAACGACGTCAAGCACGACACCCGAACGCTGCCGGGCTGGTGGACGTTGGTCGGGCCCTCCGGCAGGACGGATGAGCGGTTCCCGGACGGGCACGCCAACACCGGCGTGGCACACGGCATCGCAGGCCCCCTGGCGCTGCTCGCCTTGGCCCTGCGCCTCGGCATCGAGGTTGACGGCCAGCGTGAAGCGATCCGCACCATCCTGGCCTGGCTGGAGCGCTGGCGCGAAGGCCACGCCTGGCCGTACTGGATCACGCCCGCCCATCTGGACGACGCCGGACACAGGCGGCCGCTGCCGCCCCAGCGGCCGAGCTGGTGCTACGGCACGGCCGGAATCGCGCGCGCCCAGCAGCTCGCTGCCCTCGCCCTCGGCGACCACCACCTGCGCAACGACGCCGAGCGCGCTCTCGCCGCAGCACTGGCCGATCCGAAGGCACTCGCGGCGATCACCGACCTGTCGGTCTGCCACGGCTACGCCGGTCTCGCCCACATCGCCCACCGCGCCGCCACCGACGCCCTCCCCCACAACGCGGACCGCCTGCACTCCGCCACCTCCCTGCTCCTCGACACCGCCCACCCGCCCCGCACCGACCCCGACGAGCAAGCCCACCACGTCCTCGCCACGGCGGGGCCCGCCTTCCTGGAGGGCGCGGCCAGCGCCGCACTCGCCCTACTCGCCCCCGCAACTGGCACCACGCCGGTGACCCGCTGGGACGCCTGTCTCCTGACCGCCTGACCAAGGACCCCCTTGATGACCACCGGCTGGATCCAGCACGACCTCACCTTCAACGACTCCTGCATCGTCGAACAGGTCACCGCCCACCACCTGGCCCCCGTCCTCGACCACGCCCAGAACTCCGGTGTACTGGAGGACTGGTGGTACATGCGTAAGAAGGGACTGCGGCTGCGCTACCGTGCCACCGCCTCCGCCCCCGTCGTCACCGCGCTCCTGGACACGCTCGTCGAGACGGGACTCGTCAAGGGCTGGGCCACCGCGGTCTACGAGCCGGAGACCGAGGCGTTCGGCGGCCCCAAGGCCATGGAGATCACCCACCGGCTCTTCCACACCGACAGCCGGCACCTGATGGCCCGTGCCGCCAAGCCCGACCCTCCTGCACTCCGCAGCACCGAGACCTTCGGCGTCCTCGTCTCCGCCATGCTCCGCTCCGCCGGCCTCGACTGGTACGAACAGGGCGACGTCTGGGCCAAGTTCGCTGCCGAACGCCCCGCGCCGCCCGCCCTCGCACCCGAACGGGCCGCCGCCCTGACCACCGCAATGCGCCACCTCATGACCCTGGACACCCGCCGGCTCACCCACCCCGGTGAACCGCTCGCCGGACACGCCGGCTGGGTCGACGCCTTCGAGGAGACCGGACAGGACCTCGTCCGTCTCGCACGGGACGGCCTTCTCACCCGCGGACTGCGCGCCGTCCTCGCCCACCTGATGATCTTCCAGGCCAACCGAGCCGGCCTGCAGGTCGAGCACCAATCCGCAGTCGCCGCACGAGCGTTGGACACCGTCTTCCATTCCGGCGAGGGCTCTGCGCCCTCGCAGCCCACCATCCGCACAACCACTAGGGTCGCCCACGTGACTACGCTCAGCAACAACAACACCACCCCCGTCGAGCAGCTGCGCGACAGCCTCACCGACCGGCTACTCGACCAGGGCGCCATCCGCACCGGCGCGGTCGAGGCCGCCTTCCGCACCGTCGCCCGCGAGCACTTCCTGCCCGGCTTCCCCCTGGAGGCCGCCTACGCGGACAACCCCACCTACACCAAGACTGACGGGTCCGGCACCCAGATCAGCGCCGCCTCCCAACCCGCCATCGTCGCCCTGATGCTGGAGCAGCTCGGCGCCCGGCCCGGCCAGCGCATCTTCGAGGCCGGGGCCGGCACCGGCATCAACGCCGCCTACCTCGGACACATCGTCGGCCCCGACGGGCACGTGGTGACCGTGGACGTGGACGACGACCTGGTCGACGGCGCCCGCAAGCACCTCACGGACGCCGGGCTCACCAACGTCGACGTGGTCCTCGGCGACGGCGCTCTCGGGAACCCGGACGCCGCCCCGTTCGACCGCGTGATCGCCACGGTGAGCACCAGCGAGATGCCCACCGCCTGGCTCCGGCAGGTCAAGTCCGACGGGCGGATCGTCCTGCCCCTGCGCCTGCGCGGCACCGCCTCACGCACCATCGCCTTCGAGCGCGGCGAGAACGGCTGGGTGTCGGTCGACGACCAGCTCGCCGTCTTCATGCCGCTGCGCGGCAGCATGGACGACGCCCGCCGCACCGTCACGCTCGCCCATGAAGGCGACGTCACCCTCCAGGTCCACAAGGACCAGCACGACGCCGTCGACGCCGACCTCCTGCTCGGTGTCCTCGACACCGAACGTCACGACGTCTGGACCGGCGTCACCATCCCGGCCGGCACCACCTACGAGTACCAGGACCTGTGGCTGGCCCTCACCCTCCCCAACTCCCTGATGCGGATGAGCGTCACCGGCACCGCCCGCGAACGCGGCATCACCCCCATGTTCGGCTGGGGTGCCATGGCCACCATCCACGCCGGCTCCCTCGCCTACCTCACTCTGCGCCCCGGCCAGCCCGACACCGACGGCCGCAAGACCTTCGAAACCGGCGTCATCGGCCACGGCCCCGCCGGCGAACTGCTCGCTGACATCGTCGCCAAGCAGATCCGCACCTGGAACACCGGCTACCGAGCCCGAACCCTTCGCATCGAACTCCCCGACACCCTCGCCACCGCGGACCCGAAATCCGGCCGCATCGTCCTTGACCGCCCCCACCACCCGATCACCGTCACCTGGGAGTAGCCCGCGTGCACCCGACCGGACCGATCGCCCAGCGCTTCCCGCTGGTCGCACGCCACCGGCCCGCGTGCCTGCCCCTGAACGCCCGTGTCGGCCGGCTCTCTGAGCTTGGCCGACACGGCCTCCCGGCAGAACGACCCGGGCCTCGCCTCCACCGTCTTCAACCAGGCCGCCCTCCTTGCCTCCGACCTCGACCTACCCGCCTACGCCCGCGATCTCTGCCACCGCCACGCCGACCGCTACCTCACCCGCGGCCCACTCCCCGCGAGGAGCGCCATCCGCGGCCTGGAACCGATCGTCAACCTCGCCCGCCTCCATATCCGCGCCGGCCACCACCAGCCCGGCCACCAACTCCTCCTCGACCTCTACCGCGCCGTCACCACCGGCACCGAGGCGACACTCGACGGCATCACCGTCCCCGCCCACCTCACCGACACCAGCGAGCAGCGCGCCGAGGTCCGCCAGTGGCTATGGCGGGTCGTCATCGCCGACGGCACCCGCGCCCTCACCACCGCCGGCCGCTGGACGGACGCCCTGCACCACATCGAGGCGCACCACGGCATCGGCCAACGCATCCTCGACGGCCGCCAAGTCGCCGTCCTCGCCGCAGCCACGACCGGCGATCTGCCTGGCGCCCTCACCCTGCTGGCCGCCACCGATCCCGGCGAACCCTGGGAGAACGCCGTCACCGCCGTCCTCACCGCCCTGTGCCGCCCCGGCGACCAGTACGCCACCGAGACCGCGATCGAGCACTGCCTCGCCTACGAACCGGGCGAGGGCCTGGCCTTGTTCACCACCCGCCTCGCCCTGACCGCCATCGACGCTGCCGACCCAGACACCCCCGCCGCCCGAAACCTGATCAAGCAGCTGTCCAGCCGTACCGGTAGAACGGGCGACGGCTACGCACTACGCGACCTTCTCACCCACCCCGGTGTCCGCGGCCGCCTGGAACCCAGCCGGACAGCCGAACTCGAACAGGCGCTCGCCACCTGCGCACTGGGCTCCGCCGCCCTGCCCAAGCACGTCCACAAACTATTGGAGGCCGCCCTCGCCACCGGCCAGGAGGTACTCGAAAACTCCCCGCTGGACCCGGGCTCCCCGAAGCCTCACCCCTTCGGACCCCGCACCTCGAAAGCACCACGCCCCGACCCCATAATGACCCGACAAAATCACCCGGTGAACCAGCGCGGCGGGCGGGGCCGCCGGGACCGTCAAGGGGATGTTGCCGACGTGCACCAGCTGTCGGACAGGATGCACCGCGAGCAAGTACCGCTTCAGGCCCCGGAGTCGTGCTGCGGCGCTCGTGGAGGGCGGCCTTTCTGAGTACGGATGCTCAGGAACCGCGCCGGGCTGCGGGCATACGGTACCGATACGACACGCAGCAGGGGGGTTGGGGTTGTTGGGCAAGGAGTGGCTCAAGGCAGCACTGGCGGCGGCCGCGGTTCTCGGTGTCCTGATCGGGACGCCGTTCGTGTACAGCATCGCCGCCTGGATGGCCATCGGAGACGGCGACGTCTACGCGTCCAAGCCCGGGCCGGAGATCGTCCGCCACACCCCGGAGCAGTTCGCCGCGCTCAGTGAGCAGGCCGTCCGGGACACGCTGGGGGGCTTGAGCCCGAGCATGGTGCTGAGCGACAGGGGCAGGTCCGTCAGCCCGTACAAGCCGCGCTCGGACGGCACCCCGAGCACGCTGTCCACCGTCGACCGTCGGTGGACGGTCCGCACCAGGGTCAGCGCTGCCCACCGGCAGGAGCTGCGGGAGGGCATCGAGGCCGGGTGGCGACTGCACGGCTACCGGCAGCTGCCGGCGGCCTGGACTCCGAGCACCCCGGAGGAGGGCCCTGACTACCTTGACGCCGAGATCTCGGAGAAGGCCGAGATCTGGGTCGCACTCTCCCCGGAACCGGACCAGACGCTGACCGTCACCATGTCCGTCAGCAGCGGCGACGTCGCCTACGCTCCGCAGTACGACCGCCCGCTCTCGCCCCTGCGGCCGGATGTCGAGGACGCCTACTGGTCACACTGAACCTTTCGTCCTTGCCCGGTCACGGATCCGGAGGGCGCGCTCCGGCCGTTGCCCCCACCTTCGCGAGCGGGATCACTGGCTGGGCCGCGATGAGCGCCGAGTCGGCCTGCGACGGGGCTCTCCGCAGACAGGTCTGGTCGACGTGCGAGAACCGCCCGTACCGCAGCGCCGGCGGTATCCGCACGCACTCGTGCCAGTCGCAGGCAGGGACCAGCGGGACCGGGCCGGCGGCCCCCTGTCTTCCGTCGCCGCCGGGCGCGACACGCACCAGTGCCCCGCAGGCGGCGCCGTCCGCTGCCGTTCTCCCGTCGCCGCCGAAGTCGTTCTGTAGGCTGTTCGACTGAACTGAGTGAGCGTCATATTTTTTGCGAGGGGAACTCCATGGAACCAATTTCCGTGCCTGGTCGGCTGGTTGGCGGGAGGTACCGGCTGGTCCGTCCGCTGGGCGCGGGGGGCATGGGGCAGGTGTGGGCGGCCCGGGACGAGGTGCTGAACGCCGATGTGGCGATCAAGGAGTTGCAGCTCGACGAGGACGGTTCCGAGGGAGGGCATGAGGAGGCGGTCGCCCGTGCGATCGCGGAGGCGCGCCACGCTGCCGCGCTGCGTGACCAACCGAACATCGTGGCCGTGCACGACGTGGTCACCGAGGACGGCGGCCCGTGGACGGTGATGCGCCTGGTCCAGGGCCGGTCCCTGGCCCAGGAGTTGCGCAGCCGCGAGGTGCTGCCGGTGGAGGAGGCGGCCGGGATCGCCGAAGGCGTGCTGCGCGCGCTCGCGGCGGCGCACCGGATCGGGATCATCCACCGGGACGTCAAGCCGTCGAACATCATGCTGGCCGACGACGGCACGATCCTGCTCACCGACTTCGGCATCGCCAAGAACCACGCCGACACCGCGCTGACGGCCACCGGCTCCCTGGTCGGCTCGCTGGAGTACGTCGCGCCCGAGCGGTTCGACGGGGGCCGGGACACTCCGGCCGTCGACCTGTTCGGCCTGGGCGTGACGCTGTACGAGATGCTGGAGGGGACGTCGCCGTTCCGGCGTGGGACGGCGGTGGCCACCATCGCCGCGATCGCGCTGGACCCGGTCCCCGTGCCGCGGCGGGCCGGGCGGCTGACGCCGCTGGTCACCGCCATGCTGGCCAGGGAACCGGGTGAACGGCCGGACGCGGCGCGGGCACTGGCGCTGCTCGGGGACGGGCGGGCGCAGGGGGTGGCCGGCCGTGCGGAGGAGGGCCGTTCTGCCGCGTCCGGCGGGTGGGCCGCGGCCCACCCGCCGACCGTGCCCGACGGGGCGGTCGTCCCCGGCCGGTCCGGTTCAGGGGTGGTGAGGAGCCTCCGGAGGCCGTGGATCGCGCTCGGCACCGCGGTGGCGGTGGCGGCGGCCGCGGCGGTGTCCTGGGTGGCGTTCCGCGAGAGCGACGACCCCACCCTTCCGCCCCTCGCCCCGGGCAAGCGGGCGGTCGCCGTGCTGCAAGGCAAGATCACCCGGGTGTACACGGTGGCGGCGGGCGACGGGCACCTGTGGGAGGCACAGCTGGAAGGCAACGGCGGGACGTGGACGCCGACCGACCTCACCAAGTCCGGCGGGGCCCCGGCAACACCGAAGACGGGACCCGCCGTGGTGGTGCGCGACAAGGACATCAGCGTCTTCACCGTCGACCCCGACACCCACCATCTGAAGGCGACCCGCCTGAAGGACGGCCAGGGCCCGTGGTCCACCTCCGACCTGTCCCAGGACTTCGGAGCGACGGTCGATCCGGACGTGCCGCCGGCGGCGGTCTACGACCCCGGGGCCGGGGTCACCCGCGTGTACACGGTGGCGGCGGGCAGCGGACACCTGATGGAGGTGACCCTGGACAAGACCGGCAAGCCGGAGGCGCCGTACGACCTCACCCAGTGGGGCCAGGCCCCGGCGACGCAGAAGGCCGGACCCGCCGTGGTGGTGCGGGGCAAGGACGTCCACGTCTTCACCGTGGACGGGAAGAACAGCCACCTGATGGACACCCGCCTGAAGGACGACGGCAAGCAGTCGTGGTCCACCGTCGACCTGTCCCCGAGTGAGCCGCTGCTGGACCCGAGTGTGCAACCGGCGGCGGTCTACGACCCGGAGGCCAGGTCCACCCGGGTGTACACGGTGGCGGCGGGCAGCAGGCACCTGACGGAGGTGACCCTGGACGAGACCGGCAACCCGAAGGCGCCGTACGACCTCACCCAGTGGGGCCAGGCCCCGGCGACGCAGCAGACCGGGATCGCCGCGGCGATGCGGGGCAAGACCATCAGCATCTTCACCGTCGACCCCGACAGCCACCGCCTGCGGGCGACGCAGCTGGTTGAGGGTAAGGGGTCCTGGACGACCGGCGACCTGACCGAGGGCGGCACGACGCAGGTCGGCCTGAACCTGTTGCCGGCCGCGGTCGGGGATCCCGAGGCCGGGGTGACCCGGGTGTACGCGGTGGACAGCGACGGCGCGCTCCGGATGTGGAGCACGGGGCCCGGGAGTCACACGTGACCCCGCCGCCCCTGCTGGAGCGCCGCTTGCGCCCGCGACCGGGGCGCGGGCGGCGGTGGTTGGCCCGGGGCCGTCACGTCCCGTCGTGGAACCGCACCGGCAGGCTCGCCAGTCCCCTCAGCAGGGTGCTCGGCCGCCGGAGGAGGTCTGCCGGGTCGGCGTCGAGGGCGATGCGGGGGCGGCGCTCGATCAGGGTCCGCAGGGCGACGGCGGCCTCGACCCGGGCGAGGGGGGCGCCGAGGCAGTGGTGGATGCCGTGGCCGAAGGCGAGGTGGCCGGCGGGCTTGCGACGGATGTCGAACCGGTCCGGGTCGGGGAAGTGGAGCGGGTCGCGGGAGGCCGCGGCCAGGGAGACGAGGACGCTGTCGCCGGCCGGGACGGTGGTGCCGCCGATCCGGACCGGTTCGGTGGCGAAGCGGAAGGCCGCGGCCCCCACCGGGCCGTCGTGGCGCAGGGTCTCCTCGATCGCGCTGTCGACGAGGCTCGGGTCGGAGCGCAGGGCGGCGAGCTGCTCGGGGTGGGTGAGCAGGGACAGCACCGTCCCCGAGATGAGGTTGACGGTGGTCTCGTGCCCCGCGACGAGGAGGAGGAAGGCCATCCCGAGCAGTTCCTCGGCGGAGAGCCCGTCGGCGGCCGGGGCGACGAGCGCGCTGAGCAGGTCCTCACGCGGGTCGGCCCGCCGTTCCTCGATGAGGGCCGTGAGGCGAGCGGTCATGGCGCCGGCCGCCTCGCCGACGGCCTGCGGCGAGCTGGGCGTGACCAGTTCGGTGGACCAGGCCCGGAATCCGGCGCGGTCCTCCGCCGGTACGCCGAGCAGTTCGCAGATGACGGTCATCGGCAGTGGCAGCGCGTAGGAGGCGACGAGGTCCGCGGGACCCTCGGCGGGCAGGGCGTCGACCAGGGTGTCGGCGATCTCCTGGACGCGGGGGCGCAGCGCCCGGATCCGGCCGGCCGTGAACTCGGCGGCTACCAGCGCGCGCAGCCTGGTGTGCTGGGGAGGGTCGCTCTGGAGCATGTTGACCCCGAGGGCGTGGCCTCCGTCGTCGGTCCAGGTGGAGGAGTGCCGGATGTCGTTGCTCAGCCGGGGATCGGTGAGTGCGGCGCGGACCTCCTCGCGGGCGACGACGAGCCAGGCTTCGCCGGATCCCGGTACGAGTATCCGGTGGACCGGTCCCTTTTCGCGCAGTGCCGCGTAGGCGGGGTAGGGGTCGACGGTGACGTCGATTCCCGTGGGAGACAGTTCCTGGAGCGTCGGAGCGGGCATGGATGCCTCCTGAAAAACGGGGAGTTCCCCCCGGTTGGTGGACCCGACTCTACCAAACCGGGGATGGCCCCCCATTTCCAGGCGGTCGCTCAGCGCGCCAGCAGGCTCCGGATCGCCGCCGCGATCTCCTCGGGCGCCTCCTCGGCCATGAAGTGCCCCGCCCGGGTCAGCCGGTGGTCGAGGTCCGGCGCCCACGCCCGCCACACCGCGGCGGCGTCGTAGCCCAGCTGAGCGCCCCAGTCCTGCTGGACCACGGTCACGGGCATGGCCAGCTGCGACCCGGCGTCCAGGTCCGCCTGGTCGTGCACGACGTCGATGCCGGCCGACGCCCGGTAGTCCGCGACGATCGACGGCACCGCCGCGGCGCTCGCCCGCAGGTACTCGGCCCGCACGGACTCCGGCAGGGCGGCCGGGTCCCCGGCCCAGGCGTCGAGGAACGAGCCGAAGAAGGCGTCGGCGCTGTTGGCGATCATCGTCTCCGGCAGACCGGACGGCTGCGCCATCAGGAAGAGGTGGTAGCCGACCGCCGCCGGCACGCCCCGCAGGACGTCCCACATGTCGAGCGTCGGCACGACGTCGAGCAGGCCCAGGTGCGTGACGGTCTCGGGGTGGTCCAGCCCCGCCCGGAACGCGACCAGCGCGCCCCGGTCGTGGCCGACCAGGGCGAAGCGCTCGTGGCCGAGCGCGGCGGCCAGGGCCACGACGTCGGCGGCCATGGTGCGCTTGGCGTACGACTCCGGGTCGGCGCCCGCCGGCTTGTCGCTGGCGCCGTAGCCCCGCAGGTCCGGACAGATCACCGTGTGCTCGTCCGCGAGCCGTTCGGCGACGTGCCGCCACATCAGATGGGTCTGGGGGAAGCCGTGCAGCAGCACGACCGGGCTGCCGCTGCCGCCGACGGCGGCGGCCAGCTCCACACCGTCCGCACCGGGCAGGCGTACAAGGTCGAAGCCGGGAACAGTGAGCGTCATGGGAGGACCGTCCTCTCGGGTCGAGGGGTGACCGGGCCGGAGTGGACCGGTCGGGGTGACCGGGCCCGTTCGGACCGGTCGGGGTGCGACCCGGCCAGCGTGGACGACGTCGATCAGCAACCGATCAGTACGGTTGGGCGCGGCCCGCTCCGGCACGGAGGATGGGGGCATGCGAATCGACGTGCTGGGTGCCGTGCGGGCCCTCCGCGACGACGGGAGCCCCGTCGACCTGGGCGGGCCCCGCCATCGGGAGGTGCTCGCCCGGCTCGTCGCCGCCGAAGGACGGATGGTCACCACCGACACCCTGGTCGACGACCTGTGGACCGACCCCCCGGCCCGCGCCGTGGGCGCACTGCGCACCTTCGTCGCCGCGCTGCGCCGCGCCCTCGAACCCGGCCGGCCGCCCCGCACCCCACCGCGCCTGCTCGTCACCGAAGGCCCCGGCTACGCACTGCGCCTGCCGCGCGAGGACGTGGACGTCCACCGGTTCCAGGACGCCCTGGTCCGCGCCCGGCGCGACCCCGGCGCCGTGCCCGACCTCGACGCGGCGCTC
>NZ_MSJQ01000315.1 GCF_014596515.1 Streptomyces sp. CBMA156
GTTGACCGCCACCCGGGCGCCGGCCGCGGTGAAGGCCCGGGCCAGCGCGGCGCCGATGCCCCGCCCGCCGCCGGTCACCACCACGCCCCGGCCGTCGAACGCCCCGGTGCTCACAGCCCACCGCCGAGGGTGACCCCGCCGTCCAGGACCAGGGTCTGGCCGGTGATCCAGCCGGCGTCCGGGGAGAGCAGGAAGGCGACGGCGCCGGCGACGTCCTCGGGGACGCCGAGGCGGCCCAGCGGGTAGGCCCTGGCGACCTTCTCCTCGCGGCCCTCGTACAGGGCCTCGGCGAACCTGGTCTTGACGACGGCGGGGGCGACGGCGTTGACCCGGATGCCCTGGGGGCCCAGTTCGGCGGCGAGTTCGGTGGTGAGGCGGATCAGGGCGGCCTTGCTGACGCCGTACATGCCGATCCCGGGCGAGGAGCGGATGCCCGCGACGGAGGCGACGTTGACGATCGAGCCGCCGTGCCCGGCCATCCAGGCGGCGTGCACGCGGCGGGTCCAGGCGAGCGGGGCCAGCACGTTGACGGCGAGGATCTTGGCGGCGGAGGCCTCGTCGGTGTCGAGGACCGGGCCGTACACCGGGTTGATGCCGGTGTTGTTGACCAGGTGGTCGAGCCGGCCGAAGGCCTCCAGGGTGCGGGCGACGGCCTCCTCCTGGTGCGCCGGGTCGTCGGCCCTGCCCGCGACGGCGATGGCGTTGTCCGGGCCGCCCAGGTCGCGGACGGCCTCGGCCAGCGGCTCCGGGTTGCGGGCGGTGAGGCAGACCCTGGCCCCGCGGTCGACCAGCTCGCGCGCGATGCCGAGGCCGATGCCCCGGCTCGACCCGGTGACGACGGCCACCCGGTCCTTGAAGGAGTGCACCACGGAGCGTCCTGCCTTTCGTGCGAGGATCTCTGCCAGTCGCTGACTAAGCGCTTGCTCAGCATGCTGTCGGTGCGGGAGCCTGTCAACAGCCTGCCGAACGCCTGCCCGGTCCGTGGGGTGGTCGGCGGGAATGCCTGTACGAGTTCTCTGGGAGGATGACGCCATGACCAGCACCCCGCTCGCCGACCTCTGGCCGACCCTGCCCGGCGCCGACGCGCGCCCCGAAGCGGCGTACCGGCTGCTCCAGGCCGCGGTCGAGTCGTTCGCGGAGCGCGGCTTCCACGCCACCACGACCCGGGACATCGCCACCGCGGCGGGGATGAGCCCGGCGGCGCTGTACATCCACTACCAGTCGAAGGCCGCGCTGCTGGCCGAGATCAGCCGGGCCGGGCACGCCGCCACGCTGGCCCTGGTCAGGGGCGCGGCCGCGGGGCCGGGCGGTCCGGCCGAGCGGATGCGGCGGCTGGTGGAGGAGTTCACCGCCTGGCATGCCAGGGCCAGGACGGTCGGCCGGGTGGTCAACTACGAGCTGCACGCGCTGCCCGAGGACGCCTACGCCGTGGTCGCGGCACTGCGGCTGGACATCGAGCGCGAGGTCAGCGCGCTGATCGGGGCGGGGGTGGCGGCCGGTGAGTTCCAGGTGGCGGAGGTGCGGACGGCGGCCCGCGCGGTCACCTCGCTGGGCATCGACGTCTCCCGCTGGTACACCGGCAACTCCACCGAGGCGCCGGAGGAACTCGGGCGCCGCTACGGCGAGTTGGTCCTGCGGATGCTCGGCGCCCAGGCCTGACGGCGGGCGTCGCCGGGCCCGCCCTTGACCTGCTCACGGAGTGCGAGCAGACTCGTATACGACGTACGTGTGCCTCGTAGGCGTACAGCGCACAGGGACCGGCACGCAGGGTGACACCGCGGACCCCTCCCGGCGCACTCCCACCGCAGCTCCGACGCTGCGGATCGAAGCAGATCACCTCCCGCGGCGACCACGCCCCCGACCGGCGGCGCCGACGGGACCGACCCCCGACCCGGGCCGGCCCGGCCGGGTCGTGCCGCCGCCACCGTGCGGCGGCACGGGACGGCGCGCGCCGCGCCGTGGCGCGGCCCGGGCGGTTGGAGAAAGGGAGGCGCAGTGATGCCCTTCCGGCAATCGCATCAGGTCCGGCCCCGCTTCTGGCTGGAGACCGCCCTCGGCGGGCTGTCCGGACTGCTGTTCCTGATCACCCTGGTGTGGCCGCAGTGGATCGAGACGCTCCTCGGCATCGACCCGGACGCCGGCAGCGGCGCGGCGGAGTGGCTCGTGGTCGCGCTGGCGGCCGCCGTCACCGCCGCCTGCCTGCTCGGCGCGCGGATCGAGTGGCGCCGGGCGCACCCGTCCTCGGTCCGCGCCGTGCGGTGAACGGAGAGGAGGATCGTCATGACGGACACCACGCCCGTCAAGGGCGAGGAGCTCACCGATCTCGTCCGGCGGGCCCCGCTGAGCTTCCTGGGCACGGTCACCCGGGTCGGCGGCACCTCGCTCGCCGCCTTCCCGGCCGATGCCAGGAACGAACGGACGACCGTGGTCCGGGTGGACCAGGTGCTGCACGCGCCGGAGGCCTTCCGGCAACTCGGCGGCAGCGAGGTCACCGTCCAACTGGCCCCCGACGCCGATCTGTTGAAGGTCGGCGACGCGGCGGCCTTCTTCACCCAGGGCCTGGTCTACGGCGAGGGCCTGGGCGTCGCCGAAGTAGGCCGGCTGCCGGCCGAAGCCGTCCGGCCGCACGTCTCGATGGCCGCCACCACGGCCGACGAGCTGCCGTTCTCCCCGGTGCAGCGGAAGATCCGCGACCAGGACCTGGCCACGCACGCGGGCGAGGCCGACGCCGTCGTCCTCGGCACCGTGGTCGGCCTGGAGGACCTCGGCCTGCCCGACCACTCCGAGCACGCCCCGCACTGGTGGCGGGCCACGCTCGACGTCTCGCTCGTCGAGTCCGGCGCCGCCGCCCCCGGACGGATCACCGTCCTCTACCCGAGCAGCGGGGACGTCCGCTGGCGCCGGTCGCCGAAACCGGTGCCAGGCCAGCTGGGCCTGTGGCTGCTGCACGCGGCCGGGGGCGACCTGGCCGCGCAGGCCCCGTACACGCTGCTCCACCCCGACGACTACCAGCCGGCGCAGAAGCTCGCCGTGCTGAGGGAACGGAGGTGAGCCGGATGCCCACCATCAAGGTCGTCGACATCACCCCCAGGGCGCAGAGCGGCGACGTGGGGCTGGACAGCGAGCCCAACCTCGCGGTCAACCCGGAGAACCCGGACGAACTCGTCGCGACCGCCTTCACCCCCGACCCGATGAACGGGCCGCTCGCCCCGGTCTACGTCTCGACGGACGGCGGGGACACCTGGGTGCTGAACAGCGTCGTCCCCGGCAACGGGGGCCTCGGCACCGGGGACATCAGCGTCGGTTTCGGCGCGAAGGGAGGCCGCCTCTACACGGGCATCCTCAACGGCGTGACCGGCGACCTGCAGATCCTGCGCGCGCCGGTCGCCACCTCGACCGCGCCGATGGCCGTGCTGGTCGACCGGAGCGGGGAGGACCAGCCCTGGGTGGTCGCCACCACCGCCACGGCGAACGGCAGCGGCACCGACCGGGTGTACATCGGCAACAACGACGTCGCGCGGCAGGGCGGCACCGCCACCGTGGACGTCTCGCACGACGCCGGCACCGGGCCCGCGCCGGCCGGCTTCGCGCCCGTGCTGCTCGACCGGCGGGCCGGCACGCTCTTCGACGGGCCGCCGGTGCGGATCGCCGCGCATCCGGACGGCACGGTCTACGTCGCGTTCATGAGCATCACCGCCACCGGTGCGGGGTCCGTGATCACCTTCGACGTCGTGGTGACCCGCGACGACAAGGGCGGCATCGGACCGAACCCCTTCGAGGACCTCCTGGACTCGGCCGACAGCGAGGTCGGCCAGCGCGCGGTCACCGGCCGGAAGGTCCGGTTCAACCCGCGCCAGCGGACGCTGGGCCAGGAGCGCACCGGCGCCGACCTGTCCGTCGCCGTGGACCCGACGGACTCCAACAGCGTCTGGATCGCCTACTGCGACAACCTCGGCGGGACCGCCCCCACCGACTACGTGCTGCACAGCCGCCACTCGGCGGACCGGGGGCAGACCTGGTCCGCGGCCCGCCCGGACGTGGTCAACGGCAAGAACCCGTCGCTGGCGGTCAACTCCGACGGCCTGGTCGGACTGGTCTACCAGCAGCTGGTCCACAACCAGTGGTCGACGGTGCTGGAGCTGACCGCCGACGGCTTCGGGACCACGGAGAGCCACGTGCTGCACCAGGCCCCGGGGGACGTCCCGCCGGCGGGTGCACAGCTGCCGTACCTCGGTGACTACATCCGGATGGTCACGGTCGGGAAGGACTTCTACGGGATCTTCGCCGGCAACAACACGCCCGACCAGGCCAACTTCCCGGTGGGTGTGACCTACCAGCGCAACGCCAACTTCACCACCCGTCAACTGCTCAGCACGGACGGCGTGACCAAGGTCGCGCCGTCCATCGACCCGTTCTTCTTCCACCGGGCCGCCTGAGCGCACAGGCCGCGGCGCCCGCCACGAACGGTCGTGGCGGGCGCCGTGCTGTCGGGCACTGTGGCTTCGGGGGTCTCCAGGGGTCTGGGGTCTGGACGGTGGCTCGGGGTCTCAGGTGGCGGCCAGGCAGAACTGCACCAGCCCGGCGTCCACGTCGAGGACGATCTTCGCCATCTCCGCCCACGGCGGGTGGAAGGGGTTGGGCGACGGGACCGCGTCGTTGCCCCACTCGACCGTGAAGCCGAGCACCTTGCCCCGGTGGTCGGGGTCGGTGAAGTGGCGGGTGTAGACGTAGTCGTCGCTGGTCCCGCTGGTCGGGTACAGGTGGAAGCCGGTCATCGGCTTGTACGGCACACCGCGTACGCCGCCGACGCCCTGGCAGAACGCCTCGGCGAGCAGCTTGGCGGTGTCCTCGTCGCCCTTGGGGATGTACTCGGAGTACGCGAGGTCGCCGGGCAGGCCGCGCTTGCCGTCGTACTGGGAGTTGCGGAAGTTCATGTCCGGGTCGACCGACTGGTTGTCGTCGTCGCCCCAGTTGTAGAGCATGTCCTGCGCGTAGCTGTGGACGTCGACGAACCACCTGGTCCGCGGGCACTGGTCCAGCAGCCAGCGGACGTTGCGGGTCTCCGGTTCGGAGAACGCGCTCGGGCCGGCGTAGACCTGCGGATCGCACGGATCGGCCGACACCTGGGGGGTCGCGGCCGGGTCGAAGGCGGTGGCGAAGTCGAAGAGGAAGTCGTAGTTGCGGTTGAGGTCGACACCGACGCAGGACGGGTTCGGGCTGCCGCCGGCGTTGGCCGGGTTGCGGTTCTTGCGCCACATCGACCGGACGGTCTGGCTGTAGAGCCGGCCGTCGGGATTGACCAGCGGGTAGACCACCAGGTCCAGCCGGTGCAGCAGCGCGTCGACCTGGTCGGCGGTGAAGGTGGTGCCGCCGTAGCCGAGGCCGGTGCCGTCGCGCTGGGCCTCCAGGAGGTCGGCGGCGAAGTGGACGAGCACCTCGCAGCTGCCCCACTCACGGGCGTGCACGCCGCCGATCAGCAGCACGCAGTCCTTGGGGGCCGGCGCGGGTGTGCTGATCCTCAGGGCGTGGGCGGTGCGGCCCTCGACGGAGCGCTCGGGCAGGGTGATGAGCTGGGTGGAACCGGGGAAGGCGGCGGCCAGGCTGGTGACGGCGGACTCGACCTCGGTGATGTTCAGGTACGGCATGACGGGCCTCCCGGGTCAGCCGGTGAGCTTGGCGGCGAGGCCGTGCGGGACGGCGTCGGCGGGGGCGAACCGGTCGCCGCTGCCGACCTCGGCCTGGGCGGCGCGCCCGGCCTCACTGGCGTTGCCGGTCCTGGTGACCGTGACGCCCTCGCGTTCGAGGGCGGGCACCTGGGCGGCCGTGGCGTAGACGTCGATGCCGATGCGGCCGTCCGCCTCGACGTGCGGGCGTCCGCCGGTGTCGGAGCGGGTGTCGCGCAGCAGTGCGCGCAGGGTCTGCGGGTCCTTGGCGGTGACGCGCAGGCGCAGGATGTCGTCGTGCGGGTCGTACGGAACGGCGGACATGGCGGTCTTCTTCCGGGTGCCGTCGGAGCGGGGCCGGAGCGGTGTCCGGCGGCTCCCCGGGCGGCGCCGATTGGAGGGTATATGTCCGACGTGTACCTCGTATCCTCAGGATGCGTCGTCGCCGTAGAAGTCGTCAAGGGGCGGCTTGGGCATCCCGTCGAGCAGGCTGTCCAGGCCGCGCAGCATCTCGGCGTCGTCGTCGAAGTCGGCGAACCGGGGCACCAGGGCGCGCAGCCGCGGGTAGTCGGCGGCGGGCAGCAGGTGCAGGCCGAGCCGCAGGGCCGGGTCCGGCTCCTCCGGGTTGTCGACCACCTGGCGCTTGTCCACCAGCAGACAGCCGAGGTTCCAGGCGACGAAGGTGCGGTAGACGGTCAGCGAGCCGGCGTCGTCGAAGCCGGCCCGGCCGAGCACGGCGAGGATGTGCTCGGTGAGTTCGAGCACCGAGGCCGGGCGGCGGACCACCGGGACGGCCAGCGGGCGGGTCGCGACCAGCGGGAGGATCTCCGGGTGGGCGTGCGCGGTGGCGGCGAACGCCTGGGCGATCCGGCGCAGTTCGGCGCGCCAGTCCACCCCGCCGGGGCCGCGGCCGGTGTCGGCGCCGCGGCCGGTGTCGGTGCCGGTACTGCTGCCGGTTCGCAGCCGGGTGTTGATCTCGTCGAAGTAGGCCTCGACCAGGCCGTCGATCAGGGCCTCCTTGCCCGGGGTGTACCGGTACAGGGCCATCGACTCCACGCCGAGGTCGGCCGCGAGCCTGCGCATGGTCAGCGCGGCCAGGCCCTCGCGGTCGACCAGGGCCACGGCGGCGCCCAGCACCAGCGGGCGGCTCAGCCGGCCCCGCTTCTCGGGGGCGTCCTGCTCGGCCATGTCCGCACTCCTCCGGGTCGGTGGCAGCGTCGGCGGCCGTGCCGGGGCCGGTCGGTCCGAGCCGGTCGGGGAGCGGCTCGGCGGATCTGCCGCGGTGCGGGCCCGCTGCCGGGCTGGGTCTTCGGCGGATGTCAATCGGCGGGTGATGTCACTCAGCGGATACAGAACCAGGATACAAGGTATGAATCGGACGTAGACGGGTGAGCGGGTGCTGTCTGTGGATTCGTTGATTCCGCTGGTCAGTCGGCCGGTCGGGCGGCGGGCCGGACCGTGAGGCCGGCGACCGGGACGGCGGGGTCGGCTGCGGTGAGTGACCGAAACGGGCGGCGGCGGCCGGTGGCGGGGGCGGCGTGGCGGGCTCGATCCGCCGTCGGGCGCCGGGGGTTGAGGCCGTGCGCGGGACGGTGGGTGTGGTGACGGGGGCGGACCGGTCGAACGCGGTGCGTAGTCGGGCGGGGCTTCGGTCGAGGAGCAGGCGGACGGCGAGGACGGCGACCAGGGCTGAGCCCCGGGGCGGGGGTGGCAACCGGTTCTCCAGGGGCGCCGGGTAGCGTGGGCCGTCCGGACGCCGTCCCCGTGAGGAGAGCCGATGAGCAGTCAGAACGACCGGGTGCGCGAGCTGTTGGCGGAGGCCTGGACCTCCTGGGCGGAGCGGGGTGCGGGCCTGGGCGCCGAGGAGTGGGACAGGCCGACCCGGCTGCCCGGGTGGACCGTCCGGGCGCTGTACGCGCACGTGGCGCCGGTGCCGGAGATGTTCACGGGGCTGCGCGGGGCGGTCGTCGACGGGCCGGCCGAGGTGGCCACCGGGGCCGGCATCCTGCGGGCCTACAACCGGCCGGGCGGCCTCGCCCACACCGCCGCCGGGCAGATCGCCGAGGCGGCGACGCAGTCGGCGGGAGAGACCGGACCCGCCGTGCTGATCGCCCGGTTCGGTGTCGAGGGTCCGGCCGCGCTGGCCGGTCTGGCCGACCTGTCGCCGGCCGCCACGGTGGCGCACCCGCTGCTCGGCAGCGTGACGGTCGGTGCGCTCGGCGAGGTGGCGCTGATGGAGGCGACCGTCCACCTGCTCGACCTGATCGCGGCCGTCGGCGGCCCGCCGCCCGCGGAGGAGGCGCTGCGCTTCACCCGTGCGCTGCTGGCGGAGGTCGCCGACCCGGTGGCCTTCATCGAGGCGGCGACCGGGCGCGGCGCGGAGGCGGTGCTGCCGGTCATCCGGTAGTGCGGTCGTCCGGTGAACCGGTCGTCCGCTCAGGTGACCATCGGGTGAACCGGTCATCCGGTGAGCGGGCCATCAGGTGAGGTGGCCGACCGGTGATCCGGTCATCGGATGAGGCGTATGCGTCACATGTCATGAGCCTTTCAAAGGTGCGGGTTTGCTGTCACGCTGCTGCTCCCGGCCCGCTCCCCACGAGAGGTTCCGATGAGAAGAATCCTGCCTGCCCTGACCGGCGCCGCCCTGTTCGCGGCGACCGGCCTCGCGGCGCTCGCCACCCCCGCTGTGGCGAGCGCCGCGGACTGCACACCCGCCCAGGTGGTGGCCAACGGCGGTTTCGAGTCCGGCGGTTCGCCCTGGACGGCGCCCAGCGGCGCGATCACCGCCGACAGCGGCCAGAGCCCGCACTCCGGCAGCTCCTACGCCTGGCTCGACGGCTACGGCTCCAGCCACACCGACACGCTCTCCCAGTCCGTCACCCTCCCGGCCGGATGCGGCACCGCGACGCTCGGGTTCTGGCTGCACGTCGACACCGCCGAGACGACCGGCAGCACCGCCTACGACAAGCTGTCCGTCAGGCTCGGCTCCACCACCGTGGCCACCTACTCCAACCTGGACGCCCGGGCCGGGTACGTGCACAAGACCGTCGACGTGTCCGCCTTCGCGGGCCAGACCGTGACGCTGGCCTTCACCGGCGTCGAGGACGCCAGCCTCCAGACCAGCTTCGTGCTGGACGACGTCACCCTGGACGCCTCCGGCGGCGGCACCCCGCCCCAGCCCGGCGACCCGACCCGCACCCCGGCCGCGCCGGCCTACACCGTAGGCCTCACCAGCGACGCCTCCGGCGGCAGTTGGACCGGACACGAGAGCGTGACCTTCGCCAACGCCTCGCCCACCCCGCTGAACGAGGTGTACCTGCGGCTGTGGGACAACGCCCACGGCAGCTGCCCCGGCACCCCGGTCACGGTGACCAACGTGACCGGCGGCACCGCCTCCCTGCTCACGGTGAACTGCACCGCGCTGAAGATCACCCTGCCGGCTCCGCTCGCGCAGGGCCAGAGCGGCACCGTCGGCTTCGACCTCGGCATCACCGTGCCGAGCGGCGCGGACCGCTTCGGCCACGACGGCGCGTACAACTTCCTCGGCAACGCCCTGCCCGTCCTGGCGATACGGGACGCGGCCGGCTGGCACCTCGACCCGTACACCAACAACGGCGAGTCCTTCTACGCGGTGGCCTCGGACTTCGCCGTCACCCTGGACCACCCGACCGGCCTGCTGGTGCCCGCGACCGGCACCTCGGTGGACACCCCCGGCGCGGCCGGGCGGACCGTCACCAAGGCGACCGCGAGCAAGGTGCGCGAATTCGCCTGGGGCGCCGGACCGTTCACCAGGATCTCCGGCACCTCCGCGGCAGGGGTGAAGGTGAACGTCTACTCGGTGGCCGGGATCAGCGCGGCCGACTCCGCGTCGATGCTCTCCACCGCGACCTCGGCGGTCGACGCCCACGCCCAGCGCTTCGGGGCCTACCCGTACGGCGAGCTGGACGCGGTGATCGACAACAACTTCTGGTTCGGCGGCATGGAGTACCCGGGTTTCGTCCTCGACCTGGTCAGCACCACGGCGCTCACCCACGAGATCGGCCACCAGTGGTGGTACGGCATCGTGGGCGACGACGAGTACAACGGCCCCTGGCTGGACGAGGCCTTCACCGACTACGCCACCGACCTCGCCCTCGGCAAGACCGGCAACGGCTGCTGGAACAGCGTCTCCTGGGCCTCCCCGGCCGAGAAGATCACCAACTCGATGGCGTACTGGGATGCCAACTCCTCCCGCTACTCCACGGTCGTCTACGGCTACGGCAAGTGCGCCCTGCACGACCTGCGCCGGACGATCGGCGACACCGCGATGACCACGCTGCTGCGGAACTACGCGCAGGCGCACTGGTACGGCATCTCCACCACCGCGGAGTTCAAGGCCGCGGCCCAGGCCGCCACCACCGTGGACCTGACCTCCTTCTGGAGCCAGCACCGCATCGAGGGCTGAGCCCGCACGGCCCGGTGTCGCCCCCGGTCCCGGCCGGGGGCGACACCCCTTGACGCCACGGGGGGCCGGGAGGACGCTGTACGTGTACGACATAAGCGTGTGCCGTACGCGGACAGTCGAAAGCACACGACCAAGAGTCGCGAGGCTCCCGGCGCTGACCCGACCGCTGGAGCGATCATGTCGACCAACCACTACGTGGCGCTGCCGGACAGCTCCCGCGTTCCGCTGGGCGGAGCGCGGGTCATCGGACCGGCCGACCCACGGGCACCCCTGACCGTCACCGTCTACCTGCGGCGCGACCCCGACGCGCCCCCGCGTCCCGACGTCTACGAACTCGCGATGCAGCCACCGACCCGCCGCACCGCCCCCGACGACGACGCGTACGCCGCCGTCCACCGGTGGCGCGACACCGACCTCAAGGCGGTCGAGGCGTTCGCCGGCGACCACCACCTCGCCGTCTCCAACGAGAACCCGCCGGCCCGCAGCGTCCAGCTGACCGGCACCACCGAGGACGTCTCGAACGCCTTCCGGGTCACCCTGGCCCGCTACCGCTACCGGGACGCCGACGACAACTCCCGGATCTACCGCGGCCGCGAAGGCGCGGTCAACGTCCCCGCCGGGCTGAGCGGCATCGTCACCGGCGTCTTCGGCCTGGACAACCGGCCGATCGGCGCCAACCTGCTGATCCGCCCGGCCTTCACGGACCTCTCGCTGCCGATCGCCGAGGCCGTGCCGGGGCTGCCGGCCGGCGTCTTCCTCCCGACCGACCTGGAGACCCCGTACGCCTACCCCGCCGGAACCGACGGCAGCGGACAGTGCGTCGCCGTCCTCGCGTTCAACGGCGAGACGGATCCCGGCGTCCCCTCCGGCGGCTACTCGGCCGACGCGCTGCGCACCTACTTCGCCGCCCTCGGCAGGCCCATGCCGGACATCACCAACGTGGTGATCCCGAACGTCGGATCCACCGGCAACGACCCGGGCCGGGACGACGGGGGACCGCTGCGGCTCGACAGCACCGGTGAGATCATGCTCGACCTCGCGGTGGTCGGTTCCCTCGCGCCCAAGGCGAAGATCGTCGTCTACTTCAGCAAGTTCACCGAGCAGGGCTGGGTGGACGTGATCCACCGGATCGTGACCGACACGGTCAACCGGCCCTCGGTGATCTCCTGCAGCTACGGCAACGCCGAGGAGGGCCGCACGGTGTGGACCCCCGGGGCGATTGCCAGCGCCGACGCGGCCTTCGCCAACGCGGCCGAGAAGTTCATCAGCATCTGCTGCGCCTCGGGGGACGACGGCTCGAAGGACCAGGCGCTCGACGAGCGCGCCCACGCCGACTTCCCCGCCTCCAGCCCGCACGTGCTCGGCGTCGGCGGTACCCGCCTGGTGGTGGATCAGGGGCAGGTGGTCAGCGAGACCGTCTGGGACGACGGTGCGGGCAACCGGACCGGTGGCGGCATCAGCAAGCTGTTCCCGGTGCCGCCCTTCCAGGACGGTGCTGAGGTGCCCCCGTCGGCCAACCCGCCGCACGCGCAGGGCCGGGGCGTGCCGGACGTGGCCGCGCTCGCGGCCGGCAGCACCGGCGTGGTCGTCCCGAGCATCGACGGCGAGCACGTTCTCGTGACCGGCGGCACCAGCGCCGCCGCCCCGATGTGGTCCGCCCTGCTCGCCAGGGTCAACCAGGGCCTGCCCGGCGCGGCCCAGGTCGGCTTCCTGAACCCGCTGCTGTACGCGAAGCTGGCGACGGGCGTGCTGCGGGACGTCACCAAGGGCAGCAACGGCGCGTACTTCGCCGGGAAGGGCTGGGACGCGTGCACCGGCCTCGGTACCCCGGGCGGCCGGCAGTTGCTGGACGGGCTCAAGGCCCTGTGACCTCCGGCCGCCCATCCGTCGGGCCCCGGCTCGGGGGCGGGGCCCGACGGCCGGGGGTCAGCCCAGGGCGAGGGCGCGGAGGCGGTCGGCCGCGCCGTTGAAGTAGTTCTGGTCACCGGGGAAGGTGCCGGCGTCGGCGAACTGCCAGAAGGTCTGGTAGCCCCAGCCGTTCGGCAGGGTGCCGACGGAGGAGGCGTAGCGGGCTATCCAGAGCGGGTTGGTGGCGCCGAAGCCGGCGTTGTTCCCGGTGCACTGGGTCCACCAGTTGGTGGTGGTGTAGATGGTGGGATAGCGGCCGGTGCGCGCGTGCACGGTGTTGCTGAAGTCGCGGATCCAGCCGACCATGGCGCTCTGGCTGAGGCCGTAGCAGGTGGCGCCGTAGGGGTTGTACTCGATGTCCAGCGCGGGCGGCAGGGTCTTGCCGTCGGCGGACCAGCCGCCGCCGTGGCTGACGAAGTAGTTGGCCTGGGTGGCGCCGGAGGAGGAGTTCGGCAGTGCGAAGTGGTAGGCGCCGCGGACCAGGCCGGAGTTGTACGAGCCGTTGTACTGCTGGGCGAAGTACGGGTTGGTGTAGCCGGTGCCCTCGGTGGCCTTGACGTAGGCGAACCTGCCGCCGTTGGCGGACACCGAGGACCAGTTGACGTTGCCCTGGTAGCCGGAGACGTCCAGCCCGGGGGTCTGGGTGGCGGCGAGGGAGGCGAACGGGGCGGCGGCGCGGCCCTCGCGGGCGGCGACGGTGGAGCCGGCGAAGTCCTGCTCGGGGTGGAAGCCGGGGAGGCCCTCGGCGACGGGGGCGGAGGCGACGGGGGCGGGCTCGGCCGCGTGGGCGGGGGCGGCCAGGCCTGCGGTGAGGGCGGCCACGGCGGTGAGGGCGGCCAGTGCGGGCAGGCGGCGACGGGCCGCTCGGACGGTGCGGGCGGTGCCTGTGGTGCCTGTGGTGCGGGCGGAGCGGGAAGAGCGGGGCATGAGCACTCCTCTGGTTCCGTGCGAGGGGAAGGTCGAAATGACCCGGTACGGCCGGGGTCTGACCGGCCGTACCGCAGAGTAGCCATGTACCTGGCATCGCCGCCAGGCATCTTTGTTCACATCGTGAACGCACGTCACATGGGCCGGATCGCCATGACCGGCAACCGGCCTTGCCGGTCTTGCCGGTGGCGCGGGGTGCGAGCCGGCGGCCGGGGCGGGCCGGGGCGGACCCGGGCGTGCCCGGCGCGCTGTGGCACGATGCCCGCGGGCCGGCCATCACGGGCGGCCCCCGCACATGAGGAGAGCAGCAGCCATGACCGAGACCGTCACCGACCCCGCCCGGCCCGTCGGGGAGCCCGCGTTCCGCCCCGCCACCCCCGCCGACGTCCCGGCGCTGGTCGCGCTGGTCGAGTCCGCCTACCGGGGCGAGTCCAGCCGGGCCGGGTGGACCACCGAGGCGCACCTGCTGGACGGCCGGCGCACCAACCCGGAGGCCGTCACGGAGGCCGTGAACCACCCCGAGGGCCTGGTGCTGCTGGCCGAGCGGGACGGCGAACTGCTCGCCTGCTGCCAGCTCGAACGGCGCGGCGAGCTGGCCTACTTCGGCATGTTCTCGGTGCGCCCCGGGCTCCAGGGCGGCGGGATCGGCCGTGCCGTGCTGGCCGAGGCGGAGCGGCTGGCGGCCGAGGAGTGGGGCGTCGGCGCGATGGAGATGACGGTGATCGAGCAGCGCGCCGATCTGATCGCCTGGTACGAGCGGCGCGGCTTCCGGCGTACCGGCGAGTTCAGTCCGTTCCCGTACGGCGACGAGCGCTTCGGCATCCCGCTGCGGCCGGATCTCCGGTTCGCGCACCTCGTCAAGGAGTTGAAGGCAGTGTGAGAGAACGGACGCCGGTGTACGGGAGTTGACGGCTGTGACGGGGGCCTTGCGGGCATCTGAAACGGCCCGCCCTCGGGGTTCGGTTCAGCCTCGCTCGACCGGGTTTCCGCAGGTGACATGCCGTCAAGTCGCTGAGCTGCGGCGATGCGGAGATGTCATACCTCGTTCATGATTGGTCTAGGCCAATGTGAGAAGCTGAGCGCGAACGGCCACGTTCCGTCCGCTGCCCAGGGGGGCCATTTCCGCATGCCCGTTCTCCATGGCACCGCCATGTCCGCACCCGACACCGGTCCGCGCCGGACACCCGAGGAGCCCGACGACCACCGACTGCCCAGCCCGCCCGACGACGAGGAGCTCTACTGGTACTTCGGCCCGCAGCGCCGCTGGGTGCTGCTCTGCGCCACCCTCTCCTACGCGGGAGCCACCGCCACGCTCGGCCTGTTCGCCCTCAGCAAGCCGCTGCTCTGGCCGTTCCTGGTGCTCACCGTGCTCAACGCGGCCACCTGGCTGCTCTCGCTCACCGACGGCCAGCGCGCCCGGCGCTTCACCCGCGACTCGCACGACCTGCTGATGCGCGCCTGGAGCCCGGCCCGCGCCCCGAGCGTGGACCTGCTGCTGCCGACCGCCGGCGAACCGCTGGCCGTCCTGGACAACGCCTACCGGTACACCGCGGCCGTCCGGTGGCCCGGTGAGCTGACCGTCCTGGTGCTCGACGACGCCGGCCGCCCCGAGGTGCGCGAACTCGCCGAGTCCTACGGCTTCCGGTACCACGCCCGCCCCGACCGGGGCCGCTTCAAGAAGGCCGGCAACCTCAACCACGGCCTGGCCGAGGGCACCGGCGAGATCATCGCCGTCCTGGACGCGGACTTCTGCCCCCGCCCCGACTTCCTGCACCACCTGGTGCCCTACCTCGACAACCCCGAGGTCGGCATCGTGCAGAGCCCGCAGTGCTTCGACACGGACGCCGACATGTCCTGGCTCGAACGCGCCGCGGGAGCCACCCAGGAGATCTTCTACCGCTGGATCCAGCCCTCCAGGGACGCCCAGGACGGCACCGTCTGCTGCGGCACCAACGCGCTCTACCGCCGTGCCGCGCTGAAGCGGATCGGCGGCTTCGCCGAGATCGACCACAGCGAGGACCTCTACACGGGGCTCGCCCTCGCCCGCGCCGGATGGTCCACCCGCTACGTCCCCGCGCTGGTCGCCAAGGGCATGTCGCCCACCGGCCTGCCCGCCTTCATCAGCCAGCAGTACCGCTGGTGCCTCGGCTCCCTGGCCCTGGTCCGCGACCCGGACTTCCGCAAGGGACCGCTGCCCAAGTCCGCCCGGCTCTGCTTCTGGAACGGCATCCTCGGCTACGTCACCAGCGCGGTGAACGTCTTCGCCGTGCCGCTGCCCGCCCTGATCATGCTGTTCTTCCGGCCCGAGGAGATCCAGCCCTGGCAGGTGCTGCCGTTCCTGCCGCCGATCTGGGTCTCCCTGGTGCTGCTGCCCGCGATGTCCCGCACCCGCTGGCGCTTCGAGGTCACCCGGGTGCAACTCCTCGGCGGGCTCTGCCACGTGGTCGCCATCGCCCACGCGCTGCGCCGCCGCTCCGCCGACTGGGTGCCCACCGGCGCCGTCTCCGGCGGCAGTTCGCTCGCCCGCGCCGTCGCCCGGATCGGGGTCGGCTGGCTCGGGTTCGTCGTCCTCGCCGGCATCGCCGGACTGGTCCGGGCCGCGATGCTGTACGGCTGGCAGCCGTACTGGGCGCTCACCCTGCTGCTCGGGCTCACCGCGTACACCATCATCCCGCTGATCCGGGAACTGTGGCCGCTGGTGAACGGCACGAAGGGCGGCAAGGGCGCCGCCGTCGGCGAGGTCGCCGCACCCGCACGGGGCCGTTCCGACCTCGGGTTCGGCCGGGCCGAGGCCGTCGCCGTCACCGCCGTGCTGCTGCTGTGCGGGCTGCTGGCCTCCGGCTGGGCCGACCCGCTGATCTTCTGACACACCGCCCGACTGGCTGACGCACCGTCGCGTCCGCTTCTCCCTCCGCTCTCCGATCCCTGTCGATCGCCGCGTTTCCTTGCGCGTCGCCCCACCGGCGCGGACACCGCCAGGCCGCCCCATCGGCCCGGCGGCCCCGACAACCGCTGCCAGCCCTGCAAGGAGCACCGCCGTGTCAACGGCCGTACCACCTTCGTCCTCCGCCTCCTCCGCTGCCGTCCCGTCCTCCGCCGCTTCGTCCACCGCCGCCGCCGTACCGGACGCACCGGCCTCCGGCTCCGCCGAACTGCTGCTGCCCGGCGTCGTCCGGGTGGACCGGGACCCCGCCGTCCCGCAGCGCGCCGCCGTCGCCGAGAGCGGGCAGCCCCGCCGGCGCACCGCCTTCCGCCCCGACATCGAGGGGCTGCGCGGCGTCGCCGTGCTCTCCGTCCTCGCGTTCCACTCCGCCGTCCCCGGTCTGACCGGCGGCTTCGTCGGCGTCGACGTCTTCTTCGTCATCTCCGGCTTCCTGATCACCGGCCTGCTGGTCGGCCGGCCGCTCGGCCTGTGGGACTTCGCCGCCCGCCGGGCCCGGCGCATCCTGCCCGCCGCGGCCACCGTGCTGGTCGCCACCGCCGTCGCCGGCGGCGCGCTGCTCGACCCGCTGCGCGGCACCGACCTCGCCCGCGACCTGATCGCCTCCGCCGGCCAGTTCGCCAACTGGCGCTTCGTCGGCCAGCAGACCGACTACCTGGCCGCCGAACGCGACCCCAGCCCGCTGCAGCACTTCTGGTCGCTGGGCGTGGAGAACCAGTTCTACCTGCTCTGGGGCGTCCTGCTGCTCGGCCTCGCCCGCTACCTGCACGGGCGCCGCCGCACCCTGGCGATCACCCTCACCACGGTGGCCATCGGCGGCGTCTCGCTGGTCCTGTGCCTGCGCTGGACCGCCACCTCCGCGCCGCTCGCCTACTTCTCCACCGGCAGCCGGCTCTGGGAGTTCGCGGCCGGGGCCTGCGCGGCGCTGGCCGGCGCGGCGCTCGCCGCCCGCACCGAGC
>NZ_MSJQ01000316.1 GCF_014596515.1 Streptomyces sp. CBMA156
GTCGAGTTCCTGCACCTCGCCCCGGCCGCCGTCCGGCTCCCGCCGCTGCGCCGCACCCTGGCCCGGCGCACCGCCGGCCACGGCACCGCGCCCGGCCACATCGCCCTGACCTTCGACGACGGCCCCGATCCGGGCAGCACCCCGTACGTCCTCGACGCGCTGGACGAACTCGGTGTCCGCGCCACCTTCTTCCTGCTCGGCGCGATGCTGGAACGCGCCCCCGCGCTCGGCCGCGAGCTGGTGCTGCGCGGCCACGAGGTGGCCGTCCACGGCTGGCACCACCGGCAGCAGTGGTACCCGGCCCCCGCCCGTGACCTGCGCGAACTGCGCCGCGCCGACGAGGCCGTGACCGACCTCTGCGGTGCCCGCCCGCTCTGGTACCGCCCGCCGTACGGCGTCCTGACCGCCGGTCCCGCTCTGGCCGCCCGCCGGCTCGGACTGCGCAGCGTGCTGTGGACCGCCTGGGGGCGGGACTGGACGGCGGAGGCCACCGGCGAGTCCGTCTACGCGACCGCCCGCCCCGGCCTCACCGGCGGCGCCACCCTCCTGCTGCACGACTCCGACTGCACCTCCGCCCCCGACTCCTGGCGCGCCACCCTCGCCGCCCTCCCGCTGATCGCCGCCCACTGCCGCACCCACCGGCTCACCCTCGGCCCCCTCCGCGACCACGGGGTGCCCCCGCCCGCCGGGCGGAACCGTCCGGCCTGACCGACGCGTCGTCAGGATCACCACGCCGAACGAGCAGGGGGCTCCCGTGAACGTCAACGTCCGTTCAGCGCACCGACTTTGGTCCTTCGCCGCATTGGGCGCAGCCGCCCTCCTGGTGGCCGGCTGCGGAGGCTCCGGCTCGTCGCCCGGGCCGGTCGTCTCGTCCGGCCCGCCCTCGGCCTCGGCCGCGTCACCGACCGCTCCCGCCCCGACCGCTCCCGCTCCGTCCGTCACGCCGTCCTCCGGCACCCCCGACCCGGGGTCAGGGACGCCCGCCGGCAGCGGCCTGACCCTCGACGCGGCCAACGGCGGCAGCTACCGCTTCGCCTCGGTCGCCTGCGTCGGCGAGGCCACACCGACCGGCGCCCTGAGCCTCACCGCGACCCCGAGGAGCCTGAACGACGCACTCGCCGAACTCGTCCTCAAGGACGGCGAGGCCCGGTTGCTGCTGACCCTCAAGGGCTTCCGTCCGGTGCTCTGGAAGGGCAGCGTCCCGATCGGCGGGCAGGCGAGCCGCACCGCCCACGGCGCGACGCTCACCGCGATGCCCGTCACCGAGGAACTCGGCGACACCGGCACGGTGACCGGCACCCTCACCTGTTCGGGCACCGACGGCCTGTACTGACAGCCATAGGAGCATCCCGCCTGCCGCGGCTTACCCCAGCCCCACCCGCCGCAGCGCCGCCCCGAACCCCGCCTGCCACGCCGCCGGTGTCGCGCCGACGGACGGCGCGGGCTCGGGGCGGCCGAGCGCGGCCAGGGCGTTGCGGACCACCTCGGCCGGGCGGGCGGTGGCGACGTCGGCGTGGCCGAGTTCCAGCTCGTGCTGGAGGTTGTCGCGTCCGTGCCCCTGCACCACGTCGAGGAGCAGCAGCCGCCGCCCCAGCGCGCGGGCCTCGCTGCAGGTGTCGCCCGAGCTGGTGACGACCAGGTCGGCGGCGGCCATCAGCGCGGGGACGCGGTCGGTGTACCCGTAGGGGTGCAGCCGGGGCTCCCGGCGCGCGGCGGCCCGCAGCCGGCACTCCAGTTCCCGGTTGCGCCCGGCCACCGCGAGCACGTACGGCCCGGCGGCGGCCAGTGAGGCGGCGGTGCGGGCGAGCGGGCCGAGCCCCCAGGAGCCCGACATCAGCAGCACGCACCGGGCGCCCGCCGGCACGCCCAGCTCCGCCCGGGCCGCGGCCCGCTCCGGCGGCCGGTAGAACGGTTCCCGCAGCGGCGCGGGCACGACGGCGATGTCGGCGTCCGGCAGGTACCGTCGCACCGCGCACCCGGCGACCTCCGAGGTGACCAGGAACAGGTCCGTCCCCTCCTGCACCCAGAGCCGGTGCGGCGTCACGTCGGTGCAGAACACGAAGTGCCGGAACTCCCGTTCCGGCGCCTGCCGCAGCAGCCGGTTGACGGCCGAGGTCGCGGTGGCGAACACCGAGACCACCAGCTGTGGCCGCTGCGCCTCGATCAGCTCCCGCAGCGCGGGGACCAGCCGGCCGCGCGCCGCCGCGTCGGCGAGCAGCGCGATCCTGGCGCCCGGCCGCAGCGCCGAGAAGTGGAAGGCGTCGTACGCCCCGGGCAGGTCGAGCAGCCGGCGGAACACCGCCTCCCCGGCCGCGCCCGAGCGCCGGCCGAGCAGGGCCATCGCGTCCACGGTGCGGGTGGTCCAGCCGCGCTCGCGCAGGGTGTCCGCGCAGGCCTGGGCCATCACGTCGTGGCCCTGCCCGAGCGATCCCGAGATCAGCAGGGCGTGCGGCATCGGGCGGCCCCGTCAGCCGGCGGCGGCCGGGCCGAGCGAGGCCCGGTACCAGTCCGCGTACCGGCGCACGCCGTCGGTGAAGTTGGTGCTCGGCGACCAGCCCAGCAGCCGCTTGGCCTGCGCCGAGGAGATCCGCCGCCCCGCGTAGTCGGCCTTCCGTCCGTCGATGTGCTCGATGGTGACGGGCCCGAGCAGCCCGTCCACGGTGTCGGCGATGTCCCGCACCGAGACGGCCGTCGAGCCCTCCAGCGCGAAGGTCTGGTCCTCGGCGGCGGGGGAGAGGGCCCGCACGTGGGCGTCGGCGAGGTCCTCGACGTAGACGAAGTTGCGGCTCTGCCGGCCGTCGCCGGCGATGGTGATCGGCCGCCCGGCCAGCGCGGCCTGGACGAACCGGGCGACGACCAGCTCGTCGCGCATCCTGGGCCCGTACGGGATGCCGTAGCGCAGGATGGTGAAGTGCTGCCCGTAGAGCTCGCGGTAGCTGTGCACCAGCATCTCGGCGGCGAGCTTGGTGGCCACGTACAGGTGGCCGCTGTGCTCCAGCTCGATCGGCACGTGCTCGTCCAACTCCTGCTCCCCGCCGTCGAGTTGCTCGTCGGCGAGGGCGGCTCCGTAGACCCAGACGGTGCTCGCCAGCACGGTCCGGCTCAGACCGCTGCGCCGGGCGGCCTCCAGGACGGCCTCGGTGCCGTCGATGTTGGTCCGCACCGCGCGGACCGGGTCGGCGCTGACCCGCTCGACGTCGGCCATCGCGGCCAGGTGGTAGACCACCTCGCTGCCGGCCAGCGCGGCGGTGAGCGCCTTGAGGTCGAGGACGTCGAGCCGCGCGTGCTCGGCGTCCGGGTTGAGGTACTTGTCGGTGGTGTCCACCGCGAGGACGTCGTGGCCGGCCGCGATCAGGTGGTCCACGACGTGTGAGCCGATGAATCCGCAGCCCCCGGTGACGGCTATCCGCACGATCTTGCTCCCTTCGCTCCGGCTATCCGGCCAGGTGCCGGTACACCGCGGAGACGGCGTCGATCACCTGCTCCGTCTCGTCCTCGGTCATGTCGGAGTGCACCGGCAGGCAGACCTGCCGCGCGCAGACGTCCTCGGCCACCGGCAGCGGCCCGCGCCGGTACGGGGCGAGCACCGGCTGGAGGTGCAGCGGCAGGTCGTAGACCTCGCCGGACAGCCGCACCCCGTGCTCCTCGGCCAGCGTCCGCTTGAACTCCGCGCGGTCCACCCCGGCCGGCAGCAGCGCCACGTACTTGTAGTAGTTGCCGCGGCAGCCGGGCGGTTCGAGCACCGGGTCGAGCCCGTCCAGCCCTGACAGCGCCGCGTCGTAGCGGTGGGCGACGGCCCGGCGGGTCTCGATGAACTCCTTCAGCCGGCGCAGGTGCACCGCGCCGATCGCGGCGTGCGGCTCGCTCATCCGCCAGGAGTAGCCGAGCCTCACGTGGTGGTTGGTGGTGAACGAGCCCTTGCCCTGGTCGCGGTAGATCCGGGCCTCGTCGCGCAGCTCCGGCGACTCGGTCAGGATCATCCCGCCCTCGCCGCTGGTGGTGACCTTGGTCGGGTAGAAGGAGAAGGCCCCGGCCAGGCCGAAGGTCCCGGCGGCACGCCCCTCGAAGCTGCTGCCGTGGGCGTGCGCGGCGTCCTCGACCAGCGGGACGCCGCGCCGGTCGCAGAGCGCCCGCAGGGCGTGCACCTGCGGGCCGACCAGCCCGCCGACGTGCACCAGGACGACCGCGGCGGTGTCCGGGGTGAGCGCCGCCTCCAGGGCCTCGGGGGAGAGCGCGAGGGTGGCCGGGTCGACGTCGGCGAACACCGGCCGCCCGCCCGCGTGCACCACCGCGCCGGCGGTCGCGTAGAAGGTGACGGCGGGGACGACCACGTCGCGGCCCCGGACGTCGACGCTGCGCAGGATCACCTCCAGCGCCGCCGTGCCGCTGCTCACCGCGACGGCGTGCGAGGCGCCGTGCTCGGCGGCGAAGGCCTGCTCGAAGCGCCCGGTCCACGGACCGAGGGTCAGCGCGCCGGTGGTGAGCATCTCGGTCACCGCTTCGGCGACCGCCGCGCGGTCGCTCTCGTCGAACACGATGCGGGCGGCTGGAACGCCCATGGGGCACCTCCGGCGGCGGGCTGCGCGAGCAGCACCGATCGGGACGGATCCTCCCGAACCGCACGTCAGCGGACGGGTCAGGCACATCACGCTACTTCGCCCACCGGACCGCGGCCCGCCGTCGAGGCCCGCGCGGGTGACCGGATCTGCTTCCGCCGCAGGTCCGGGCACTACTTCCGGTGCCGGGCGTGCGCTCCTCCGTGCGGGGGATGGCACTACTGCGTCCGCAGTACGCAAACGGCCTGCACAGGGACGACGACGGAGCAGGGGCCGGCGATCAAGGATTGGTCATGCTGCGGCGGACCGCGTCCACCAGGACCTCCGGCCGGCCGCGGCGCGTTCGTTCCCGAGAACCGCATCCGAAGGAGTCCGCTCTCCCGTGGCCACGTTCCTTTACAGCCTGGGCCGATGGGCCTTCGTCCGGCGCCGGCTGGTGACCTTCCTCTGGGTCGCCGTGCTGGCGGTCGGCGGAGTCCTGGCGGCCAAGGCGCCCGCCGCACCCGACGACGGCTTCGCGATGCCCGGTACGGAGGCGCAGAAGGCCTTCGACCTGATGAACGAGCGCTTCCCCGGCGGCCACGCCGACGGGGCCATGGCGCGCCTGGTGTTCGTCGCCCCCTCCGGCCAGAAGATCACCGCCGGGCCCAACCAGCAGGCGGTCGAGCGGACGGTCGACGAGGTCGCCCGGTCCCAGCAGGTCACCGGCGCGGTGAACCCGTTCAAGATGCAGGGCGCGGTCTCCCAGGACGGCACCACCGCCTACGCGACGGTCAACTACTCCGCCAAGGTCGGCGAGGTGTCCAAGGACGCCACCGACACCCTGGAGCAGGCCGCCCAGCACGGCCGGGACGCGGGGCTCAAGGTCGAGATCGGCGGCACCGCGCTGATGGCCAAGCCCGACGCGGGCGGCAGCAGCGAGGCGATCGGCATGGCGCTGTCCGCCGTCGTCCTGGTGATCACCTTCGGCTCGCTGCTCGCGGCCGGCCTGCCACTGCTCACGGCGGTGATCGGCGTCGGCCTCGGCATGGCGCTGATCACCGCGCTCGGCAGCACGCTGGGGCTCTCCGCCACCACCGGCACGCTCGCGATGATGCTCGGCCTCGCCGTCGGCATCGACTACGCGGTGTTCATCGTCTCCCGCTACCGCGCCGAACTCGCCGAGGGCCGAGCGCCCCAGGAGGCGGCGGGCCGGGCCGTCGGCACCGCGGGCTCCGCGGTGGTCTTCGCCGGCCTCACCGTGGTGATCGCGCTCGCCGGCCTCTCCGTGGTCGGCATCCCGATCCTGGCCAAGATGGGCATGGCCGCCGCCGGGACGGTCGTGATCGCCGTGCTGGTCGCGCTCACCCTGGTCCCCGCGCTGCTCGGCTTCCTCGGCCGCAAGGTGCTGCCCCGCAAGGCCCGCAAGGCGGGCGCTGCGGGGGCCCCGGCCGGGAAGGAGAACGGTGGCGCCCGCTGGGCCCGCTTCATCCTGCGCCGTCCGCTCGCGGTGCTGCTCGGCGGCGTGATCGCGCTCGGCGTGCTCGCCGCCCCGGCCCTCGACCTGCGGCTCGGCCTGCCGGGCGACGAGTCGAAGCCCACCTCCACCACCCAGCGCCGCGCCTACGACCTGCTCTCCGAGGGCTTCGGTCCCGGCTTCAACGGCCCGCTGACGGTCATGGTGGACGCCAAGGGCGTCGCCGACCCGAAGGCCGCCGCGAACGAGGTCGCCAAGAAGGTCTCCGGCCTGCCCGGGGTCGTCGCAGTGACGCCGCCGATGTTCAACAAGGAGGGCGACACCGCCCTGCTGAACGCCGTCCCCGCGACCGGTCCGAGCGAGGCCGAGACCAAGGACATCGTGCACGCCATCCGCGGTGACGCGGCCGGCCTGAAGACGGCCACCGGGGCCACGGTCCTGGTCAGTGGCACCACGGCGATGAACATCGACGTCTCCCAGAAGATGTCCGACGCGCTGCTGCCGTACCTCACCGTGGTGGTCGGCCTCGCCGTCATCCTGCTGCTGGTGGTCTTCCGCTCCGTCCTCGTCCCGCTGAAGGCGGCCCTCGGCTTCCTGCTCTCGGTGGTCGCCGCGCTCGGCGCCGTGGTCGCGGTCTTCCAGTGGGGCTGGCTGGCCAGTCTGATCGGGGTGGAGCAGACCGGCCCGGTGATGAGCATGATGCCGATCTTCATGATCGGTGTGGTCTTCGGCCTCGCCATGGACTACGAGGTGTTCCTGGTCACCCGGATCCGTGAGGGCTTCGTCCACGGCGAGGAGCCCGGCGAGGCGATCGTCACCGGCTTCCGGCACAACGCCCGGGTGGTCACCGCCGCGGCCCTCATCATGATCGCCGTCTTCGCGGGCTTCATCGGGATGAACGAGCCGATGATCAAGATGATGGGTCTGGGCCTGGCCGCGGCCGTCGCCTTCGACGCCTTCATCGTCCGGATGGCCATCGTCCCGGCCGTCCTCGCCCTGCTCGGCCGCCGCGCCTGGTGGCTGCCGCGCTGGCTCGACCGGCTGATACCGGACGTCGACGTTGAGGGCAGCAAGCTGGAGGCCGCCGCCCCCGAGCAGGCTCAGGCCAGGGAGTCGGTCACCGTCTAGACCGGTGCCGCCCGGTCCGGCCCGGAACCATCCGGGCCGGTCCTGGCACCATCCCGGACCCGGCCAGGCACCGCCACGGCCGGGTCCGGTCACATCCGGCTCGGACACCGGTTCGAGCCCAACCGTTTACCGTTGCTGTCGGAGGCCACCGCCCGTCGCGGAGGCCTCCGACCAGGACCGCCACCCCCACCGGGGCCCGCGCGGCACGAACCGGTGCCGCCCGGCGAGGGCGCGGCCAGGGCAACCCGACCCGGAGAGCACGAGCATGAGCGACATCTGGCAGCGCCTGCGCCGCGACCATCCGCGGCTGCTCGACATCGCCGGAGGCGCGGCCCTGATCACGGTCACCGGCCTCGGAGCCACCATCGACCAGAGCCGCGGCCGCTACATCGGACTCGACCCGCTCACCGGCGCCATCGCGCTGGGCGCCGCCACCGCCGTCTTCGCCCATCGCCGCCACCCGCGCGCGGTGGTCGCCGTCACGCTGTTCTGCACCGTGCTGCTCACCTCCACCAGCCCCCGGCTCAGCCCGGCCCTGGCCGCCCCGCTGCTGGTCGCGCTCTACTGCCTCGCCGTCCGCACCGACCGGGCCACCGCGCTGCGCGCCTCGATCGTCACCGCCGTCCTGCTCACCGGGATGGCGCTGCTGCTCGGCCCGAGCGGCCCGATCGGCGAACGGCTCGGCGTCCTCGCCTGGGCCCTGCTGCCCGGCGCCCTCGGCGACTCCATCCGCAACCGCCGCGCCCACCTCGCGGCCATCGAGGAGCGCGCCGAACGGGCCGAACGCACCCGCGAGGAGGAGGCCCTCCGGCGGGTCGCCGACGAGCGGATCCGGATCGCCCGCGACCTGCACGACGTGGTCGCCCACCACATCGCCCTCGCCAACGCCCAGGCCGGCATCGCCGTCCACCTCATGGACAATCACCCCGTCCAGGCCCGCGAGGTGCTCAGCCACATCACCGACGCCACCGGCTCGGCCCTCCAGGAACTGCGCGCCACCGTCGGCCTGCTGCGCCGCGCCGAGGAGCCCGCCCCGCTCGAACCCACCCCCGGGCTCGACCGGCTGCCCGAGCTGATCAACACCTTCGAGCGGGCCGGCCTGCCGGTCCGGCTCACCGTCGAGGGGGAGGCCCGCCCGCTGTCGCCCGGTGTCGGCCTCACCGCCTTCCGGATCGTCCAGGAGTCGCTGACCAACGTCGCCAAGCACGCCCACGGCGCCGACGCCGAGATCACCCTCGCCTACAGCGGCAGCCGGGTCGCGGTCAGCGTCGCCAACGGCCGTCCGACCGCGACCGGCCGCCCCCGCGCGGTCCCGCTGCCCCGGCACCCCCCGAGCGAGAGCGGCTTCGGCCTGATCGGCATGCGCGAGCGGGCCGGCGCGGTCGGCGGCCGGCTCAG
>NZ_MSJQ01000317.1 GCF_014596515.1 Streptomyces sp. CBMA156
CCGGACGGCACCGGCCCGGACGGCGCCGGCCGCCTGCCGCGCCCCGGCGGCCCCCTGGAGGTGTCCAAGTGAACCGGCGCCGGTTCCTGGGCGTCGGCGCCTCCGTCCTCGGCGCGGGCGCCCTGGCCGCCGTCGCCGTCCCCTCCGCCGCCCGGCTGCTCGCCGAAGGCCGTCCGGGGCGGCTGCTGAGCAGCGAACTCGCCCTGCCGGAGGCCTTCCGGGCCGCGCTGCCGGTGCCGGCCGTGCTGCAACCGGTGCGTACCGACGGCACGAGCGACCACTACGAGATCACCCAGAAGGTCGCCGAGCTGGAGATCCTGCCCGGGGTGAAGACCGGGATGTGGACGTACGGCGGCACCTTCCCGGGGCCGACCGTGGTCACCCGCTCCGGGCGGACGGCGGTGGTCAGCCACCGCAACGAGCTGCCGGTGCCCTCGGTGACCCACCTGCACGGCGGGCACACCCCGGCGGACAGCGACGGCTACCCGGTGGACCTGCTGCTGCCGGTGGGCTCGACCGACTCCGGCCGGAGCACGGCGGGGATGCCGGGCATGCCCGGGATGCACCACGCGGCGGGCAGGAACGCCACCGGCGAGCGCAGGTACACCTATCCGGGCAGGCAGCGCGCCGCCACGCTCTGGTACCACGACCACCGGATGGGCTTCACCGGCCCCGGCGTCTGGCGCGGACTGGCCGGCTTCCACCTCGTCCACGACGACGAGGAGGACGCGCTGCCGCTGCCGCGCGGCGATCGCGACCTGCCGCTGATGATCACCGACCGCTCCTTCGCCGCCGACGGCTCCTTCCGCTACCCCGCGGCCGACCCCGGGCTCGCCGAACCGGGCGTCACCGACGACTACGCCAACGGCGTGCTCGGCGACGTCATCCTGGTCAACGGCGCGCCCTGGCCCCGGCTGGACGTCGACCGGGCGCACTACCGGCTGCGGCTGCTCAACGCCTCCAACGCCCGGCTCTACCGGCTCGAACTGGACCCGCAGCCCGCGGGCGGCGGCGCCCTGGTCCAGATCGGCTCGGACGGCGGCCTGCTCGCCGCGCCCGTCCGGCACGACGGGATCGAGATCGCGCCCGCCGAACGCTTCGACGTCGTGGTCGACTTCGCCCGCTACGAACCCGGCACCCGGGTCCGGCTGGTCAACCGCTTCGGCGACGGCCGGACGGCCGAGGTGATGCGCTTCGACGTCACCTCCCAGCAGGTCGGCGACGACACGAAGGTGCCCGACAGGCTGTCCACGATCGAGGCCCTGGACGCCTCCGCCGCCGTCGCCACCCGCGACTTCACCTTCCGCCGCAGCCGCGGCAGCGGCTGGACGATCAACGGCCGCCCGTACGAACCGGGCGAGAGCATCGCCACGCCCGCCCTCGGCACCGTCGAGCGCTGGCGCTTCTCCACCGACCTGCACCACCCGGTGCACGTCCACCTGGACCACTTCCAGGTGATCGGCCGCAACGGCGCCGACCCCGGCCCGTACGACGCGGGCTGGAAGGACACCGTGGACCTGCGCCCGGCCGAGGCGGTGGAGGTGCTGGTGCGCTTCACCGACTACGCGGGGGTGTACATGCTGCACTGCCACAACCTGGAGCACGAGGACATGGCGATGATGGCGGACTTCACCGTGCGGTGATCCGCCTCTCCCGCGGGCCGCCCGGTTCACCCGGACGGCGGAGTGCAGGAGGGCGTGCGGTGCGCCCTCCCGCACTCCTGTCCTAGCGTCGCCGGAAGAGGACCCGCGACCCGCCGACGCCCGGAGCCGCCGCATGACCACCCCCGCCGAACGCCGCCGGCACGGCCGGGCCGCCCGGGAGCGGGTCTCCCGCTCCGCCCACGGCCGGTGGATCCCCGCCGCCGACCGGCCCGACCCGCTCGGCGTACTGGAGCGGCAGGGCGAGGACCGGGTCGCCGGGCTGCTGCCGATCCGCCGCGGGCGGATGGCGGACAGCCCGTTCGCCTACCTGCGCGGCGCCGCCGCCGTCCTGGCGGCCGACCTCGGCGCCCTGCCGGACACCGGTCTCACCGTCCAACTCTGCGGCGACGCCCACCTGTTGAACTTCGGCGTGTACGCCTCCCCGGAGCGCGCGCTGCTCTTCGACGTCAACGACTTCGACGAGACCTTCCCCGGCCCCTTCGAGTGGGACGTCAAGCGGCTCGCCGCCAGCGTCGCCGTCGCCGCCAGGGACAACGGCCAGGACGAGCGGCAGGCGCGCAGGGCCGCGCTCGCCGCCGTCCAGGGGTACGCGGGCGCGATGCGGAAGCTGGCCGGCAGGGGCGAACTCGACGTCTGGTACGCCCGGGTGGACACCGCCGACCTGCCGGCGCTGCTGCGCAGGCCGAGGCAGCGCGAGCGGGCCGAGGCCGACCTCGCGCACGCCCGGCGCCGCACCAGCCTCCAGGCCTTCGGCAAGCTCACCGAGGAACGGGACGGGCGGCGCCGGATCGTCAGCGAGCCGCCGCTGATCGAGCCGCTGAAGCGGACCGAACTGCGCGGCGTGGGCAAGGTGTTCAGTGACTACCGGTCGACCCTCGCGGAGGACCGCAGGGTCCTGCTGGACCGCTACCGCTTCGTGGACGCGGCGACCAAGGTGGTCGGCGTGGGCAGCGTCGGCACCCGCTGCTACATCGTGCTGCTGGAGGGCCAGGGCGGCCACGACCCGCTGTTCCTCCAGCTCAAGGAGGCCGGCCGGTCGGTGCTGGAGGAACACCTGCCGCCGCTGCGGCCGGACGCCGAGATCGCCGTCCACCACGGCGGCCGCCGGGTGGTCACCGGACAGCACCTGATGCAGGCCGCCAGCGACATCTTCCTCGGCTGGACCACGGGCCCCGCCGGACGCCACTTCTACGGCCGCCAGCTGCGTGACATGAAGGGTTCGACGGACATCTCCGACTTCCGGCCCTCCGGGCTGCGGGCCTACGCCGACCTCTGCGGCCGCACCCTCGCCCGCGCCCACGCCCGCACCGGCGACCGCCTGGCCATCGCCGGCTACCTCGGCGGCGCGGACACCTTCGCCGAGGCCGTGGCCGACTTCGCGCTGCGCTACGCGGACCGGACGGCGGCCGACCACGGCCAGTTGGTGGCGGCGGTCGCGGACGGGCGGGTGGCGGCGACGCGGGGGGTGTGAGCCGGGCCCCACCGCGCCCGGCCCCGTACCCCCGCTTCTTCCCGTACCGCGACCCGTGACTCAGCCGACCCGCGGCCGCACCGTCGCCACCAGCAGCGCCGCCGCGACCAGCAGTCCGCCGGCGTAGAACGGCCCGAGGTCGCCGGCCGCCGTGCCGAGGGTGGCGGCGGCGAGCAACGGCCCCGCGGTGGCGCCGAGGTTGAGCGCGGCGGTCGCGTAGGCGCCCGCCAGGGTGGGGGCGCCCGTCGCCTCGTACAGCACCCGGGTGATCAGCGTGCCGCCGACCGCGAAGGACACCGCACCCAGCAGGAACACCAGCGGCAGCAGCGCGCCCGGCGCGTCCGCGAGGACGGCCAGGGCGGGCCAGCCCACCAGCAGCAGCGGGCCGCCGACGGCGAGGACCAGGCCAGGGCGGCGGTCCGCGAGCCGCCCGGCGACGGTGACTCCGGCGAACGACCCGGCCCCGAACAGCACCAGCGCCACCGGCACCCACAGCTCACCGAGCCCGGCGGGGCCGGTCACCACGGGGGCGAGGAAGGTGAAGCCGCCGAAGGTCGCCGCGTTCACCAGCGCGGCCAGGACCATCGCGCGGAGCAGCCCGGGACGGCGCAGCTCGGCGACCTCCGCGCGCAGCGCCGGGGCGGGGCACCCGTCGGCCGAAGTGGCGGCGGCCGGAAGGCCCTTGGCGATGCCCACGGCGGCGGGCAGGCAGAGCAGCGCGACGGCCCAGAACGCGGCGCGCCACCCGAACAGCGCGCCCAGCACCGCCCCGCCGGGGACACCGGCGACCGTCGCCACCGTCGTCCCGGACAGCAGCACGGCGAGTGCCCGCCCCTTGCGGTCCGCGGGGACGAGGGCGGCGGCGGTGGTCAGCGCCACCGCCAGGAAACCGGCGTCGGCGAGCGCGGCGACCACCCTGCTGGCGAGCAGCACCGGGAAGTCCGCGGTGAGGGCCCCGACGGCGTGCGCCGCCGCGAAGACCAGGACGAACCCGAGCAGGCTGCCGCGTCCGGGCCGGCTGCGGGCGAGCACGGCCGTCAGCGGCGCGCCGACGGCCATCCCGACCGCGAAGGCCGAGGTCAGCCCGCCTGCCGTGCCGACGGTGACGCCGAGGTCGGCGGCGAGGCCGGGCAGCAGCCCGGCGAGCATGAACTCCGAGGTGCCCATGGCGAACACGGCCAGGGCGAGCAGATAGAGCGGAAGGGGCATCGAGAGGCTCCGAGGAGGCGGTGGGAACGAGGACAGGACGTCTCGTCACCGCACGCTCAGCCCCCGGGCGGCGCAGGCGCGGCGCTCGCTCGGACCTCGGTGGTTCGGGGTCTCCGGGTTTCAGGGGGCTGACGGCGCGTGACCGAAAGCCCCCACCCTGGATGCCTCAGGGCTCGACATGCCCGGCAGGCTACCCGACCGTCCGGCGTCGGAGCACCCGGTTTTCCCGACGGCCTCGGAGCCCGCCGCGCCGGGGTGAGGCCCTCCGGATCCGTCCGGGGACCGGGCCGTCTAGGGTGCCCCGCAAGGGGGTTCGATGAATCGTATGAGAATCGGCGGGATCCTGGCCGCCACCGCGCTGCTGCCGCTGGTCGTGGCCGCCGCGGGGCGGCTGGAGTCCCGCAGCGGTGGGCGGGCGGCGGTGGCCGACGCCCTGGACCATCCGGTGCCGCTGGTCGGCGCCGCCGCCGTCCTGCTGCTGGCCGCGCGCTGGGTCCGCGGCCGTCGGGACGCGATCGGCGGGCTGGCGACGGCGGTCGGGGCCGTCGGGCTGGTGTTCGCGCTGGGAGGCGGCGCCGTCCGGATGCTGGACCTGGGCGAGCCGGTCCGCTGGGAGACCCGGACGAGCTCCCCGGGCCGGGCGGACCGCGTCCTGACCGTGGTCAACCGCGGTCAGTCGGAGCAGGAGAGCAACACCTTCCAGGTCGGTCTGGAGACCGGGAGCGGCCTCTCGGCGCGCCGCTGGTCGGTCCTGACGGTCCAGCAGAAGTTCCCCGGAGAGGGGGAGTTCGTATCGGCGCGGTGGTCCGACGCCGACCACATCCGGATCACCACCGACGCGGGCTACCGCGTCTACACCGTCGACCCCGACAGCGGGGAGCCGGCCCTCACGGAGAGCTCCGGCAGGGTGCGGCCCGCCTAGCGCCTGCGGTCGGTCCCGGAGCGGCCCCGAGGCCCGCGCACTCGCCGGAGTGCGCGGGCCTCTTCCGTTTGTCGACTCCCTTGGGACTGGTGTGACTTGTAGGGCTCCTGGGACTTTCAAGCGAACAAAATCGGTCAATGCTTGTTCATTTTTGACTCGTATCGGAAATTTTCAAACGGAGGCCCAGATTCCACGGCGGGACTGTGTAGATTTCCGATCGGTTCGGGTGGCCAAGTGCTCCACCTGGCACCGAAGTTGTTTTCACTGGAGAGCGGGTGTGTCCGCAGGGGCCCCGCGGGACCAAAGGGGAGGGTCTCCATGCCTGACATCGACCTCGGCGTGGCGTCGGACTGGACGGACGGCGACTACCACGGCCGCGTCAAGCTGCAGCAGAGCCCGGCTGGCTCGAACCCGGCGAAGAAGGACGTGGTCGTCGGCTCGCCGGTGAGCATCGAGCTGTCGGTGAACACGAACTACTCTTCCAGCCAGGAAGCGGACAAGATCTACTTCACGACCCACCACGGCACCACGAAGAAGGTCATCGCCGTGCTGGACTCGAACGGCAACTTCTCCATCGCCGGCAAGGTGTTCACCAATCAGGGGAACCTGACCTACTAGGGGGTGTCCGGCTCATTGTGCCGGATCAGGGTGCGGCGTCGGGGCGCGCGCACCTTCACCGGGTGATGACGTCGCTCACCAGGCCATCACAGTGTTTCCATCGGAGAGCGGGCGTGTCCTCAGGACCCCGCGGATCATAGGGGAGGGTCTCCATGCCTGACATCGACCTCGGCGTGGCGTCGGACGTGAAGAGCGGCGACAGCAACGCCCGCATCAAGCTGGTGCAGAACCGGGTCAACGCGAACCCGGCGTGGAAGGACGTGGTCATCAGCGGCCCGGAGAGCATCGAGCTGGCGGTGAACACGAACGAGTCCACCAGTCAGGAAGCGGACAAGGTCTACTTCACGACCCACCACGGCAGCACCAAGAAGCTCCTCGCGGTGCTGGACTCCATGGGCAACCTGAGCCTCGCCGGCCGGTTGCTCACGGAGCAGAAGAACCTGACCTACTAGGACGCGGCCCGGCCGCTCCTTCGCGCGCTCGGCGGAGCGCGTGCACCTTCACCGGGTGATGAAGTGCCTCACCCGGCAATGACGTTGTTTCCAGTGGAGTGCGGGCGTGTCCTCAGGGGCCCCGCGGATCGTAGGGGAGGACCTCCATGCCTGACATCGACCTCGGCGTCGCGACGGACTGGCGAGAAGGCGACATGAACGGCCGTGTCAAGCTGACCCAGAACCGGGTCTACGGCACCTCGCCCAAGCGGGACGTGCTGATCAGCGGCCCGCAGAGCGTTGAGCTGTCGATCAACACCAACCTCGAAGTGGACCACGTGAAGAACAAGTTCTACTTCACGACCCGCTACGGCACCATGAAGAAGATCATCGCGATCCTGGACTCGGAGGGGAACCTGTACCTCGCTGGCGGCCTGACCGAGGCCCAGTATCGGCAGGACCTGAGCTACTAGGCAGCAGCGCCGTCCCCGCGGCCGGGAGGTCCGCGCGCTCTCCGGAGCGCGCGGACCTTCTGCCGTTCCGGCCGTTCGTCACCGGGTGCACCAGGCCTGAACTGCGCGATCGGCCGCCGGGATTGTCAGTGGCGTGTGCAAGGGTGGCCCCATGCTGGCGATCGCGGTGCAGACGAACGAGACGCGGCACCTGAGGGTGAGCGCGGAGGAACTGGCGGGGATGGTCCGGCGCATCGGCGCGCCGGACGACCGCTTCCTGGTCGTGGAGCGGATACCGGACCTGCCGGACGTGTACGTCCAGGTGTGGCACGCCGACGGCGAGGACTACACGCTGGAACTCCGCGACGGCTCGGGCGAGCGGCACTTCGAGGTGAGCCTGGACGATCCCGAGCGGGTGGCCGAGGCCATGACGGGCTGGGCGCGCGGAGCGCCGGGCTGGGACGACGGTCTCGACTGGCAGCCGCTCGACCTGGGCCCGGCACCGGAGCCGGTGCCGCCGCTCGAACTGGACGCGGGCGAGCGGCAGGGCGTGGAGGAGCGGCTGCGGCTGAGCCTGGCCTGCGGCTACACCGACCGCGCCCAACTCGCCGAGCAGGCCGAGGAGTACCTGGTCTCCGGCGACCGCCGCCCGCTCTCGCGCCCCCAGGCCGAGCAACTCGCCGACCGGCTCTGGCTGGAGCGCGTCGGCGAGCAGACCGGCTGGGTCGGCGAGACCGATCCGGAGCGCCTCACCCGGGCCTTCGCCGCGCTGGATGCCGACGGCATCACGGCCCGGGAGGACTTCTCCTGCTGCCGCTCCTGCGGCGAGGCCGAGATCGGCGCCGCCGGATCCCCCGACGCCCGCGGCTTCGTCTACTTCCACTCCCAGGCCACCGAGTCCGCCGCCCTCGGCCAAGGCCTGTCCCTGCTGTACGGCGGCTTCGACGGCTCCGCGGAGACCACCGTCGCCGTTGGGAAGGAGGTGGTCGCCGCCCTGGCGGGGTTTGGCCTGCCGACGGTCTGGAACGGCGCCCCGTCCCAGGCGATCGAGATACGCCCGTTGCTCTGGCGCCGCCGCCTCGGCGGGTGAGGGAGGCCTCCGGCGGACGGGCGGTCAGGTCCGGCGCGTCCAGCGCCAGTAGTTGGTGAGGCCGGGGCCGGCGGCCGTCAGGGCGCAGCCGAGGTGGTCCGCCCCCGTCGCCGTGGCCCGCCCGGTCGGGCCGGACCACGGCGCCACCTTCTCACGGCACGAGCACCCGCAGGGCGTCCTTCTCCACGGCGACCTCGACCGGGAGCGAGCTGATGAACTCCCCGTCGGCGTAGGCGGTGATGCCGGGGGACTCGATCCGCAGCGACTCGGTGCGCAGCGTGGTGACTTCGGGGTACCCCACGTGGGTGCCCTTGAAGAGGGTGGGGAAGAACCGGGCGATGCGCAGCCGGGGCATGGCGTCGACGAGGGTGAGGTCGAGCAGCCCGTCGTCGGGGAGGGCGGCGGGGCACATCAGCATGCCGCCGCCGTAGCTGCGGGTGTTGCCGACGGCGGCCAGGGTGAGGTCGCGTTCGATGACGGTGCCGTCGGCGAGGGTGATGCGGAAGGGCAGCGGGCGCAGGTTGGCGAACTCGGCCACGATGGCCAGGTTGTACCGCATCCGGCCGCGTGGCCAGCGGAGCCGGTTGGCGCGGTCGCTGACCAGGGAGTCGAAGCCGGTGGCGAGGACGGAGCCGTACCAGCGGACGGCCCCGTCCGGGCCGGTGATCCGGCCGAGGTCGACGCTGCGGGTGCGGCCCGCGGCGACGACGTCGGCGGCGTCCTCGGGGGAGCCGAGCGGCAAGCCGTACTCGCGGGCGTGGTCGTTGCCGGTGCCGGCCGGTATCACGCCGAGCGGGACGGGGGTGCCGGCCAGTGCCTGGAGGGCGAGGTTGACCATGCCGTCGCCGCCGACCACGGCCACCGCGTCCATGCCGTCCGCCGCCGCCTCGCGGGCGAGGCGGACGGCGTCCTCGGGGGAGCGTCCGGCCTGCGGTTCGACCTGGACGCCGAGGGCCCGCAGCCGGGCGGTGGCCCGGCGGGCGGCGGGTTCGGCGTGGCCGATGCCCGCCGCCGGGTTGGTGAGAACGGCGACCCTGCGGACGGTTCTCACGCCGGTCATGGGATCAGCTTGCCGGGGTTGAGGATGCCCGCCGGGTCGAGTTCGGCCTTGACGGCGCGCAGGATGCGCACGCCCAGCTCGCCGACCTCCTCGGTCATCCAGGGCCGGTGGTCCGCGCCGACGGCGTGGTGGTGGCTGATGGTGCCGCCCGCGCCGAGGATGGCGTCCCCGGCGGCGCGCTTGGCGGCGCCCCAGCGGGTGAGCGGGTCCTCGCCGAGCGCGGCGACGACGGTGAAGTAGAGCGAGGCGCCGGTCGGGTAGACGTGCGAGATGTGGCAGAGCACGAGGGAGCCTGGCAGGGCCCCGGTCAGCGCCTCGGTGACGGCGGCCCGCAGGGCGGGCAGCCGGCTCCAGCCGGCCGCGGTCTCCAGGGTCTCGCACAGGGCGCCCGCGCTGAGCAGCGAGTCGCGCAGGTAGGGGGCGTTGAACCGGCCGTGCTCCCAGGCCCGGGCGGGGGCCTCGCCGAGCGAGGTGCCGCCGGCGGCGAGCAGGGTGTCCCGGGTGAGCTGCTGCCGGGCGGCGACCTGGGCGGCGCTGCCCTCGAAGACGGTGACGGCCAGGCAGTCGGTGACCGCGGGGGCGCCGCCGATCTGCTCGGTCATGGCCAGGTTGATCATGGTCTCGGCCTCGTCGGAGAGCCGGATCACGGTGGGGCCCGCGCCCTGCTGCTCGACGGTGCGCAGCGCGGCCGTGCCGGTGGCGAAGTCGGGGAAGCTCCACGCCTCGTACGCCTTGACGGCGGGCAGCGGGTGGACGCGCAGCCGGACGGCGGTGATCACGCCGAGGGTGCCCTCGGAGCCGAGGAACAGCTGGCGCAGGTCGGGGCCGGCGGCGGAGGCGGGGGCGCGGCCGAGGTCGAGCACTCCGGCGGGGGTGACGACGCGCAGCCCGCGCACCATCTCGTCGAAGCGCCCGTACCCGGCGGAGTCCTGGCCGGAGGAGCGGGTGGCCGCGAAGCCGCCGATGGTGGCGTAGCGGAAGCTCTGCGGGTAGTGGCCGAGTTCCCAGCCGCGTTCGGCGAGCAGCGCCTCCGCCGCCGGGCCGGTGAGGCCGGCGCCGAGGACGGCCTCGCCGGAGGTCTCGTCCAGGTCGAGCAGTCGGTCGAAGCGGCGCAGGTCGAGCGAGACGACGGCCTCGAACGGGCCGCGCTCCGGGTCGAGGCCGCCGACCACGCTGGTGCCGCCGCCGAACGGGACGACGGCGACGCGGCGTTCGGCGCACACCGCGAGGACGGCGGCGATCTCCTGCTCGGTGCCGGGCAGCACGACGGCGTCGGGCGCGTCCTGCGGTTCGCGGCTGCGGCGGCGCAGCAGGTCGGGGGTGGACTTGCCACCGGCGCGGGGCAGCCGGTCGGCGTCGGCGGCGCTGACGTGCGCCTCGCCGACCGCGTCGGCCAGCGCCTTGAGGTCCTCGGCGGAGATCCGGGACGGGCGCAGCACGACCTCCTCGGCGCTCGGCCCGGGGGCGGCGTCCCCGGTGACGCCGAGGGCGGCGGCGAGCAGCCCCTTGATGTCGGCGGACAGCTCCTTGGCGAGCGCCGGGTCGCCCCAGGCGTCCCACTTCATCGGGGGGAGCGGAAGTGCGGCGCCGGCCGGTCCCGCTTGCGTCTCAGGTGCCATGCGTTACAGTTTCACACATCATGTCAAGTAGTAACGCCGAGCCTCAGACGCCAGGCCAGACCCCGACGCCAGGCCAGACCCAAGCGCCGAGCCGGACCCCGACACCGGGCCGGCCCCCCGGGGCCCGCAGCACCGACGACGCGATCCTGGACGCCGCCGCCGACCTGATCGTGCACCTCGGCGTGCGCCGCACCCAGCTGTCCGAGATCGCCCGCCGCGCCGGGGTCAGCCGCCCGACCGTCTACCGCCGCTGGCCGGACGTCCGGGCGGTGATCGGCGCCCTGCTCACCCGGGAGATCCTGGCCGCCCTGGAGGGCACCGAACCGGACGCCCGCGACCGGGAGGCCTTCGTCCAGCGGGTGGTGGAGATCGCCGTCCGGCTGCGCGACCACCCGGTGCTCGGCGCGCTGCTCCGCTCCGACGACTCCGACCTGCTGCTCCAGTACGTCGTCGAGCGGCTCGGCGCCAGCCAGCGCGGCCTGCTGGAGGCGCTGCGCTCCGGCATCGAACGGGGCCAGGAGCACGGCTCGATCCGGGCCGGCGAGCCGCTCGAACTGGCCGCCATGGTCCTGCTGATCGCCCAGTCCACCGTCCAGTCGCACCGCATGGTCGCCTCCCTGCTGCCCGAGGCGGCCTGGCGGCGCGAACTGGCCAGAGCACTGAACGGATACCTCGCGCCGTGACCCCCACCGCAGGTCCGCACGCCGGCCCGTACGCCGGAACCTCCCGACTCGACGCCGCCCGCCGCACGCTGGAGCTCGAAGCACTCGGCGACGACGCCCGGATCGACCTCCTGGTGATCGGCGGCGGCGTCACCGGCGCCGGGGTGGCCCTGGACGCCGCCTCGCGCGGCCTGCGCACGGTGCTGGTCGAGGCTCGTGACCTCGCCTTCGGGACGAGCCGCTGGAGCTCCAAGCTGGTGCACGGCGGCCTGCGCTACCTCGCCTCCGGGCGGATCAAGGTGGCCAGGGAGAGCGCGGTCGAGCGCGGCGTGCTGATGACCCGCACCGCCCCGCACCTGATCCGGGCGCTGCCCCAACTCGTACCGCTGCTCCCGGACCTGCTGCGCCCCGGCCAGGCGGCGCTGATCCGCACCGGCTTCCACGCCGGGGACGCGCTGCGCCTGACGGCCGGCACCCCGGGCGCGCTGCTGCCCCGGGTGCGCCGGATCGACGCCGCCCGGACCCGCACGCTGGTCCCGGGCGTGCGGACGGACGGGCTGCGCGGTGCGCTGGTCGCCCACGACGGTCAACTCGTCGACGACGCCCGGCTGGTGGTCGCGCTGGCCAGGACCGCCGCGCAGTACGGCGCGAGCGTGCTGACCAGGGTGCGCGCGGAACAGGTCACCGGTACCTCGGCCCGGCTGGTCGACACCCTGACCGGGCAGGAACTGGCCGTCCGGGCCGGCGCGGTGGTCAACGCCACCGGCGTCTGGGCCGGCGAGGTGGAGCCGTCGATCAGGCTCCGGCCCAGCCGGGGCACCCACCTGCTGGTGGACGCGGCGGCGCTCGGCAACCCGACCGCCGCCCTCACCGTGCCGGTGCCCGGCTCCACCAGCCGGTTCGTCTTCGCGCTGCCGCAGCAGCTCGGCCGGGTGGCGATCGGACTGACCGACGAGGACGCCCCGGGCCCGGTCCCGGACGAGCCCCAGCCCACCGAGGCCGAGCTCACCTTCCTCCTCGACACCGTCAACGCCGCCCTCGCCACCGCGCTGACCAGGTCGGACGTGCGCGGCGCGCACGCCGGGCTGCGCCCGCTGATCGACACCGGGGACGGCAGCACCGCCGACATCTCGCGCGAGCACGCGGTGCTGGAGGGCCCGTCCGGGGTGATCACCGTGGTCGGCGGCAAGCTCACCACCTACCGCCGGATGGCCGAGGACGCGGTGGACACCGCCGTCCGGCTGCGCGGCCTGCCCGCCCGTGCCTGCTGGACGGCCAGGCTGCCGCTGATCGGCGCCCCCGGGCACCGGGACAGCCGCCCGCTCTCCGCGGCGGAGGTGCCGCCCTCGCTGTCGGCCCGCCACGGCGGCGCGGCCCACGAGGTGCTCGTGGCAGGGGAGTCGACACCGGTCGCGGAGGGCCTGGACGTGACCCGCGCCGAGATCGCCCACGCCGTCACCCACGAGGGCGCGCTGGATGCCGCCGACGTGCTGGACCGCCGGACCAGGATCGGGCTGGTCGCGGAGGACGCCGAGCGGGCCCGGAAGGCCGTCGAGGAGATCGTGGCGGAGCGCCTCGGGGAGGGTCTGGCGGGCTGACGCGTCAGGACGCGGAGCGGGGGAAGGGGAGGAGATCCGGTTCGACCCAGGTCGTCCTGGCCTGGTCGTCCGCGAGCGTTCCGGGCCGGTAGTGGCGGGTGAGCAATTCCTTGTCGAGCAGCTCGGGGTGCCGGGCGGCGAACGCGTCGAAGTCCGTCGCGACGTCGGCGTGAACGGGCGGAATCAGCGCGCCGTGCGCTCGGGCATCGGGTGCTCGGCGCCGGCCATCTCCAGGACGCAGGAGAGCGGGTGCTCGGTCCGGCCGGTGCGGTCCAGCCGCACCGCGAGCGGCTCCGGCGGTTCCTCGGCGACCTGGGCGGCGAGGCTCAGCGGGTAGACGCCGTGCCCGTGGACACGGTGGAAGGCGCACTCCTTGCCGTCGACCAGGAGCTCGGTCTCGGTGATCCAGCCGGACCGGACGTTGACGGTCACCGAGTGCCCGTCCTGGTCGAGGTGGAAGCTGTACCGCTGGCGCATCGGGACCTCCGGCGACAGGGCCTGCGACGAGGGGAAATCCACTGTCAGTGTAGGGCGGGCCCCTGCCAGGGTGCTCGGCATGCGGAGCGCCGCGGCCGGAGTTCCCGTTCGCCGCCCTGAGAAATTCCCGGGGCAGGGCCCGCCTCCCGATGGATTCTCCTGATCTCTACAGTGTTGTAGATTCGTTCGCAGGGAGAGATCGAGGAGGGCATTGTGGGAGTTTCGCTGGCCAAGGGCGGCAACGTCTCGTTGAGCAAGGAGGCGCCCGGTCTGAGCGCCGTGATCGTCGGCCTCGGCTGGGACGTGCGCACCACCACGGGAGCCGACTACGACCTGGACGCCAGCGCGCTGCTGTGCAACGCGCTGGGCAAGGTGGTCTCGGACCAGCACTTCGTCTTCTTCAACAACCTCCGCAGCCCCGATGGTTCGGTCGAGCACAGTGGCGACAACCTGACCGGCGGCGGAGACGGGGACGACGAGCAGATCAAGGTCGACCTGGACCGCGTCCCGGCGGACGTGGCCAAGGTGGTCTTCCCGGTGTCGATCTACGACGCCGACGCCCGGCTGCAGAGCTTCGGCCAGGTGCGCAACGCGTTCATCCGGGTCCTCAACCAGGCCAACGGCCAGGAGATCGCGCGCTACGACCTGACCGAGGATGCCTCGACCGAGACCGCGATGGTCTTCGGCGAGCTGTACCGCAACGGCACCGAGTGGAAGTTCCGTGCCATCGGCCAGGGGTACGCCTCCGGGCTGCGCGGCATCGCGACCGACTACGGCGTCAACGTCTGACCGTCCCGGTCCGGATCGACGGGGTTTCGACGGCCGCGGCGCGCGCTCAGCCCTTGCGGCCGAGCGCGTGGCCGCCGAAACCCCCGGTGCCGGTGAGCTGGTGCTGCCACCAGGCGGCCATGGCCGGTTCGTCCATCCCCGACCAGTCCGGTGAAGCGGTGACCTGGGCCCGGCCGAGGGCGCGGCCCAGCTCCACCAACTCCCGTCCGGCCGCCGTCCGTTCGCGGTCGTAGGCGGCCAGTAGGTCCGGCCAGGAGCCGGCCTCCCGCCCGGCCAGCTCGAAGGCGTGGGCGTCCTGCATCGCCTTCACCGCACCGCTGGTGTTGTGCGGGCGCACCACGGTGGCCGCGTCCCCGCCGATCAGCAGCCGGCCGGCCGTGCGGTGCGGGGCGGCCAGGTCGTAGATCGGCTGGAGGAAGGTCCGTTCGCGCGGGGTCAGCGCGACCACCCCGGCCCAGTACGGCGGCAGGTTCCGCTCCGAGAGCTGCCGCAGCTCGTCCAGCCGCGCGTCGGTGAGGCTGCCCGCCGGGATGCTGGTCGGGCCGTCCAGCCGCAGCCAGGCGGGGGTGGGGGCGTAGAAGACCCAGTTCACCTGGGTGCTGCCGGGTTCGAGCCCGGGGATGCGGTAGATCACCACCTGGCCGCCGGGGTAGCAGACGGTGACGCAGTGCTCCTCCGGCCAGGGGGCCGCTCCGCCGGGCAGCCCGGCCAGCAGGGCGGAGTCGTAGCTGCCGCGCCAGCACACGTACCCGGCGTACTCGGGCTCGGCCTGCGGGCAGACGGCCGCGCGGACCACCGAGCGGTAGCCGTCGGCGCCGATCACCAGGTCGTACGTCTCGCGGCCGCCGTCGGCGTTCTCGGTCCAGGCATTGCCGCGTTCGCCGCCGGGCCCGTTGCCGACCGCCGTCACCGTGGTGCCCAGCCGGAACTCGACCTGCCCGGGCGTCCGTTCGCGCAGTGCCTGCCAGAGCACGCCCCAGTGGTGCGAGTGGAACGAGAAGGGCTGGGCCCAGAGCAGCCGCCCGCAGCCGTCCGGTCCGTCGCCCTCGCCGGCCGCGCCCCGGGTGACCCAGCGGCGCACGGTGAGGCGGTGGCGGCGGGTGTCCGCGGCGAGGTGTCCGGTCCGGACCAGTTCGTCGAAGCGGTCGTCGTGGGTGCAGAGCCCCACACCCCGGTCCTCCAGCCGGCCGGGGCTGCGCTCCAGCACCACCACCCGTTCCGCGCCGAGCCGGGCGGCGGCGCCGGCGAAGGCGCTCCCGGCGATGCTGCCCCCGACCACGGCCACCGAGCCACCTCGCACGGTCGCTCCTCTCCCGAACTCGCGATGTCCCAGCGCCGTCCCCCCGCGCTGTCCGGGACACGACGATACGCCGACGGGCGGGCCCCGGCGTCGTGTTCGAGCCATCCGGAGGGCTGTCCGGAGGATTGTTCGGAGGTGCACCGGCAGGCCGTTCCGAGGGCCGGCGCGGGGGCCGTTCCGAGGGTCGGCGCGGGGGCCGTTCCGGGGGCCGTTCCGAAGGTCCCCTCGACCCCCCGGCCTCACGCGACGATCCTTATGCAACTAGTTGCATACCGCGGCGCCCGTCACCTACTCTGCGGTAACAAAGCCCCCGGTCCGCCCCCGCCCGCGCCCCAGGAGACGTCGATGAGCGCCCACCCCGGCAGCAGCCGCTACCCGCACCTGCTCAGCCCGCTCGACCTCGGCTTCACCACCCTGCCCAACCGCGTGATCATGGGTTCCATGCACGTCGGCCTGGAGGAGGCCCCCGGCGGCTACGAGCGGATGGCCGCCTTCTACGCCGAACGGGCCCGAGGCGGCGTCGGCCTGATCGTCACCGGCGGCATCGCCCCCAACGAGGCCGGGCGCCCCTGGGAGGGCGGCGCGATGCTGACCACCGAGGAGGAGGCGGACAAGCACCGGGTGGTCACCGACGCGGTGCACGCCGCCGGCGGGAAGATCGCCCTCCAGATCCTGCACTTCGGCCGCTACGCCTACCACCGGGACCTCGTCGCCCCCAGCGCGCTCCAGGCCCCGATCAGCCCCTTCGTGCCCAACGAGCTCACCGCCGGGCAGGTCGAGCAGACCATCGAGGACTTCGCCCGCTGCGCCGGGCTGGCCCGCCGCGCCGGGTACGACGGCGTCGAGATCATGGGCTCCGAGGGCTACCTGATCAACGAGTTCATCGTCGCCGCGACCAACCACCGCGAGGACGAGTGGGGCGGCCCGTACGAGCGGCGGATGCGCTTCCCGGTGGAGATCGTCCGCCGGGTCCGCGAGCGGGTCGGCGAGGACTTCATCATCGTCTACCGCCTCTCCATGCTCGACCTGGTACCCGGCGGCTCCACCCTGGACGAGGTCGTACGGCTCGCCCAGGCCGTCGAGGCCGCCGGGGCGACCGTCATCAACAGCGGCATCGGCTGGCACGAGGCCCGCATCCCCACCATCGCCACCTCGGTGCCGCGCGGCGCCTTCGGCTGGGTGACCAGGAAGGTGATGGGCAAGGTCGGCATCCCGCTGGTCGCCACCAACCGCATCAACACGCCCGAGATCGCCGAGAGCCTGCTCGCCGAGGGCAGCGCCGACCTGGTCTCGATGGCCCGCCCGCTGCTCGCCGACGCCGACTTCGTGGCCAAGGCCCGCGACGACCGCGCCGAGGCCATCAACACCTGCATCGGCTGCAACCAGGCCTGCCTCGACCACACCTTCAGCCTCCGGATCACCTCCTGCCTGGTCAACCCGCGCGCCTGCCACGAGACCGAACTCGTCCTCGGCCCGGTGATGTCGCGCAAGCACATCGGCGTCGTCGGCGCGGGCCCGGCCGGCCTCGCGTTCGCCGTCTCCGCCGCCGAGCGCGGCCACCAGGTCACCCTGTACGACGCCGCCGAGGAGATCGGCGGGCAGCTGGACATCGCCCGGCGCATCCCCGGCAAGGAGGAGTTCGACGAGACGCTGCGCTACTTCCGCACCCGGCTGGCCGAGTTGGCCGTCACCCAGCGACTCGGTGCCACCGTCACCGCCGAGCAGCTGGCCGGGCAGGGCCACGACGAGATCGTCCTCGCCACCGGCGTCACCCCCCGAACTCCCGCCGACATCCCCGGAATCGACCACCCCAGCGTGCTCGGCTACCTCGACGTGCTGCGCGACGGCGCGCCGGTCGGCAAGCGGGTCGCCATCCTCGGCGCGGGCGGCATCGGCTTCGACGTGGCCGGGTTCCTCACCGACCAGGGCGACGCGGCCAGCCTCAACCCGCCGGTGTTCCAGGCCAAGTGGGGCATCGACCCGGAGTACCGCGAGCGCGGCGGCCTGCGCGCCCCCGAGCGGCCCGAGCCCCCGCGCAGCGTCCACCTGCTCCAGCGCAGGACCGGCAAGGTGGGCGCCGGCCTCGGCAAGACCACCGGCTGGATCCACCGCACCGAACTCAAGCACCGCGGCGTGGTGATGGTCCCCGGCGTCAGCTACGACCTGATCGACGACGCCGGCCTGCACTTCACCGTCGACGGCGAGCGCCAACTGCTCCCCGTGGACACCGTCGTGCTCTGCACCGGCCAGGAGCCGCGCCGCGACCTGTACGAGGCGCTGCGCGAGCGCGGCCTGCCGGTGCACCTGATCGGTGGCGCCGACGTGGCCGCCGAGCTGGACGCCAAGCGGGCCATCCAGCAGGGCACCGAACTGGCCGCATCCATCTGACCTGCGGAGATCCCCGCCCGCGCGCCGCGCAGGGCCCCCGGTGGGACACTGGTTGCCTCGTCCCTGCCCGAACCCTCGACCGGGGGCCCCGTATGCCCTTTCCCAGGCCCATCCACGTCCTCGCCGCCGCCACCGCCGTCGTGGCGGTCGCCCTGGGCCCGGCGGTCCGGCCGGCCTCGGCCGCACCCGCCGAGACCCTGCCCACCGCCGACCAGCTGAAGCCGGCCCTGCTGACCCCGGCCGACCTCGGCCCCGGCTACACCGCGATCTCGGTGACACAGAGCCCCAGTCCGGGCGGGAACCAGACCCCGGTGACCGGCTGTGCCGCACTCAGCGCCCTGATCAACATGCACGCCACCCAGACCGGACCGCAGGTCACCCACGCCGCGGTCGAACTCGACGGCCCGGACGGCAACCCGATGGTCACCCAGTCCCTCGCCGCCGAGTCCTCCGACCGGCTCACCGCCGACTTCAAGAACGCCACCGACGCCCTGAAGAGCTGCCACAGCATCACCTTCGAGGCGGGCACCCAGGACTCCGTGACCTTCACCGTCAGCCCGGTCACCCTCGGCGACCGCAAGGACGCCCCCGCCGTCCACCTCGACGGCACCCTGGCCGGCGTCCAGCTCAACGGCTACGTCGGCATCGAACGCTTCGGCACGGTCGCCATGCTCTTCGGCTACTTCGAACGCCAGGGCAGCAACGAACAGACCGCCTCGATGCAGTACCGCACCGCCGTCGCCAAGGTCGAACGCACCCTGGGCACCCACGCCGGCAGCACCACCGCCCCCACGGCCCTCCCGACCACCGTCCCCACCACCGTCCCGACCGCCGTCCCGACCGCTACCGCCTCCGAGGCCAAGCGCGTCTGAGCCCCTCCAGGCCCCCACCGGACGCCCATGCGTCCGGTGGGGGCCGCGGTGCGGTCGCCGCCGAGCGCGCCTGCCAGAATGCCGGGACGGCGGCAGGGGCCCATGAGGCCCACGGGGCCTCCGGGGCAAAGGGGGTAACAGGTGATCGGCTCTCCGGGGCTTTCGAGGCGGTATGGGCCGGCGCTGCTGGTGTGCGTGCTGCCGCTGGCCGCCTCGTGCACGGTGGGGAAGGCGCCAGACCCGCCCGTCATCGGGTCCTGGAAGGCGGGCGCCTCCTCGATCCAGCTGCTGGAAGGCGGCAAGCTCGGTGAAGTTCTCCTGTTGCCCGCCATGTGCCGTGGCGACAACTCGCCGACGGCCGTGAAGTTCACTGGTACGTGGAAGTACGGGAAGCTGCAGGACGCCGGTACTGGTGCGATAGTCCAACTAGCCTCCCTAGATGGGTACCTGAGGTGCGAGAGGTACTTTCAGTATGGCAAGGGCAATAACGGCGAGCAGCTCGGGATGACCGGAGTGGACGCCGGTCAGGAGCCGTTCGTTCGTCAGTAGTCCAGGCAAGGGGGAATCATGAACGGCTTCACCACGAGGCTTCGGGTCGTGCTCGCCGGCCTGCTCCTCGGCGCCTGCGCGTGTACCGGGCCGCCCGGCGGGAACGGCTCCGCGGACGACGGGGCGGCCGCCGGGGCCGGCACGGTGCTGTCCGAGCCGACGCTCCCGGAGAGCGCCAGGCAGATGATCCTGCGGACCGCCCAGGAGAAGGGGACGGCACCGGCGGGTGACGAGTTCACGCCGGTCCGGTTCGACAACGGCTACGGGCCGGAGCTGATCTGGCAGGCGGAGCAGACCGGCGACATCTGCATGGCCTCGGACCGTGTCGTGGCCCGCAGTTGCGTGCCGCTCGCGGACATCGCCGCGCGGCGGACGCCCGGCGTCGGCACCTTCGTCGGCGCAAGCATGTTCAAGGGCGCATGGTCGGTGGTCCTGATGTCCAACGGCGAGACGGTCGACTACCTCTCGTGCCAGGGCCGGGACTTCCCGGTGCGGAAGGGCTACTCGATCCAGGTCGAGGGCGTGCGCCACACCGTCTACACGGTGGCCATACCCAGGTACCTCCAGGGCGAGTACCGCGCGACGGTGCGGCGCGACGGTGTGCCGGCCGAGGAGCCTCTCGACCTCGGCCTGGAGAAGAGCCTCGTCGTGCCGTGCTGAGACGGCGTTCCGTCGCCGGTTCTTCTGGGATTCATCGGACAGAGGGGTGTTGGTGAAGGACCTGCGAATCGTGGTGTGGAGCCTGGCCGACGGAATGGTGGTCGTGGGCGGGCTGGGCTGGGCCGCAGGGCGGCCGCACCCCCGTGGTGGCCGCTCCGTTCCTCGCCGGGCTGTTGTTCAGGACAATGCAGGATGATGAACCCATGAAACACATGGTGGTGAATCAGAGACCTGTGCCCCAGGCGCTGCTGATGGCTTCCGCCGCGGTGCTGCTCGTCTCTGGCTGTGCGTCCGGCCCGGAGGCCGGAGCGGATGGGCGTGCGGAGAACCGTCAGCAGGCCGCTGCCGCTCCGAGTCCGGCAGCGGTGCGGACGGACCTTGAGCCGTTGAAGCGCCGATTCCCGAAGCTGGGTCCGTTGTCCGAGAGCAAGTGGGTCAGCCGGATGTTGACGCTGAACTCCGTGCCGGAGGTTCCCGGGCCGACCGACGTGAGCCTGGACGGGGTGGCACACGTCGAGCCGGGGACACTGGCGGGAATCACGGCGAGCGGAGTGTGGGCGGAGAGCGCCATCGAGTGCGGTGTCCCGAAGGAGCTCGCGGCCGAGGTGGGCGGCACGACCGGATGGCTCAACAGTCAGGCGTTCGACAGGTCGGTGACCCTGACCCGGTACTCGGGGAGCTTCTACTTCGACCCGCGGAGCAGCCGGGTCTACTTCTGCACGGTGAACCCGGAGGTGCGGAGCGACTGACCGGCCGCCGCGGTCCCGGGGAGGCCGGGGGGAGGGGATCAGGGGCGGGCCGCGGGCGAGGAACTCGGTGTTGGCGCGGTGGAGTCCGGTGCCGGTGGTGGTGTTGCCGGGAAAGGGGACGAAGACCGCACCGGGCTCGTAGGCCCGGGCGAACAGCTCGGGGCGGCCGGGTCTGGGACGAGGAGCTGGTGCCGGACGGGCGCGGCCGTACGGTGCGTCCGGAGGCGGAGTGCCCGGTGGAGGTGGCGCTCGCGGCGGTGGCCGGCCGGTGGGCCACGCTGGTGCTGCGGGAGTTGATGCATGGCCCGGCCCCTCGTACGGGGAACTGCGCGAGCGGCCTCAGACCCGATGACTGCGGTCCGCAGTTCCAGCGCCAGCAGTGCGAAGACTCCAACATCATTCTTGAGGCAGCAGCCCGGCAGAACAAGGAAGCGGCTCGCCAGCTGTCGGAGCGGAACGCGCGTGCCAAGCAGGCGGAGCGGGATGCGAAGTGCCACGAGCTCTGCCGAACGCTCGGGTACGACAGCGACGATTCTCCCGGGATGCAGCGGCTTCAGAAGTCGTTGGCGAGCCGGGATAACTACAAGAACAAGGATCGGCACACGGGCTATCACGGTGAAGCCAACCCGATCGAGCTCGTGAAGAGTGCCTGGAACCACGTGTACGTCAGTTTCAGTATGTGCCTAATGGGGTGCATGAACTTCTCTGTTCAGGCGGGGACTGTTTCCATGTATGTGACTGGTGGCGCGACAGTCCCGACGATCAAGGACAAGCCGAGTCCTTTCCGATTTCGTGGCGGCGCTTTCGCCGGTTTCTCGGCGGGATGGAATACGGCCGGGCCGAAGGATAGTGCCAAGACGGTCGGGGGTGTCACCTATGCAGACGGACTGATGGGTGGGGCGTATTCGCTCGAGAAAAACCCCAATGGGCAGTACTTCCATCAGTTCGGTTGGGCGGCGGGGCCGGGGGCGATCCAAGGGCCCCCGTTGATCGGAATTCATGCGAACATATTCAAGAGTGACTATGGGTGGGACTATGTGAACGAGAACGACTAGGGGTAGGTGTTGGAGCTCCTTCTTGATATGATCTCCAGGTCGGGTTCGTGTAATCACTCCTTTCCTAGTGGCTGATTTGGAGCTCTCGTGAAGGCCCTCGTTGCTCTGATCTTCTTGATCCCCCTATTTCTTGGGATAGCCATGGTGACGGATTATCGAGGTTTTGCGAAGTCGTTCATGCAGCCCTCCGGGAGGTCCTCCGGGGATGGACCGGTCGGCATTCACCTGGTCGTGGGGTGGGGGTTCATCGTCCTCTCGTCCGGTTCGGTCATAGGCGCGCTTGTGTCGTTCTTCGCTGGTTGACCCGAATGTGATCCGCAGCCGAGGCCCGGCCCGTCTGAGGACGGGCCGGGCCTCGGCGCGGAAGAGCCACGAAGGATCGGCAGGCCACTCTGGGAGCGGTGGGAGCGGCCCATCTGTTCGTCGGATGGGCCGCTCCTCGATGTCCACCCATTGAAGGCGTCGTGGAGTTCCTGCCGGAGGGGCGGGTGGGGTTCGCGCGGGCGCCGGCGTACGTGTGCAGCGTTGTGGCGGAGGACAAGGCGAGGCTGACGGAGATCGAGGGGCAGCGGACGAAGTCCTTCTTCGATGATGTCGGTCCCGGGTTCTTCGTGGAGGCGAGGCAGAAGGACGACGGGGGCACGTGCAGGTTCTGGCTGACGGCCGAGGAGAACGGGAAGGACCTGTGGCTCCTGAAGAGTTCGGGCTTCTTGATGACGAAGTCCTGACCGGCCGCCGCGGTTTTGGGGAGGCCGGGGGGAGGGGATCAGGGGCGGGCCGTGCCGAAGGGGTTGTCGATCACGTAGTGCCAGTGGCCGGCCGGGTCGCGGCGGGCGACGTCGGTGGCGGTGCCGGTGAGGTGGAGGTCGGTGCCGGCCGGGGTGGTGCCGGTGATCTCCCAGTCGACGATGAGCAGGGCGATGTCGCCGGCCACGTAGGTGTGCCGGGGGCGGACGGTGATGGGCAGGCCGAGGGCGAGGAACTCGGCGTTGGCGCGGTGGAGTCCGGGGCCGGTGGCGGTGCTGCCGGGGGTGGGGACGAAGAGCGCGCCGGGTTCGTAGACCCGGGCGAGCAGCTCGGGGCGGCCGGAGTTGAAGGCGGCGGCGAAGGCGGCCGGGTGTTGTGCCGGGTCGGTGGTCGGGGGGAGGGTGGCGGGGTGAGTCATGCGAGCAGTGAAGACCGGCCCGGCGTGGGTCACCAAACGGGAAGCGACGGGCGGGGCGGCCGGGCCTGGGACGAGGAGCTGGTGCCGGACGGGCGCGGCCGTACGGTGCGTCCGGAGGCGGACTGCCCGGTGGAGGTGGCGCTCGCGGCGGTGGCCGGTCGGTGGACCACGCTGGTGCTGCGGGAGTTGATGCACGGGCCCGCCTCGTACGGGGAGTTGCGCGAGCGGCTGCCGGAGATCAGCTCCAAGGTGCTCGCCGAGCGGCTACAGGCGTTGGGGGAGCGGGAGTTGGTGGTGCGGGAGCGGCTGCGGGGCTTCCCGGTGCGGACCTCGTACCGGCTGACGCCGTCCGGGGAGGCGCTGCGGCCGTTGCTGGTGGAGCTGTACCGGACGGGTACGGTGCTGGCCGGCCACGGGTAGGCGGGGCGGGCGGCCGCACCCCCGTGGCGGCCGCCCGCGCCGTACCGGGTCTACGGGTGGTACACGACCTCGGGGAAGGCGGGCGACGGTCCGTCGAGCAGGTCGCCGCAGTGCCGGCCCCGCAGGTGGAGGTCGAAGAAGGCGCGCGGGTAGGCCTGTTGGACGCGGATCCCGCGCTGGGGGTCGAGGGTGCCGACCTTGGACCGGATCTGCTCCTCGGTCATGCCGAGCAGCCGGCCCGCCTGGGGGATCAGCGTCATGTTGTCGCCGTACGAGGAGTGCATGGCGCCGGTGGCCTGGACGTCGAGGCGCCAGCCGCGCAGGTGGCCCCAGAAGGTTTCGGCGTACGGGTTGGTGGCCCGGGCGAAGTCGGCGGTCATCATCATGAAGGGCCGGTCGATGTCGGTGGTGATGGCGGGGTTGGAGGCCATCGGCCCGTCGATGGCGAGCCCGGCGCGGATGCGTCGGTCGGCGACCAGGGCGAGGGCGGTGCCGGTGCCGCCCTTGGACCAGCCGAAGGCGCCGATGTTCCGCGCGTCCAGGCCGCCGGGCAGACCGGCCGGGAGGGTGCGTCCGTCGACGTCGGGGTTGCGGCCGTTGGCGAGGTCGACGACGCGGTCGAGCAGGAAGAGCAGGTCGGCGGCGTAGTCCCGCGGGTACAGCCCCGGGGCGGCGGCGTCCCGGGTGACGACCGTCCCGTCCGGGAACTCGGTGATGCCGTCGTGGGTGTGGTCGACGGTGACGACGGCGAAGCCGTGGCTGGCCAACTCCTGGACCACGATGGTGTGGTCGGCCCGGTGGCTGCCCGCGCCGTGCGAGTAGAGGACGACGGGCAGCGGCCGGCCGGACCGGTGGACGGGGGCGCCCTGGTGGCTCGAGGTGAGCGGGGCGAGGGAGAGGGGGAGCGGGAATCCGACGTCGTCGAGGAAGGCCTTCAGGGCGCCCTCGGTCATCCAGGGGGCGAGCGGGTACGACGCGGCGTCGGCGGTCCTGGCCGGGTACCAGACGGTGGCCATCAGCTCGCGGTACCGTCCGGGCCTGGCGTTCGGGTCCGGCCGGGACTCGTCGCGCAGGTGCAGCGGCACCATGCCGACCGGGAAGGGGCCGGTGGGCGTGGGCAGGGTGAGCCGTCCAGGCGTGGCGGTGGACGAGGACGGAGCGGCGGAGGGCGTGGGAGCGGCCGAGGCGGGGAGGGCGAGGCCCAGCGGCGCGGCGGCGCCCAGCGCGAGGGCGGCGCCCAGCATGCGGCGGCGCGTCGGTCCGGTGTGGGGTGCGATCGGCGTGGTGTCCATGCGCGGAACGCTGTCACGGGCGGCGGATCGGCGGCATCGGCCCGCCGGTTGATCCTCCGTCACCTGGCATTGGCCCACGGATGTACATCCCCGGGCTGATGTGCGAGGGATGCGGGAGGGCAGGGGAGGGGCCGGCGCCGCTCACACGGCGTTCTTGTCGATCAGCATCCGCAGCACGTTGACGTGGAAGTCCGGGAAGTCCATCGGCACGATGCCGAACCGGGCGCGCTGCTCGGTACGGGCGCTGAGGTAGGGGTACACCGTCCGGTCCATCAGGGACTGCGAGCTGCTCTTGGGCCAGTAACCACCGGCGTAGGAGAGGAAGTTGACGAACATCTTCGGGTAGCCGGGGTTACGGAAGGCCTTGTCGAACTGGGCCGTGATGTACTGCCCCTTCGTCCCCAGCGGGTCGATTCCGCCGGTCTGCCAGACGTCCTGGGTGTCGAAGTGAGCGTTCTCGCCGCTGGACCAGTCGATCAGGCCCCACGGATTGGCGAAGTCGGCGAGCAGGACGACCTTGCCCCGGGCGGTGGCGAGGGCGGGCCAGCCGTGGAAGTGGAACAGGCCGCGGTAGCCGAGCCCGTCGAGGTAGTGGTTCACCCGCCGCATGAACTCGGCGTCGTCCAGCGCCTGGCCGCCCGCCCGCTCGTTGCGCAGGCGCATCAGGACGGTCTCGCCGGGGTGTGCGCGGAGGAAGGACCGGCACTGGTCGAGCACGTCCTGGAGCCGGAGGTGCTGGTAGTTGTCGGCGTGGTAGATCCCGAGTTCGTCGGGCGCGCCCTGGAGGCCGTTGCAGCGGATGTCGAGGAAGCGGACGCCCTCGGTCAACTGCTGGGGGACTCCCCAGTTCTGGGTGTGTGACCACTCGGTGCCGTAGGCCGGGTTCTCGCAGCAGGAGTCGTGGGTGCCGGGGATGGTGAGGTCGAGCAGGGAGAGGCCGCCGTCCAGCCGGCTCATCCAGTCGCCGGTCGGCAGTCCGCGCGGGGTGGCGGCGCCGGCGGCGGCCCGGGCGGTGCCCGGCAGGGCGGTCGGCAGGGTGAGGCCGGAGGCGAAGGCGGCGCCGGTGCCCGCGCCCCACTTGAGAAGATCACGACGTGCGATGCCCATGGTGCGGCTCCTCGGGTCCGGTCGGTCGTCGGTGGCGTGCGCTGCCATCGTGGAGCACGCGGGCCATTATTTGACAGGTTCGCGACGTGAAGATCCTGGGCCGGGCCGGGGCTCCGCTGCCGTCCGTAGCGGCCCAGGCCCGGCCCGGGTCGGGTGAAGATCGAAATGCGTGGACGGCCGCCGCCCGCCACGGTGGGACCGTGGCCTCGATCGTCGTCCTCTTCGAACTGGCCCCGGACCAGACCCTCGGCCCCGAGGGTGTCGGGCCGGGCGTGGTCTCCGTGCACGTCGCCGGACAGGACCCGGACGTCCCGGAGGACCCGCAGGCGCGGACCCTGTGCGGGCTGGACACCGCTCCGATGGAGCACTCCCACTACCGCCCCGTCCGTCCGGGCGAGCCGTGGTACCCGCCCGAGCTGGAGCAGCAGCGCTGCCGGCTCTGCGAGGCGGCGCTGCGGCGCCTGTGAACCGGCCCCGTGTTGTCCGGTGCCGCTCCGTTCCGGGCGGTGTCGTGGGCGCGGTCAGGGCCGGCGGCCGGCGGGTCAGCGCGGCCGGTGGGCGACGGCGGCGAACATCGTCACCGACAGGTGGAACGTCCCGGCCTCGGCGGCCGCGTCGAGGCCGGCGTAGAGCCGGTCGCGCTGCTCCTCGGTGATCAGGCCCCGGCCGACGGCCGCCGCGCCGAGCCCGCGGACGATCGGGCGGGCGACCGCGTGGGAGTCGTGCAGCAGGACGTCGCCGCCGAGGTGGTCGACGGTCAGCCCCGCCTCGACCAGCCGGCCCGCGAGGCTGCGTCCGGCGTCGGGCTGGGCGGCGGTGCCCTGGACGACGGTGGCCAGCGCGGGGCGGATCTCCGGGGCCGTCGGGTGCAGCACGAAGGTGGACCAGTCGGTGTCCAGCAGGGCGATCCGGCCGCCGGGGCGCAGCACCCGGGCCATCTCGGCGACGGCCCTCGCCGGATCGGTGAGGTGCTGGAGGACGCGTTCGCACCAGACCACGTCCGACTCGCCGTCGGGCAGCGGTAGTGCGAGCGCGTCGCCGTCCAGGAACCGGGCCCGGCTGCCGGCCTCGGCGGCGCGCTGCTCGGCGACGGCCCGCAGGCCGGGGTGGGGCTCGATGCCGATCGCGTCGCCCTCCGGGGCGACCGCCGCAGCGAGCACCTGCGTCTCCGAACCGGTGCCCGCGCCGACGTCCAGCGCCCGCTCCCCGGGGCGCGCGGCGAGCCGGTCGTGCGCCCAGGCGCGCAGCCGCCGTACCCCGGGGTTGGCGGCCTGCACGTCCAGCGCGGTGACCAGCCGCGCGGTGACCGCCGGGTCGCGGTTGGCGGAGTGGAAGGCCGAGGTGGGGCGCGGGTCCGTCATGGCGCTCACCGTAACCGGAGGTGACGGCCCGTCCGTTCGTGCCCCACCGCGGCCCCCGGGGATCAGTACAGCTTGTTCACGGCGGCGCGGACGGTCTCCTTGAAAGCGGGGACGTCGGGCTGGGTCCAGTTGCTCTCCCACTCGACGATGGCGACGGTGTTGCCGTCCCGGCCCACGCCGTACAGGAAGTTGCGGTAGCCCTCCCAGGCCGGGACCTTCCGGAGGTGCACGCCGCCGACCGTCGCGCCCTCCTCGACGTCGACCGTGCCGTGGTCCTGGCCGGTCACCACGGTGCCCGGGTAGGAGGCCTGGGTCCGGGCCGTGCAGCCCGCGTAGTACTGCCGGGCGGACTCGGCGACGGCGACGGCCTCGGCCTCGGTCGGCAGCACGATGACCTTCTCGAAGGCGGCGGCGGTCTCGGAGGTGAAGAACTCCGCGCTCCAGACACCGTCCTCGGGGAGGCCGTTGCGGTTCCAGTCGGAGAGGCAGTGGGGTTCGGCGTTCCAGCCGGGCTCGTCCGACGGTCCGCCCTGCCAGGTGAGGGAGTCCGGGGGGAGGTCGGTGACGGCGAGCATGCCGGGCCGGGTGGCCTGTGCCTGTGCCTGGGTCGTGGCCTGGGCGGTCGCCGCGGCGATCAGCAGCGCGGCGGCCACCGCGCGCACCGCGGTCCTGGGCCTAGTCCTCATCCGTCCACCTCCGGGTGTCGTCAGCTGCGCCCAGCATCGGTTGTGACGGAAGTGTGTGCGGGGACGGACACGAAGGGAGGCCGGAACACCGCTCCCGGGGCGCCGGATCCGGCCGAAAACAGCCGGGAGGGCTGGGAGTGGGAAGTCGGGCGGGCCGGCTCCCCATGCCGGCTGGGTTCAGCTCGCGTCGCCGGTGCAGCAGGCGGCGGGGGCGCTGTCGGCGCTCTTGCCGAGGGTGTCGGCGTCGGACTTGACGACGTAGACCTCCCAGGGCTCCTTGCCGGGGGCGGTCACCCAGACCTTGTCCTGGACGGCGTAGCAGCAGGAGGTGTCGTTCTCCTCGAAGGTGGCGAGGCCGGCGTCCCGGAGGCGGGTGGTGGCGGCGGTGACCTGCTCGGTGGAGGCGACCTCGACGCCGAGGTGGTCCAGCCGGGTGTCCTCGCCCGGCTCGCCCTCGATGAGGACCAGCTTCAGCGGGGGCTCGGCGATGGCGAAGTTGGCGTAGCCGGGGCGGCGCTTGGCGGGTTCGGTGCCGAAGAGCTTGGAGTAGAAGGCGACGGAGCCTTCGAGGTCGGCGACGCGCAGGGCGAGCTGGACACGGGGCACGGTGGCCTCCATCAGGTTGAATCGATGCCTTTCGATGCAACCTTGCGCCCTGGATCGAAGTTCGTCAACATAGAGGCATGTCGAAACAGGAACTTCGGGTACTCGGCCAGGGCGACAGTCAGGACGGCCGCCGGGACGGTGGCCGGGACGACGGCGCGGACGTCGGACGGGACGGCTGCTGCCCCGGGCTGCTGAGCGCCCCGCTGGACGAGGCACAGGCCGCCGAACTGGCGCCGCTGTTCAAGGCGCTGGGCGATCCGGTACGGCTGCGGCTGCTGTCGATGATCGCCTCCGGCGCGGGCGGCGAGGTGTGCGTCTGCGACCTGACCCCGGCCTTCGACCTGTCCCAGCCGACGATCTCCCACCACCTGAAGCTGCTGCGCCAGGCCGGGCTGATCGACTCCGAGCGCCGGGGCACCTGGGTGTACTACCGGCTGGTCCCCGCGACCACCGACCGTCTCGCGGGCATCCTCACCCGCCCGACGGGCGGTCCCGCCTCCGCCGAGTCGGTCTGCGCCGAGCCCACCTCCGCCGAGCCCGCCCGCGCCGGGGCCGGATCGTGAGCGCCGCCGGGCTGCCGCCGGCCCCCGCGGCCCGCCGGCTGTCGTTCACCGACCGCTACCTGGCCCTCTGGATCCTCGCCGCGATGGCCCTCGGCATCGGCCTCGGCCGGCTCGTCCCCGGCCTGGGCGACGCGCTCGCGAAGGTGACCGTCACCGGCGTCTCGCTGCCGATCGCGCTCGGCCTGCTGGTGATGATGTACCCGGTGCTCGCCAAGGTCCGTTACGACCGCCTCGACACCGTCACCCGCGACCGCCGTCTGCTGATCCCCTCGCTGGTGCTGAACTGGCTGGTCGGGCCCGCCGTGATGTTCGCCCTCGCCTGGCTGCTGCTGCCCGACCTGCCGGAGTACCGCACCGGGCTGATCATCGTCGGCCTCGCCCGCTGCATCGCCATGGTGATCATCTGGAACGACCTGGCCTGCGGCGACCGGGAGGCCGCCGCCGTCCTCGTCGCCCTGAACTCGGTGTTCCAGGTGGTCGCGTTCGGCGCGCTGGGCTGGTTCTACCTGTCCGTGCTGCCCGGCTGGCTGGGCCTGGAGCAGGCGGCGCTCGACGTCTCGGTCTGGGAGATCGCCCGCAGCGTGCTGATCTTCCTCGGCATCCCGCTCGCTGCCGGCTTCCTCACCCGCCGCCTGGGCGAGAAGGCGCGCGGCCGCACCTGGTACGAGACCGCGCTGCTGCCGCGGATCGGCCCGTTCGCGCTGTACGGACTGCTGTTCACGATCGTCGTCCTGTTCGCCCTCCAGGGCCGGGCGATCACCGCGCGGCCCCTGGACGTCGCCCGGATCGCGCTGCCGCTGCTGGTCTACTTCGCCGTCATGTGGGCCGGTTCCCTGGCGCTGGGCCGCGCGGTGGGTCTGGAGTACCCGCGCGCCACCACCCTCGCGTTCACCGCCGCGGGCAACAACTTCGAACTGGCCATCGCCGTCGCCGTCGCCACCTTCGGCGCGACCAGCGGGCAGGCCCTCGCCGGAGTCGTCGGGCCGCTGATCGAGGTGCCCGTCCTCATCGGCCTCGTCCACGTGGCGCTCGCCGCCCGCCGCTACTTCCCCCAGCCCGCCTCCGAAGCCGGAGGTTCCGCCCGTGCCTGAGTTCGTGCCTGACACCGTGCCTGAGCCCGAGCCCACGCAGTCCATGCCGTCCAGGCCGTCGGTGCTGTTCGTCTGCGTGCACAACGCGGGCCGCTCCCAGATGGGTGCCGCCTTCCTCGCGTACCTCGGCGGCGACCGGGTCGAGGTCCGCTCGGCCGGTTCGGCGCCCGCCGGCACCGTCAACCCGGCCGTGGTCCTGGCGATGGGAGAGGTGGGGATCGACCTCGCCGCCGAGACGCCCAAGGTCCTCACCGCCGAGGCGGTCCGGGCCTCGGACGTGGTGATCACCATGGGCTGCGGCGACGCCTGCCCGTACTTCCCCGGAAAGCGCTACCTGGACTGGCAGTTGACGGACCCGGCCGGCCAGGGCGTCGAGGCCGTGCGTCCGATCCGCGACGAGATCGAGCGGCGCGTCCGCGGCCTGCTGGCGGAACTCGGCGTCACGCCCGCAGCGTGAGGAGGGGAGTGAGGCGAACGCCTCACTCCCGACACGCGTGCATCGGCGACCGCCGCGCCTGTCCGGAACGTGACGTCGTGTATCCGCCAGTGCCGGTGGCCCCGCTCGGCGAGGGTCGGTGCAGGCTCGTGGTCCTGATCGCGGGCCGGTCCACTCTGCACTCCGTGAAAGGCACCGCGCATGCACGTCGTCCCCGGGCTCAAGGTCCTGTACTTCGGAACCCCGGTGGTGCTGGTCAGCACCCTCAACGAGGACGGCACGGCGAACCTCGCGCCGATCTCCTCGGCGTGGTGGCTGGGCCAGTCCTGCATGCTCGGCCTCGGCAACAAGGCCCAGACCACCGCGAACCTACGGCGGGAGGGCGAGTGCGTGCTCAACCTGCCCTCGTCGGCGATGGTCGACGCCGTCGACCGGATCGCGCTCACCACCGGGAAGCCGGCCGTACCGGACTACAAGGTGGCGCAGGGCTACCGGTACGAGCCGGACAAGTTCCCGACGGCCGGGCTGACCGAGCAGGCGTCGGATCTGGTCCGGGCTCCCAGGGCGGCGGAGTGCCCGGTCCAGCTGGAGTGCAGGGTCGTCTCGGCCCACCCCTTCGGCGTTCCCGAGCCGCACGCCACCGCCTTCCAGGTCGAGGTCCTCCGCGCCCACGTGGAGGAGGAGTTGGTCATCCCCGGGACGCACTACGTGGACCCGCTCGGCTGGGACCCGCTGATCATGAAGTTCTGTGAGTTCTTCGGTGGCGGGCAGAACGTCCACCCGTCGAGGCTCGCCGAGGGCTGGAACATGCCGCACGGACTCCGGTCGGCGGCCGCCTGAACCGGCGCCCGGCGGCCACCCCCGGCGCGAGCCGGCAGGGCGTTCGGGGAGTGGGAAGCCGGCCAGACCGGCTCCCACTCCCCGGGTGCCAACAGGTGGTGCCCGATGGACGGTTCGGCTAGACGCCGACCGCGGTGCCGGCGTGGGCGGAGGCGGCCTGGTACTCGTCGTCGCCCTCGAACCGGGCTTCGCAGCCCGTGGTGAGGGTGCTGGCGACGATGACCGGGTCGAGGATCTTGGAGCCGGAGTTCAGCTTGGCGATCCCGCTCTGGTCGGTGGTCGCGGAGCCGACCCGCTGGCCGCTCGCGGTGCTGTAGAACGTGACCTGCCGCCCCACGATCGGCTTGCCGTCCGCGTCGGTCAGGGTGGCCTCGAAGTCGCCGCTGATCGGTGCGTTGGCGACCACGTGGCCGCCTACCGTGCGTGCCTTGAGCTGGACTGCCTTCTTCTCGGTAGTCATGGCGTGACCTCCCGGATGCTCTGGGCTACTGCTTCCACCGTAGGCACGTCCGCGAGGGCCTGCACCCGGGCCGCATCGCCGCAGGTCAGGCGAACAGGAGGTGGACGTCGTACCGGGCCGGGGAGCCGGTGTCGGCAACCACGTTCCCGCCCGGCGAAGGCTTGGTGCGCAAGGTGCGGATGGGGAAGACTCGCACGCATGGTTTCGGTGTTGCAGAACGTGGCGATCGACTGTGCGGATGCCTATGGGCTGGCGCGGTTCTGGAGCGGTGTGATGGGCCGTCCGCTGGAGGCCGACTGCCGGCCGGGGGACCGGGAGACGCAGGTGCTGCTGGCGGGCGGCCTGGTGCTGTACTTCAACGAGGTGCCCGAGGCCAAGACGGTCAAGAACCGGGTGCACCTGTGTCTGCGGCCGGAGACCTCGCGCGACGAGGAGGTGGAGCGGCTGTTCGGCCTCGGTGCCACGCTCGTCGCCGATCACCGGAAGCCCGACGGTGCGGGCTGGGCCATCCTCGCCGACCCCGAGGGCAACGAATTCTGTGTCCTGCGCAGCGAGTCCGACCGGGCCGCCGCGCATCCCTGACGCTCGCGCGGGGGAGGACGCGGGGAGTGGGGGAGCCGGCTCGGTCGGCTTCCCACATCCCGGTGGCTGGAGGGCCTTGATGTCGGTGGCGGACATGATGGAATCGGCGATCGCCGGCATACGGCGGGAGGGCTACGATCCGGCGGCGCTGGCGGGCGAGAGCTGCGTCCGGACGTTCGCCGACCTCCTGCGGACCGGATCGCGGAACTGGCAGCTGGTCGCCGACGCGGTCGCCGCCACTCCGCCCGATGTCGAGCTGGCAGGCCGGATCCTGCGGACGAAGCTGACGTTCGAGGACGACCGCAATCCTCACGTCACCTCCTTCGAGCAGGACGTACGGATCGCCAGGGACTCCAGGGCCCAGGGACACCGACTCGGGAGCGACGCGTTCCTGCTGGCGGTCGGGCCGGTGCGGCCGGCGCTGTACCGGGCCCAACTGGCTGCCGTCGGCGCTGTGGACGCCGCGCTGTCCGAGGCCTCCGAGCTGGCGGGACTGCCCGGCCGGGCCGACGAGCTGCGGGGCCGGGCCGACCGGGCCCGCACCTCCTGGGGCAGGAGGCGGCTGGAGCAGCGGACGGCCGAACTCGACGGCCGGGCGGCCACCCTGGCGGCGGGCCGGGAGGATCGGGTCGGGCAGGCGCAGGAGGAGGTCGCCCGGTTCGTCGCGGACGTGGCCGCGACCGTGGCGCTGTTCGACGGCACCTTCGGGATCGACAGCCGGTAGACCGGTGACGGAGTGGGGAGTCGGTGGGGCCGACTTCCCACTCCTGGTGGGTTCGGTGGGGTTCAGGGGGTGTCGGGGGTGGTGGCCGGATCGGTGGTGGGGGCGGGGTCGGGGAGGTCGATCTCGGCCCATACGGTCTTGGCGTTGGGGTGGCGGGGGATGGTGCCCCAGCGGTGACAGAGGGCGTCGATGAGGGTGAGGCCGCGTCCGGTCTGGGCGTTGAGGGTGTGGACGAGGGGGAGGACGGGGAGTCTGTCGCCCCTGGGGTCGCTGATCTCGATGCGGAGGGTGGTGCCCCGGCGCACGGTGGTGGTGAGGGAGAGGTGAAACTCGAACCCGCGCCCCGGAACGCGTCCGTGCGTGGTCGCGTTGGCGGCCAGCTCGGCGATGACCAGCAGGGCGCAGTGGAAATGCTCGGTGTGGGTGGAGTCCAGCTTCCAGTCGGTGAGTTGACGCCTCGCCAGGCGTCGGCAGATCGCCGCGCCCTTGGGGGTGGCGTTGAGGAGGGTGGTGTGGGGCTGGGGGTTGTCGAGGGGGATTTCGGTCGTCATGGGAGATAAGCGTGGCGGCGCGGAAGTACCCTGACCATGCATTCGGCAAGCACGGAGAGTGCCTGTATGAGTGCGGACGGCTTTCGTGCGGCTCAAGCACAGAAGGGTGACCACGATGGGTACGGCGGGCGGCAACGGGTCGGGCAACGACGACGTGCGGACGGAACTGCCGGAGGACCTGGCGGAAGTCTCGGACTTCTTCCGTGCGATCGGAAAGCAGATCAAACTCCTGCGAGAGCAGAAGGGGTTGACGCAGAAGGAACTCGGCGAACGCATCGGCTATGGCGAGCAGCTGGTCAGCGCGGTGGAGCGCGGGCTGCGGACCCCGCAGCCCGAACTCCTGGTCGCGGTGGACCGGGAGCTCAACGCGGGCGGACTGCTGGCTGTCGCGAGGGACGACGTGATGAAGGCGCGGAACAAGGCCCGTGTGCGCCACCCCGCCTGGTTCCGGGGCTATGTCGAACTGGAGCCCGTGGCGGTCGAGATCCATGAGCACAGCACTCTGCTCATCCCGGGATTGCTGCAAACCGAGGCGCACGCGCGAGCTTTGTACGGGATGAGGCAGCCGTTGTTGACCGAAGAGGTCATCGAGGAGCGGGTAACGTCCAGAATTGCTCGTCAGGAAATCCTGACGGGATGGCCTCGTGCGATCTTCAGCTGGGTCATCGACGAGAGTGTCCTTCTGCGGCCTCTGGGTGGTTGGGAAGTTCACCAGGAGCAACTGCGTCATCTCCTGAAGGTGGGGCGGATGCGAGGGATGGCCATTCAGGTCATGCCGTTGAGTAGGAGTGAGCACGCTGGGCTGGGAGGCCCGTTCACTCTGATCACCCCCAAGGGGCGGTCGCAGACCGGCTACATCGAGGCGCAGCAGAGCAGTCGGCTGATTACGGATCCGGAGGAAGTCCGTATCATGAACGCACGCTACGGCGCTCTCAGGGCCCAGGCCCGTACGCCGGAGGAGTCCCTGACCGTGATCGAGAAGATGCTGGGAGAACGATGAACACCAAGCTGGCGTGGATCAAGAGCAGCTACAGCAGCAACGAGGGCGGTCAGTGTGTCGAGGTCGCCGACACCCCCGGCACCGTCCGCGTGCGTGACTCCAAGGACAAGTGCGGCCCGCAGCTGGCCTTCGAGCCCGCCGCCTGGGAGGCCTTCGTGAAGTTCGCCGCCACCACCGAGGTCTGACCGGCCGGATCTCCCCTCAACGGCCCACCGCTCCGACAGCGGCGGGCCGTTGGCGCGTCAGCGCCACAGCCAGAGCAGCACCCCGCCCGCGATGGCCGTCCCCGCCATGACGACGAGTGCCCCGATCGCGCAGCCGAGGTCGCTCTTCCCGCCCCGGTGCTCGGCCGCGAGGTCCGGAGTGAAGTCGCTCGGATCCTCGGGGGTGTAGTGGATCACGAGGTCCTGCCCGTACGTGACGGCTTCGTCCGGCAGGCGCGCGGGGTAGTGGGCCGTGACGGCCACCCCCTCGTGGGTGGTGAAGGTGACGACGGGCGTCCGGCTGGTCGTGACGTCGCCGTCCGCGTCGGTCTCCACGGTCCTGAGGACGGCGACGACGCGACCGGGCACCGCCGCCATGGCGGTCAGCCTGTCGAGACGGGCCTGCGCCTGCTGCCGGTCCCCCGGCAGGTAGAACGCGGCGAGGAACGTCCCCGGCGCGCCGCCCCCGACCAGCGCCCACGGCCAGGACCAGTCGACCGCCGCGAGGGCCACCAGGCCGCAGTACACCAGGACCGTCCAGAAGGCCGGCCAGCCGAGCCCGCGCCGGCCCGCCTGGAGGTCGTCCACGAACCGGAAGGCGTGCGGGCGCCGCCGCGGGTACCGCACCCCGACCTCCCGGCCCACCCAGGCCGCGGTGATCCGGTCGCCGCACTGGCCGTCGTTGGTGACGACGTGCTCCTCACCGCTGGACGGGTCCCGGAAGCGGACGACCACCGCTATCCCGTCCTTCTGCGAGCCCCCGTTCCTGGGCTCGCCCACCCGCTCGATCCGCCCCGGCACCCGGACCGCCCGCTGCGCCTTGGTCAGGCCGGCCAGCGACAGGCCGTACCCGAGCACCGCCAAGGCGCCGGACACCCCGCAGCACAGGACCAGAACTCCGTGCCAACTCCAGCTCATGAGCCGCCCGTTCCTCGTTCGGTGGGGTCAGTGCGCCGCGGTGCGCCGAAGCACCCGGCCCTGGTCGTCCGCCTGCAGCACGGCGGAGCCCTCGGGGCCGGTCACGCTGACCACGATGGTGACGGCCCCGCCGAGCCGGGAGACGACGATGTTCCAGTTCTGCGCGCTCTGGCCGCCGAGGCCGCTCCTCGCCTCCTCGACCAGGGCCGGGAAGCGCTCGTAGGGCAGCGCCGACACCGGGAACGCCTGGGCCTTCGCGTCGTCCGAGGCGAAGGTCACCAGCAGCAGGCGGTCCTGCACGACGAGGTTGGTCGCCAGGTTCTGCTCACCGTGCCGGGTCACCGCGTCGATGTCCGAGCGCAGTTCGCCCTCGGTGAGGAACGACTGCCCGGGGCCGAGTTCGACGGTGCCGGACCCTCCCGTCACCACTCTGGTCGACGAGGTCGAGGAGACCGAGGGCGGCGCCGACGAGGACGGCGGCTCGGTGGCCTTGTCCTCGAACAGGTCCACGCGGAACAGGAAGACCACGGCCGCCGCGGCGAGCAGCAGCCCGACGAACCCGAGGAAGCCGACGGCACAGCCGTCGGGCGGTTCGCTCAGCTTGGTCGATTCGGGTGCCGAGTCGAGCCGCGCGCCGGCGGCCCGCTCCTCCCACTCGGGAATCGGCCGCTTCACGATCCGCACCTTCGCCGGGCTGTCCGGCGGGTAGCGGACGACCAGGATGCCGCCCGGCCGGTAGTCGGGGAGGTCGGTGACGTTGATGTCCTGGGTGAACTCCACCCGGAACGCCGGCCCGTCGTCCGGCGCGACGGTGAGGTCGAACCGCACCGGCCGGTCGGTCATCTCGCTCTGGGGGACGTCCCGGCTCTCGATCATCGCGAGCGCCGTCCGCGGCGCGAGGGCCGCCTCCCGGGCCCTTCGCGGCATGCTCGCGAGGTACAGCAGCCCGCCGTAGGCGAAGGGAAGGGCCAGCCCGGCGATGAACAGCGGCGCGTTCTCGATGACGACGCCGACGACCATCGCGGCGAGCGATCCTCCGGTCACGCCGCCTGTCAGGAAGCCGCGGGCGAGGGCGACCGGCGTGTTGCGCGTGGGCGGCGAGCCGGTGGTGGTCGTCATACCGGTGATTGTGCCGGGTGGGGATGGCAGCCGACAGACCGATTCCGCAACGAGATCGTCACCGTGCCCGCGCCGAGGTCATGCCCGTGGCGAGCGGCTCGTCCGGCGTCGCCGGGCGGACGAAACGGCGGCCGGCCCTCCCGCACGAGGAGTCGGACCGGCCGACTTCTCGCGCGGCAGCGATCCAGGGCCCAACTCCTCTGCACGTAGGTGCAATCGGCTCGGTGCTGGGGCCGGGGTGTGGCTAGGCTCTCCGGCAGTCCACCCCGACACTCCCAGGCAGGTGAACCATGCCCTCAGTCATGCCGTCCAGCAGCGCGGAAGCGGCCCGGAAGGAAGTCGCCTCCCGGCTCCGGGAGTTGTGCCGCGACGCCGGAATCAACGGGCGCGAGCTGGCCCTCCGGGCCGGCTGGCACCCCTCCAAGTCGTCCAGGATCATCAACGCGCTGACCTCCCCGTCCGACGAGGACATCCGCACCTGGTGCCGGCTCTGCGGCGCGGAGGAGCAGTCCGCCGACCTCATCGCCGCGACGCGGTCCGCCGAGTCGATGTACGTGGAGTGGCGGCGCCTCCAGCGCACCGGGCTCACGCGGTTGCAGAACTCGTACGTGCCGCTGTTCGAGCGCACCGAGGTATTCCGGGTCTACAGCTCCACGCTCGTCCCCGGATTCCTCCAGAGCCGCGCGTACGCGACGGCGCTGCTGTCCGCCATCACCCGCTTCCACGGCACGCCCGACGACGTCGCCGAGGCGGTCGACGCCCGGCTCGCGCGGTCGCGCATCGTCAGGGAGGGCAGGCAGCGGTTCGCGCTGCTGATGGAGGAGTCGGTGCTGCGCCACCGGGTCGGCGACGCCGGGACGATGCGCGGGCAGCTCGCGGACCTGCTGGCCGCGACCTCGCTGCCCGCCGTCTCACTGGGGGTCATCCCGGCCGGTGCGGAGCGGGAGGTGTGGCCGCTGGAGACGTTCAGCGTCTACGACGGCGGCCGGGTCGAGGTGGAGACCCTCACGGCGAGCCTGACCGTGACCAGGCCCCGCGAGATCGCCCACTACCTGGACGCCTTCGAGAAGTTGTCCGCGACGGCCGTGTACGGCGACCGGGCCCGGGCACTGGTCGGCTCGGCGGTCGAGGCGCTGGGAGGAGGCTGATCCCCCGGCGGTCCACCTCGGCGGCGAGGCGGGTGTTCACCCGAAGGGGTGGATCCGGTGTGCGGCGGCCCCGGCCGCCGGGGTGCCCGTCGTCGACGTGCGGGAAGCGGTCCGGGGCGTACGGGTCCGTGAGGGCACGGATACTACAACTCTACTGAAAGTGTCAGGAGTTGAATGGGGGAGCCACTCGTACCAGTGAATCTGATGACTGGTCAGTTTGCTTTTGCCCGTGGTGATCAGGATGCGGTCAGTATCCCGTTACGGAAGGGCGGTTTCGCATGACCACTGACAGTGGAGCGCCGATCGCGTCGATCACCGACGCGACGCTCACCGACATCGCCGCCAACGGCATCTGGGGCCCGGGCCCCGTCGTCAGCCAGGCCGTCATCGACGTGGCCAGGGCCCTGCTGGCGGCCCTGCGGGGCGAGCCGGGCGTCGAACTCCCGGAGGAGCTCGCGAAGCTGGTGGCCGACGTCCGGCAGGCCACCTCGGTCGACGTCACCGGGATCGCCGGCCCCGACGGCAAGCGCCTGTCGGCGCTCACCATCAAGCTGAACGACGGCAACCCGCACCCGGTCGTGATCGTGCCCGCCGGCTGGAACCCGTACGGGTGGCTGCCGTTCCTGTTCGCCTACCTCACCCTGGCGCGCCGCGGCTACCACGTGCTGGCCTACTCCCCGCGCGGCATCGGCATCCCGGGGTGGCTGTCCACCTCCGAGGGGTTCGTCGACGTCGCCGGGGACAAGGACTGGGCCGACGGCTCCGCCGTGATCGACTACGCACAGGAGTTGTTCTCCCCGTCCAAGGTGGGCTTCCTCGGCCTGTCCTACGGCTCGGGGATCAGCCAGCTGGTCGCCGCGCACGACCCGCAGGACCGCGTCTCCGTCGTCGCCGCGGCGAGCACCTGGGGCAACCTCGCCACCAGCCTCTACGACAACGGCACCCGGCACCTGGAGGCCGTCCAACTGCTGATCGACTTCACCGGCGGCCCGATGGAGGAGAAGTTCGACGAGGACACCCAGGGCATCCTCAAGGACTTCCTCGCCGGCCGGAACCTGGACGCCGTGGTCGCCTGGGGCACCGAGCGTTCCCCGCAGGAGTACGTGGACCTCACCAACGCCCGCGGCATCCCGACCTACATCTCGAACAGCTGGCACGAGACCCTGTTCCCGGTCGGCACGGTGGTCGACACGTTCAGGCAGCTGACCGTCCCGAAGCGGCTGAACCTGTGGCTCGGCGACCACGGCGCCCCCGAGGGCGCCGGGCTGACCGGCATCCTGACCAGCCTGCCGTTCCCCGGACTGCTGGTGCCGATGCGGGAGGCCTACGCCTGGCTGGACCACCACCTGCTCGGCGCCGACAACGGGGTGGCGGACTGGCCGGAGGTGAACATCCAGTCCATGTTCACCTACAAGACCCTCCCCATCCCCGGCGGCAGCAACCTGATCACCGTCCCGGCGCGGCGTGAGGCGCACGCGAGCTGGGACGACGTCACCACCGGCAGCGAGGCCTGGTACCTCACGGGCGCCGACGGTTCCGGTGACGGCGCGCTGTCCGACAAGCCGGCCGCCGGGTGGTCGCGGGACTTCACCGCGGGCACCGTCACCGAGGCCGTCGCCGTGGACGCCATCATGAAGACCGGACAGAAGGAGTGGTTCGGCAACCCCAAGGTCTACGACCTGGAGGCGTTCGACCGCTCCCGGCTGCTGGTCTGGTCGACCGAGCCGCTCACCGGCTCCGAGGGCGTCGCCCGGCGGATCCGGGGCGCCGCCACCGTACGGCTCACGGTGCGCGACAGCATCAACGCCGCCACGCTGGTGGCGTACCTGTACGACGTCGCGCCGGACGGCACCGCGCGGATCATCACCCACGAGCCCTACACCGCCACCGGCCTGACCCCGAACGTCAACACCGCCGTCAGCTGGCAGCTCCAGGCCACCGCCTACGACCTGCCCGCCGGGCACCGGCTGGCGCTGGTCGTCAACAGCCGCGACCCGCTGTACTCGCACGCGAACACGACCACCGTCATCAGCACCACCACCGTCAGCTCGCAGACCGGCAGTGAGGCTGTCGTGGAGCTGCCGCTCGGCTGATCCCCGGGAGGCAGGACGGCCCGCCGCAGCGGCTCTGCGGCGGGCCGTCCGCCGGCCGCTCAGGCCCCGGTCTGCCGGGGCCGCCCGCCGTCGCGCAGCAGGAATGCGATGGCGACGGACAGCACCGCGCCGACCACCGCGAGGCCCCACAGCACGGAGTGGAAGGCCGAGTCGTAGGCGTGCGCGAGGAAGTCCGTGAAGGCGTGCCGGTCGGTGGCGCCGGACAGTTCGGCGGCGCCCGCGAAGTCCCCGCCGGCCGCCCGGTCGGTGACCGCGGCGACATCGGTGACCTCGGCGGTCCGATCGGCCCCGCCGGCGGCGCCCGGGTGCGCGCCGATGCCGTCGGCGATCCGGCCGCCGAGCACGGTGGCCAGCGCGGAGCCGTACACCGCCACGGCGACGGCCTCGCTGCCCAGGCGCAGGGTGTTGAGGAAGCCCGCCGCCATGCCCGCCTTGGCCGGGTCGGCCAGTGCCAGGGCCTGCCCGTCGACCAGGCCGGCCGACAGGCCCATCCCGGCGCCGGTGACCAGCATCGGGGCGGCGAGCAGCAGGACGGTGGCGGAGGGGGAGAGCAGGGTGAGGGCGAGATCGCCGGCCACCAGGCAGACCAGGCTGAGGCGGATCAGGGTGAGCGCGGGCACGCCGCGGGTGACCAGCCGGGCGGCGAGCATCGGGAGCGCCAGCACCGGCGCGGTGAGCAGCAGCATCAGCAGCCCGGCGGCGCCGGTGCCGCGGCCGGTGACGGCGGTCAGGTAGCTCGGCAGGTAGGTGAGCACGGTGACGAAGCCGAAGGAGGCGGCCACCGGCACCAGGCAGAGGCCGACGAAGCGGCGGTCGCGCAGCATGCCGAGGTCCAGCATCGGGTGGGCGGTGCGGCGCTCGACGACGGCGAAGACGGCCAGCACGAGCGCCGCGCCGAGGAACAGGCCGAGCACTCCCGCGCTGCCCCAACCCCACTGGGAGCCCTGGACGATGGCGGTGGTGAGCAGCACCATGGCGAGCACGAACAGCGCGCTGCCGGGGACGTCGATCCGCCCGCGGCCGGTCCTGGCCGTCCCCGCGGGCGGGGCGGGCAGCGCCGGCACGGTGCGGGAGATCGTGGGCAGCGCGGGCAGGACGAGCGCGACGGCGACGGCGTGCGCCGCGAACACCCAGCGCCAGCCGAGCCCCTGCACCAGCACACCGGACAGGGTCGGGCCGACGGCGACGCCGACGCCGGCGACGGTGCCGAACAGCGCGAAGGCCCTGGCGCGGGCCGGCCCGTCGAAGACGGTGGAGAGGATCGCGGCACCGCAGGAGAAGATCGCGGCGCCGCCGATGCCGGTGAGGGCGCGGGCGGCGTCCAGCCAGAGCACGCCGGGGGCCACGGCGCCGGCCAGCGAGCCGAGGGCGTAGAGGGCGACGCCGGCCGCGAAGGCCCTGACCCGGCCGACGACGTCGGCGACGGAGCCCCAGACCAGGGTGAAGCAGGCGAAGGCCACGTTGAAGGCGTTGACCACCCACTGGAGCGGGGCCAGGCCGGCGTGGGTGCCGGCGCCGATCCGGGGGAGGGCGACCGCGGTGCCGGAGATGGACATCGGGACGACGAACACCGCGAGGAGGACGGCCACCAGCGTCAGGGTGCTCCCGTGCTGTGGCTGTGGCTGTGGCTGTGGCTGTGGTGCGGGGCGGGTCGCGGGTACGGCGGAGGGCAGGCTCTGCGTACGCAAGGGGCGTGACTCCAGGCTCGGACCGGCCGTCGGTCCCGACGGCCAGGTAAGGATTTGATCGAACCTCACGGTGGCATGCGACCGAGGTACGATGCAACCCATACCTGAGGACGCCTGAGGATGGAGGATCCGATGCCCGACCCGGAAGGCCACCCCTCGACCGAGGAGATGGACCTGCGGACCGTGCTCAACGCGCTCGCCGATCCGCTGCGCTACGGGGTGATCTCCGCCCTGCTGCGGGAGGCCGAGGGAACGGCGCGCACCTGCGCCTCCTTCGACCTCCCGGTCTCCAAGTCCACGCTCACCCACCACTTCCGGGTGATGCGGGAGGCCGGACTGATCCGCCAGGTCGACCGGGGCAACAGTCGCGCGGCCACGCTGCGCCGCGAGGAGCTCGACCGGCGCTTCCCTGGGCTGCTCGACCTGCTCCGCACGGACTCCTGAGCGTCCGGAAACCCCGGTGGGCGCCCCAAGCGGAGGTCAAGGAACCTTGACCTCCGCTTGGGGGCCGCCCGCTCGGCGGCATGCCAGACTGTGCGCCCCGCAGGCCGAGGAGGAGGATCCGGTGGATCTGGCGCGACCCCTGATCGAGGACTTCCCCGCCCACCCCGACGGCGATCCGGCCGCCGCTCTGGCACGTGCCGTCCGTGCCCGCCGCACCGCCCTCGGCCTCGCCCTCCCCGACCTCGCCGCCCGCTCGGGCCTCCCCGAGGCCGACGTGCGCGCCGTCGAGGCGGGCCTCGCGACGCCCACGCTCCCGCTGCTCACCGTCCTGTCACGGGCCCTCCGCAAGGAGTAGCCCCGCCCTCAGGCGGGTTCGTAGGCCGTCTTGCGGACCAGGGCGCGCGCCTGCGCCGAGTCCATGGGGTGGGCGAAGAGGTAGCCCTGGCCGAGCGGGCAGCCCATCGCGGCGAGCAGGTCCCGCTGCTCCGGGTGCTCGATGCCCTCCGCGATGACCTGGACGCCGAGGGTGTCGGCGATCCGGGTGATGCCCTCGACCAGGGCGTACTGCTGGGGCGAGTGGCCGAGGCCGTCGATGAAGGACTTGTCGATCTTGAGCAGTGAGATCGGGAACTCGCGCAGGTAGGACAGCGACGAGTAGCCGGTGCCGAAGTCGTCGATGGCGATGCCGACGCCGAGGCCGGACAGGGTGGCCATGTCGGCGTGGATGCGGTCGTCGCGGCGCATCAGCACGGACTCGGTGAGCTCCAGGACGAGGGTGTGCGGGTCGATGCCGGAGGTGGCCAGTGCCCGGCGGACCACCTCCACGAAGCCCGCGTCGCGGAACTGGCGGGCCGAGACGTTGACGTTCACCCGCAGCGGCGGCCGGCCGGCGGCGGTGCGGAGCGCCGAGCTCGCGGCGTGCCAGGCGGCGACCTCCTGGGCGGCGCGCTCCAGCACCCAGGCGCCGAGCGGGACGATCTGGCCGCTCTCCTCGGCGAGGGCGATGAACTCGTCGGGCAGCACCATGCCGCGCCGGTCGTGCGGCCAGCGGACCAGCGCCTCGAAGGCGACCAGGTCGCCCGAGCGGAGGTCGACGATCGGCTGGTAGTACAGCTGGAAGGCCGATTCCGCGATCGCCGAGTCCAGGTGCTCGTTCAGCTCGTGCCGCTCCACCATCCCGGTCTGGAGAGCCGGCCGGTAGTGGCACCACTGGCGGCGGCCGGCCGCCTTGGCGGAGTAGAGCGCGAGGTCGGCGTGGGTGAGCAGCTCGGCCGCGTCCACGCTGTCCTCGGTGGTCGCCACGCCGATGCTGGCGGTCACCCGCACCGCGCCCGCCTTGAGCCGGAACGGTTCGGCGAACACCGCCAGCACGCCGGCCGCGATGGTGTCCACGTCGGAGGGCCGCCGCGCGTCCTCCACCAGGACGGCGAACTCGTCGCCGCCGAGCCTGGCGGCGGTGTCCGAGGCGCGCAGCGCGGTGGAGATCCGCAGCGAGACGGCGACCAGCAGTTCGTCGCCGACCGCGTGGCCCTGGGTGTCGTTGACCACCTTGAAGTCGTCCAGGTCGATGAAGAGCACCCCGGTGACGGCCCCGCTGCGCTCGCCCCGGGAGAGCGCGTGCCCGACCCGGTCCTGGAACAGCACCCGGTTGGCCAGGCCGGTCAGCGAGTCGTGGAAGGCCCGGTGGGTCAGCTCGCGCTCCATCTGCCGCTGCTCGGTCACGTCGCGCAGGGTGAGCACCAGGGCGCCGACGGTCGGGTCCGCGCGCAGGTCGTTGAAGCGGACCTCGGCCTCGATCGGGGTGTGGTCCTGGCGCAGCAGCCGCCAGTGCTCGCGGGGCTGCTCGCTCCTGGGCTGGTCGGCGGCCCCGCGCATCCGGGCCAGCGCCTTGCCGACCTCCCGGCTGTCCTCGGGCGGGACGAGGTCGGTCAGCAGGGTGCCCGCCAGGCCGGGGTGGCCGAGCACCGTCTCGGCGGAGGGGGAGGCGTAGCGCACGCCGTCGTCGGCGTCGAGGATCAGGATGACGTCGCTGGAGTTCTGCACCAGGGTGCGGAAGTACAGCTCGCTGTTGCGGCGGGCGACCTCCTGGCTCAGCACCACCCGCTCGACGGCGAGGGCCGCCTGCGCGGCGAGGATCTCCAGCGAGCCCCAGAGGCTGATCAGCTCCTGCTCGGTGCCGGTGACGATCAGCGCGCCGATCAGCGGGTCGCCGGAGGGGCGCTCGGCGAGGGTCAGCGGGCAGACCAGGGCGTACGGCATGCCGCCGAGGCGGGTGCGCCGCTCGCCCTCGGGGCCCGGGCGGTCGCGGCCGGGGCTCGGCAGGTCGCGCCCGGGGTCCAGGGCGTCGCGCCCGGGGCTCAGGCCGAGGGACGCGACGGGCAGCAGCAGCGTCCTTCTGGCGGCGGCGAGGGCCAGCACCTCGTCGGAGCGCGCGGCGTCCCCGGCAGCGTGCGGCGCGGCGCCGCGCCCGGCGTGCCGGACGTGCAGCACGCCGTCCCCGGCCACCGTGAGCAGGGCGACGTGCCCGGGCTCGGCCGGCATCAGGGTGGAGGCGGCGGACTGGACGGCGTTCGCGACCTCCTCCACCGTGACGGCCGCGGTCAGCCGGGCGCCCGCCTCGCGCAGCGCCCGTTCGCGCGCCACGGCCTGCCTGCGGGCGGAGACGACCACCGCCAGCCGGGCCAGCACCAGCAGGTACAGCAGCGCGGAGAAGGCGCCGATCACGCCCGCGTTGCTGGTGTTGCCGGCCAGTGCCTCGATGATCAGGATGGCGGGCGCGATGAGCGAGGCGAGGGTGAGCAGCACCAGCCGGGCGGTGCCCAGGTCCGGCTGCTGGGTGGGCACCGGCCGGGTCAGCTCGACCATCGAAGGGTGCAGCGCGGCCGCGCCCCAGGCGGTGTAGAAGGCGGCCCAGCCGAGTTCGACCGGCGTGCCGATGTGCCAGGTGCCGTGCAGCTGGATCAGCCCGTACAGCACGTCGGAGACCAGGATGCCGAGTGAGCCGACGGCGAGCAGTTGCAGCGAGCGGGAGTTGCCGCCGCGCGGGGTCAGCAGGCGCAGCAGCAGGGCGAGCACGACCACGTCGCCCAGCGGGTAGGCGATCGAGACGGCCTTCTGGAACCAGTCGAGGTCCGGGTTCCTGGCGTACGGGAGGATCAGGTAGATCCAGGCGAGCAGGGCGATCCCGATGGTGGGGATGAGGGCGTCGAGCAGCCCGGCGAGGTCCTGACGGGCCGTGCGCCAGCGGATGAAGCCCAGCACGCCGACCGCGTACAGCACGTACTCGGCGAGGTAGAAGCCGTCCGCGACGGAGGGGAAGGGGTTGGGCAGGTGCAGGATGTCCAGCTGGACGGCCTGTACCACCTCACCCACGGTGAAGCTGAGGTTGGCGAGCGCCAGCACGTACCAGAACCGCGCGTGGGCGGGGCGGTTGAGCCGGACGCCGGCCACGATGGCGACGACGCCGCCCAGGCCGATGCCCGTCCACCAGATGATCCGCTGGCCCGGATTCGCGTAGTAGATGCCGGTGAACAGCACCATCCAGAGCAGGTAAAGGACCATCAGGCGGTGTCGCCGGCGAGTCAACGAAGCTACCTCCTCCGCGACATCACCCCACCGGTCGGGCGGGGGAGTTCGGGCGAGGGCGGGCCGGGCCGGGGGGTACGGAGCCGGCCCGGTGGGGCGGATGGGCGCTTTCGCGCAGCAGCGAGGCGTCCGGTGGGGGGTGCGACCGGACGTCCTCGACAAGGCAGGAGTGCGTATAGTCGGAAATGTCGCACTCCCCAGCATTCTGCCGTCACAGCACGAGGTCAAGCCGGTGGACGACGCAGCAGACAGCGCACAGGGCGTACGGACGGATGTGAACTCCGGGCGTCACGCCGTGGTCCGCAACGGCCACGGTCAGTATGCGATCTGGCCCGGCGGCCTGACCGTTCCGGCCGGCTGGCAGCAGGTCCACGGGCCGGCCGGCCCGGCCGACTGCCGGGAGTGGGTGGAACGCGCGTGGCGCCCGGCCGGGCTGGGCTTCGCCGGCGGCACCCCCGTCCGGCGGGAGGCGGCCGGATTCGCGGACACGGTGCACGGACTGTTCCGCGCGCGGGCGGCGCACGACCCGGAGGCGGTCGCCGTCCTCGCCGAGGACGCCACCCTGAGCTACCGCGAACTCGACCTGCGCAGCGACCGGTTGGCCGCCGCGCTGCGGGCGTACGGGGTCGGCCCCGAACAGGTGGTGCCGGTCTGCCTGGAGCGCGGGGCGGGGCTGGTGACCGCCTGGCTGGCCGTGCTCAAGGCCGGCGGGGCCTTCCTGCCGCTGGACCCGGCGCACCCACGGCGGCGGCTGGCCCGGCTGGTCGAGGACTGCGGGGCGCGGGTGTCGGTCGCGGAGGGTCCCACCGGGGGCGCGGACGGTGACGAACTCCCGGGAGTGGTGCGGGTCTCCGCGCCCGGGTCCTCCGGCGCGGACGCGCAGGGGCCTGTCGGTGCGAACGTGCCGGGGCTTCTCGGCGCGGACGAGCCGGAGCCTCTCGGCGCGGACGTGCTCGGACAGGACGGCGCCCTCCCCGACGACCTCGCCTACCTGATCTACACCTCCGGCACGACCGGCCGCCCCAAGGGCGTGCCGGTCACCCACCGCGCACTGCTGTTCACCCTCGACCGGATCGTCCACGCCTACCGGCTGCGCCCCGGCGAACACGTCCTGAACCTGGCCGCGCTGGGCTCCGACACCGCGCTGGAGCAGGTGCTCGGCGCCTTGCTCGCGGGCGCGACGGTCGTCCTGGGCGGCGGCGGGAGCGCGGGCGGCACCTGGGCGCCCACCGAGCTGGCCGGCCGGCTGCCCGGGCTCGGCCTGGCCGTCGCCGACTTCACCCCCGCCTACTGGCACCACCTGCTCGACCTGCTCCCGCCCGGCGGCCCCGGGCCGCAGGGCCTGCGGCTGGTCGTGGTCGGCGGGGACGCGGTGCACGCCGACGACTGCCTGCGCTGCCTGGAACGGCTGCCCGGCGCACGGCTGCTCAACGCGTACGGGGTCACCGAGGCGGCCGTCACCTCGACGCTCTGCGTGGTCACGGCGGAGCTGCTGGGCGGGGGCCCCGGCGCCTCCGCCGCGCCGGTGCCGATCGGACGGCCGCTGCCCGGCGTGCGGGTGCACGTGCTGGACTCGCGGCTGCGCCCCGTCCGGCCCGGGGAGAAGGGGCAGATCCACCTCGGCGGTCCCGGCCTGGCCCGCGGCTACTGGCGGCAGGCCGGGCTGACCGCCGAGTCCTTCCTGCCCGACCCGTACGCGCCGCTGCCCGGTGAGCGGATGTACCGCACCGGTGACGCCGGACGCTGGCGGGCGGACGGGCAGTTGGAGATCCTGGGACGCTTCGACGACCAGGTGAAGGTGCGCGGGCACCGGGTGGACCCGGCCGAGATCGAGGCCGTCCTGGCCGCCCACCCGGACGTCCGGCAGGCCAGGGTCGCGGCCGACGGGCAGGCGGCGGACGGCACCCGGACGCTCACCGCGTACTACACGCCCGCCGCCGGGGCGGCCGGCGGTGCGGCGGGGCTCCGGGCCTTCCTGGCCGAGCGGCTGCCGGAGTACCTGGTGCCGGCGCGGTTCGTGCCGCTGGAGGCGATGCCGCTCACGGCCGCCGGGAAGATCGACCGGCGGCGGCTGCCGCACGCCCCGGTGCGTCCGGCGGCACCCGCTTCCCCGGCGCCCGCTTCCTCGGCACCGGCCTCCCCGACACCCGGGGCGTCCGGAGCGGGGGCGGTGGAGGAGGCCGTCGGGCGGCTGTGGGCGGAGCTGCTCGGGGTCGAACACGTCGGCCCGGACGGCGACTTCTTCGCGCTCGGCGGTACCTCGCTGCTCGCGATGGAGATGCTGGCCCGGGCCCGGATCATGTTCGGCATCGACGTCGGGCAGGTGCGGACGCTCACCCGGGCGCTGCTGCGCGCACCCGTACTGCGGGCCTTCGCGGGGGCGTTGCAGGAGGCGCGCGCGGAGGCGGGTGCCGAGTCGAGTGCGGAGACGGGTACGGAGTCGCGGGCACAGGCCCCCGCCGGCCTCGGACGGCCCGAGGCCGCCGTCGACTGGTTCGCGGAGGCCCGGCTCGCCGAGGGCATCCGGCAGTCCTGGAGCCCGGCGCCCTCCCGCGCCGACCCCGCCGAGATCCTGCTCACCGGCGCCACCGGCTTCTGCGGCGCCCACCTGTTGCACACACTGCTCGCCACCACCGGGGCGCGCATCCACTGCCTGGTCCGCGCGCCCGACGAGGAGCACGCGCTGGAACGGCTGCGGGCCGCGCAGCAGCGCTTCCTGCGGCACGACCTCGCCGACCCGCGGGTGGTGCCGCTGGCCGGCGACCTCACCCGGCCGCGACTGGGGCTGACGGACCGCCGGTTCCACTGGATGGCCGAACACCTGGACGCCATCCACCACCTCGGCGGACAGGTCAACTTCCTCTACCCGTACCATCAGTTGCGGGAGGCCAACGTCGGCGGCACCCGGGAGGTCGTCCGGCTCGCCGGGCACAGCCGGGGCATCCCCGTGCACTACCTCTCCACCCTCGCGGTGCTGGCCGGCTTCGGCGCGGCCGGCGTCCCGAAGGTCACCGAACGGACCCCGCTCGCCCACCCCGAACGGCTCGGCGTCGGCTACGTCGAGAGCAAGTGGGTCGCCGAGCAGCTGCTGCACAACGCGGCGGCCGCCGGGCTGCCGGTCACCGTGCTGCGCACCAACGACGTCACCGGGGACCTGGCGGACGGGGTGATGAACACCGGCACCGAACTGTGCGCGCTGATCGCCTACCTGGCCGACAGCGGGACCAGCCCGGACGTGCAGCTGCTGCTGGACTTCGTCCCGGCCGACCGCTTCGCCCGGGCCATCGCCCACATCGCCGCCCACGCACCCGCCGCCGGCGAGGCCTACCATCTCACCTCCCCGCGGCCCGGCGTCCTCGCCGATCTCGCCGGGCGGCTGCGGGCACGCGGGCACCGGATCGCCCGACTGCCGTACGGGGACTGGGTGCAGCGGATGATCCGGTTCGCCGCGGGGAACCCGACGCACCCGATCGCACCGTTCGTCCCACTGTTCGTGGACCGCGCCCCGGGATCGGAACTGTCGATCAGCGAGATGTACTTCCGGCCGACGTTCCCGCTGTTCGAGCGGACGAACGCGGACGCGGCGCTGGCCGGGAGCGGGATCGAACTTCCGCCGGTGGACGCGGGGTTGATCGACCACTACCTGGCCGGGCTGGAGCGCGAGGGCTTCCTGCGGGCGGCGTCGTGAGCTCCTTCGGCGCCGCCCTGGACGCGTTGGACCTGCGACGCGGGCCGGGGGAAGGGCCGGTGGCCTTCGGCGGGTCGCTCGGTTCACCCGGTTCCGGCGGTTCAGGTGGTTCCGGCGGTTCGGGCGGGGCGCCCGATGCTGGGGAACTGCTGGCGGCGTACCGGCACGGGCTGTTCCCACTGCCGGCGGCGGACGTCTACGCGAGCGCGTACAACGAGGTGGTGTACGGCGAGGCCGTCGAGGCGGGCGAGGTGGCACTGCTGCCGGGCGGGGCCGACCCGTACGCGCTGGCCTGGTGGTCGCCCGACCCGCGGCCGGTGATCGCCCCCGGCGCCGTACGGCTCGGGAGCCGGCTGGCGCGGCGGCTGCGCAACCGGTCCTCGTGGTGGACGAGCGCCGACCGGGCCTTCGGGCAGGTGCTGGAGGCCTGCGCTGAGGGGCGCCAACCGGTATGGCTCACCGAGGAGTTGGCGGCGGCGATGCTGCGGCTGCACGAGCTGGGGGCGGCGCACAGCGGGGAGGTGTGGGAGGGGGAGGAGCTGGTCGGCGGGGTGTTCGGGGTCGCGGTCGGGCCGGTGCTGAGCCTGGACTCGATGTTCCATCGCCGCCCGGATGCCGCCCGGGTCGCCGTCGCCGACCTCGGGGCGCGGTTCGCCGCGGCGGGCGGGCGGCTGCTCGACGCCCAGTGGGACGGTCCGCACGTACGGAGCCTGGGCGCCGAGCCGATGGCGCGGTCGCGGTACCTCGCGGAGCTGTCCGGCGGCGGGGCCGGCGTGCTGGAGGGAGCACCGTTGCCGGCGGCGCGCCTGGGCCGACCTGGGGGCTGACCTGCGGTCGGACCATCCCTGCCCGATCTTTGGCCTGTCTTCGACAAACTTATTCCCCGTCAGTAACATGACGCCGCGTGCTCAAGAGTTCCATAGGCAGGGCCGTCGGCCCCGCCGCCCTCACCCTCACCCTCGTCCTCGTCGGGGCCGCCGCCGCGTGCGGGCCGGCCGACCCTGGTACCTCCCAGGCCGGTGCCGTACCGGCCACCGCCACCGCCACCGCCGAGGAACCGGCCGCGACCGCCGCCGGGGGCAGCCCGGCCGCCGTCGCCAAGCCCGCC
>NZ_MSJQ01000318.1 GCF_014596515.1 Streptomyces sp. CBMA156
GTGGCCGTGCCGGGGCCCGGGGAGCGCCGGGCGGGCCAGTCCTGGACCAGCGCGCCCACCGCGGCGGCCTCCTCGGCCAGCCGCCCGCCGCGCGGGCAGGCGACCAGCACCCGGTGGCCGGCCTCCCGTTGACCCCGGACCAGATCGGCGACGACGCGGGCGACCCCGCCGTCCACCGGTTGCGAAATGTGAAGGATCGTCATATGCACGGCGGCGAGCCTAGGGTGGCTCCCCCGTGCCGGGCGGCCCCCGTCACCCGCAGGTGGCGGTTCGGCCACCCGTACGGCTTTCGGCTCGTACGGGTGGCCGAGCTGCCCGAATCATCGAGCGATTCGATCGCCCTGACGGATTTACCCGCGTGAATCGCGCGGCCGGCGATTCCGTGGCCCGACGGGTTCCGCCGGAAGCCGGTGGACCCGGCGGACCTCGGTGGAACTCAGCGGGCCTCAGCAGTCCTCAACGGACCGCACGGGCCTCAACGGGCCTCAACGGGCCTCAGCGGCTCCGGCGGGCCTCAGCGGACTTCGTCGGCGAGGTTGGCCAGCACCTCGTCGTGGATCCGGTTGAGGCCCTTCGGGGCGAAGGTGCGCTCGAAGAAGCCGCCGATGCCGGTCGCGCCCTGCCAGGTGGCGGTCACGGTGACCTTGGCGCGGCCCTCGCCGACGGCGGCGACGGTCCAGGTGATCACCATGCTGGAGTTGGCGTCCTTCTCCACCAGGCGGTCGGGCTGGGGCGCCGAGACGGTGAAGAGGCAGTCGCGCACCCGCTTCTCGGTGGCCTGGAGCTTCCAGTGCACCTGGGTGCCTGCGCCGGTGCCGCCGACCCGCACCTCGTACTCGCTGTACTGCGCGGGCAGCAGCTTCGGGCGGGTCACCTGGTAGTCGGCCAGCGCCTCGTACACCCGCTCGGGCGCGGCGTCGTAGACCCGCTCGGTGGTGGCCTGCACCTGTCCCATGACCTTGCTCTCCTCGTGTGGTGGGTACGTCTGTCCGGCAAGCCAATCACAGGGTCGCGCCCGCGACGCGGCGGGATAGGGTGGCCGGTGTGCTCGATCTGGTGACTGCTGTGCGCTACGTCGACCCGCTGCGGGCCGGCGGCTCCGTCCCCGGTGTGGTGGAGACCGACGACCTGGGCACGTACGTGGTCAAGTTCACCGGGGCCGCACAGGGCCGCAAGGCGCTGATCGCCGAGGTGATCGTGGGCGAGCTGGCCCGGCGGCTGGGGCTGCGGGTGCCGGAGCTGCGGCTGGTGGACTTCGACCCGGCCGTCGCCGCGGACGAGCCGGACGCCGAGATCCAGGACATGCTCAAGGCCAGCGCCGGCCTCAACCTCGGGATGGACCTGCTGCCCGGGGCCCGCGACTTCCGACCGGGGATGATCGCGGTCGGCCCGGCCGAGGCCGGCCGGGTGGTCTGGCTGGACGCCCTGACCGGCAACGTCGACCGCACCGTGCACAACCCCAACCTGGTGGTCTGGCACGGGCGGCTCTGGCTGATCGACAACGGCGCAGCGCTGATCTTCCACCACCGCTGGGCGGGGGCCGGGGCGGCGGTCGGCAAGCGGTACGACCTCAGCGCGCACGCGCTCGGCGGCTCGGCCCCTGACGTCCGGCTGGCCGACGAGGAACTCGGGCCGCTGGTCACCGTGCCGCTGCTGGAGGAGGTGCTGGCGCTGGTCCCGGACGAGTGGCTGGCCGACGAGCCGGGCTTCGACTCGGCGGACGCCGTCCGGCACGCCTACGTCGCCCACCTGGCCGCCCGGGTGGTGCTCTCCGGACAGTGGCTGCCGGAGGGCTTCGCCACGCCCGAGCAGCTGCGCGAGGCGGAGCGGCGCCAGGCGGCCAGGACCCGGGCCGGGCGGCCCGCCTGGCTGCGGGAGGTGCCTGACCTGCACGGCAAGCCGTCGGTGGAGACGGTCTGGGAGCACCACGTCGACGAGGGCTGAGCGGGCGGGTCGGCCGGGGCCTCCCGGACGGCGGTGCTCCGGCACGTCGGCATCCCGGTGTGTCCGTACGCCGGTGGGCTCCGGTGGGCTCCGATGGGCTCCGGTGGGCGAACGCGGCCGGGGAGCGGGACCTCGTGGTCCCGCTCCCCGGCCCTGCTTGTTCGGATGTGTCCGCGGTCAGCGCGTCAGCGCCACCACTGGACCGCCTTCTCGGCGTTGATCAGGCCGGCGCCGTAGAAGCCGTTGTCGTTCACGCCGCCCTCGCAGGTGGCCTTGTAGGCACCGGTGCCGCCCGGGTTGAACTCGCCGCTCGGGCACGGGACGGACTCGGCGTGGGTGGTCAGCATCTCGGTCAGCTCGTCCGGGCTGGCCCACGGGAAGGTGCTGGCGAGCAGCGCGACCACGCCGACGGCGTGCGGGGTGGCCATCGAGGTGCCCTGCATGTAGCCGTACTTGCCACCGGGGAGGGTGGACAGGATGCGGCCGTCCTTGTCCGGGGTGTTCGGCAGCTGGTAGCGGCGGTCGCCACCGGGCGCGGTGACGGACACGACGCCCTTGCCGTAGCTGGAGTAGTACGCCTTGACGCCCTCGGAGCCCACCGAGGAGACGGCGACGACGCCGGGCAGCTCGGTCGGCAGCGACAGGCAGTCGTTGGTGATCGGGCGGGTGCCGGGGGTGGTGTCGTCCGGGCTCGCCACGTCGACGGTCTTGTGCGCCAGGTCGATGTTCTCGTTGCCCGCGGCGGCGACGTTGAGGACGCCCTTGCGCTGCGAGAAGGCGACGGCCTTGCGGACGGCGTCCGAGATCGCGGCCTGGTCCTTGTCCGTCTTGCAGTTGAACATCCACGGGTCGACGAAGTAGCTGTTGTTCGTCACCTTGAAGCCGTGCTCGCCGGCCCAGACGAAGCCGCAGACCGCGCTCTCCGGGTAGATGAACCCGCCGTCGTCGACGACCTTGACGGCGGCCAGCTTCACGTTCGGCGCGACGCCGACGATGCCCTTGCCGTTCTTGGCGGCGGCGATGGTGCCGGCCACGTGGGTGCCGTGGTCGCTGTTGGTCGGCTGCCAGGCCTTCCAGTCGGTGTTCGTCTTGCCGTCGATGCAGGAGACCGACTGCGCGGCGTCCACGTTGGCGGCGAGGTCCTCGTGGGTGGCGTCGATGCCGGAGTCCAGCACGCCGACGGTGACGTTGCGGCTGCCGGTCGAGATCTTGTGCGCCTTGTCCGCACCGATCTGACGCATGTCCCACTGGTAGGCGTCGTACGGCTCCTGGCCCGCGGCGGGCGCGGCGGCCGGCTCGGCGGCGACCTCGGCCTTGCCCTGGTCGGCCGCGAGGATGCCCTTGGTGCGGCTGGCGCCGACCGAGTCGACGCCCTTGGCCAGGCGCAGCTTCTCGGCGAACTTGGTGTCGTTCGAGCGGGCGATCACGACGCCGATCTGCTCGTACGACTGGACCACCGTGCCGCCGAGGCCGGCGACGGCCTTCTCGACCTTCTGCACCTGCCCGTGGTTGGCCTTGGTGTTGACGACGTAGCTGAGCAGCGGACCGGTCGTCGAGTCGGCCACGGGGGCCGCGACGGCGGTGCCGGCCGGCAGCGCCAGGGCGCCGGCGGTGGCGAGCACGAGGCCCACCGCCGCATACCGGGTGCGGCTGATCCGGGGAACTCTCATGGGGGTTGGCCTCCCGAGTCGTCAGGCGGCAGCTGCGGTTGGCAGGTGCACTGGGAATGACCGGGACGCTAATGAAGATTTACTGAAAAGCGCAAGGGGTAGTCATCTAATCGTCACATCTGAACCAAGAACAGGGGTTACGGGCCCTCGGAGTTCAACAAGGGCAACAGAGTTCCAGAGTGTTAAAAAGTGATGGTTCGCCGACGTGCGGCCCCGCCCGTCACACCGGGGTTCACACCGTGGTTCACGGCGCGCTTCGCGGCATGGTCCGCAGCGTGCTCCACACCACGGTGACCAGCGAGGAGCCGGCGAGGGAGCAGTGGGGGAGCAGCCCGGATCGCAGCGCTACAACGCGTACAACCGAAGCGCGTTGCCCGCCGCGATCTGCCGCGCCACCCGCTCGGCGTCGGCCGCGGCGCAGGCGCCGTCGGCCTGCCAGCCCGCCAGCACCGCACGCAGTCCGTGTCGGAACTGACAGGTGCCCACCAAATACAGTTCGGGCAAGCCGTAGGCGTCGGTGGAGAACAGCAATTTCCCGAACGGGGCCAGCTCCAGCATCTCGCCCAGCACCGCCGCCACTCGCGGACCGGTGTACGAGGCCGTCAGCCCGAGGTCGGTGTACACCGTCGGGAAGGCCTGGGCCAGCCAGGCGGCCTGCCGGTGGTACGGGTAGCCGTGCAGCAGCACCAGCGGGACGCCGCTGGGCTCGGCGGCGCGCACGAAGTCCGTCAACAGCGACGGATCGGCCCGGTGCAGCGTGAGGTCGGGGTCGCCGAAGCCGGTGTGGAGCTGGAGCGGCAGACCCAGCCCGGCGCAGACGTCCACGGCCGTCCAGAGCACGTGGTGCAGCAGCACCGGGTCGGTCAGCCGGCCGCTCCCACCGCGCAGGTGGGCACCGGCCGCGGCCACCACGGCCGTACGGTCCGGGCGTTCGGCGGGGGCCGCCAGGCCGTGCCGGTAGGCGAGCACCGACTTGACCGCGACAGCCCCGGCGGCGGCCGTCGCCAGCGCCTCGGCGACGGCCGCCGGCCAGGCCTCGGCACCGGCCGTCACCGTCTCGGCCACCGACTCCAGCCGGACCACCTCGTGCACCGACGCCCCGGTGGCCTCGGCGAGTTCGGGCAGCGGCAGCAGCTCGTGGCCCGCGGCGGCGGTCAGCCCGGTGTCCACCAGGCAGATGTCCAGCCCGGCCGCCGCCAGCAGCGGCACCCGGTCGCCCCAGGCGTCGGAGGCCAGCGGCGCCAGGGCGTACCCGAGCGGGGCGGCGGCCAGCGAGAGCAGCCAGTCGTACGAGGTGACCCTGGCCAGCGTCCCGGCCGGGAAGTCCTGCTGGACCACCGTCTCCCAGACCGGGTTGAGGAAGCCCAGCCCGGCCATCGCCACCGTCTGGGCGGCCACCGCGAGCGGCACCGGGGCGGGGAGCGCGAGGGCGAGCAGCGGCAGCCCGTACAGCGCGAGGGCGAGGTTGCCGGCCAGCACCGGGCGGCGGGGCCGCAGCCTTGCGGCGATCAGCGAGCCGGCCAGCAGGCCCACCGCGCCGGCCTGGGTCAGCGCCACCCAGGCGCCGTCGCCGCCGAGCCGGGTGTGGGCGACCAGCGGGCCGAGGGTGAGCTGCACGGCGCTCGCGCCGTTCCACACCCCGTGGGCGATCAGGCTGGTCCAGTACCAGTCCCGGGAGCGCACCTCGCTCCAGCCCTCGGCGAGGTCCCGGCGCAGTGAGCGTGGTTCGCCGGGCACGTGGTCGATCCGGAGCCGGGTGAGCAGGGCGGCGCTCAGCAGGAACGAGGCGCCGTCCAGTACGAAGGCCCAGCCGGGCCCGGCGGTGTACACCAGGAGTCCGGCGAGTGCCGGGCCGGCGAGGCGGGCGCCGCCGGTCGCGGTGCCGAGCAGGGCGTTGGCCCGCAGCCGCAGCTCGCCTCGGACGGTGGTCGCGACCAGCGGCGAGGCGGTGGGCATGGCGAAGGCGGAGGCGATGCCGCCGACCGCCGAGGCGGCCGCGATGTGTGCCAGGCCCGGCTGCTCGCCGAGCAGTTCCAGGCCGACCAGGAGCTGGGCCAGGGCCCGGACCAGGTCGGTGGTGAGGGCGACCAGCCGGGGGTCGAAGCGGTCCCCGACCACGCCGCCGACCGGCAGCAGGAGCAGCCTCGGCACCATCGCGCAGCCCAGGACCAGGGCGAGCGCGGCGGCGGAGCCGGTGGCGCGGGTGACGGCGATGGCGAGGGCGGCCGGGACGGCGGCGTCGCCGAGGGTGGAGACCGTCCGGCCGATGAAGAGCAGGCGGAAGCCTCCCTGGCGCAGGGGGTGCGGAGTCACGCGCCGCACTGTATTTCGGTGACGAAATTTTGGCAACGAATATTTCGGTGCCGTTGTTTTAGGGTTTGTAGACTTCTCCCATGGCCGAGCACCCTCCTGAGCAGCGCACTCCGCCCCGCGGCGACCGCCCGGAGCCCGGCGACCGGACAGAGCCCCGCAATCGGACGGAGCCCCGCGACTGGACGGACGGTCACGTCGACCGCTGGCAGCCGGTGCTGCCCGGCCTCGACCCGGACATCGAGGCCTCCGTCACCCGGATGTCCCGGCTCACCCGCCATCTCGGCCGGGTCCGTGAGCAGGGCGTCGCCGACTTCGGCCTGCACAAGCACGAGTTCGACACCCTGCACGTGCTCGCCGGGCGCGGCGGCCACGCCGCCCCCTCGGACCTGCGGGCCGACCTCAACCTCGCACCGGCCTCGGTCACCGGCCGGCTGGAGGCCCTGGAGCGGCGCGGCTTCGTGCTGCGCACGCCGTCCACGGAGGACCGCAGGAAGGTCGACATCCTGCTCACCGAGGCCGGGCGTGCGGCCTGGCAGGAGGCGCTGGACGTGGTCGGCCGGGAGGAGCGCCGGCTGCTCGGGGTGCTGTCCGAGCGGGAGCGGCGCACCCTGGCGGACCTGCTGCGGAAGGTGATGCTGGCTCAGGAGGGCGGGGCGTAGCGCCCTCCCGGGCCCGGGCCTCCCGAGCCTTGGCCTCCCGGGCCCGGGCCGTGTCGGCCCTGGCCCACCGGGCCCCGGCCGGGCGGGGCCGGCGTGGGCGGGAGGTCAGACCGGCCGGCTCTGCGCCCAGTCGTAGAGGCGGCGGGCGCTGTCGCCGAGGCGGGTGGCGTAGAGCGTGCCGGCCGGGCCGCCCGCGAGTTCCTCGGTGGTGGTGGTGACGCCGACGACGGTGCCGGTGCCGGTCCGGGTGTCGAAGTGCGTGAAGTGGGGGCCGCCGCTCGCCCCGTGCGACATGTCGCAGGCCTCGCCCCACAGGATCGGTGCCGTGGTGCCGGGCCCGGCCGGACCGGCGCAGTGGATCATGCGTGAACCGGTGTACTTGCCGCTCGGGTCGTTGAGCCGCTCCTTCGGATACCCGAAGGCGTGGACGAACTCGCCCGCGGCGGGCCGGGTGAACGCGATCCGCTGGCTTCCGGTGACGTCCGCGACCCTTCGTCCGTCGGCCGAGCAGTTCGCGACGAGGACCCCGGTGTCGAAGCCGGCCACGGCGACGGCGTCCGAGGTCGGGCCGGCGTCCCAGCGGGACGAGGTGGCCACGCTCCTGACGGTGAAGCCGCCGAGCGGCTTCGTGCCGTTGCGGTAGCCGGGCACGAAGTACAGGTTGTGGTTCCAGGTGTCGTCGGTGGCGGAGGCTCCGACGCCGCGCAGGCAGTGGGCCGCCGTGACGACGGTGCTGCGGTTCGCGGCGGCGACGACGGTGGCGGTGCAACTGCCGTCGTAGCCGTCGGAGAAGGTGAAGAAGAGCCGGCCGACGCTCCTGCTCACCGCTCCGCCGTGGGTCCACACGGCCCCGGGGTCCGGGGTGCCGGCGGGCAGCGGCCGCGGGTCGTCGGGCGTGTTGTCGTCCTCGGGCACGGGTGTGATCTCGGGGACCAGGGCGCCCGCCAGCTTCATCCGGTCGGGGGTCCAGTAGGCGTCGATCCGGCCGCGCTCCGCGGCGGTCGTGGCGCCGGAGTGCGTGGTGACGGACTCGCTCTCCGCGGCGAGGGCCGTGTTCGGCAGCAGCACCGCCGCCGTGGCCGCGCTCAGCAGGAGGGCGCCCACGGCGGCGAGCCCGCGGGGGAGGGTCCGGTCGGTGGCTGACGTTCCAGGTGTCTTCGGCATGTCCGGCACGCTAGGCGTGGCACGTCAGGCTTCTGTGTGGACCGGGTCTCATCCGTCCATCGGTTGGATCAGGGTCCGGTAAAGGTGTCCCGGCCGTGTGTCGGTGCCGCGCCGGGCCGCGGGGCCCGGGTTCAGAGGCCGAGTCCGGTGAGGCCGGGGTGGTCGTCGGGACGGCGGCCGAGCGGCCAGTGGAACAGGCGCTCCGCGGCCGTGATCGGCAGGTCGTTGATGGAGGCGTGCCGGTGGGCCATCAGGCCGTTGCGGTCGAACTCCCAGTTCTCGTTGCCGTAGGAGCGGAACCAGTGGCCGGCGTCGTCGTGCCACTCGTAGGCGAAGCGGACCGCGATGCGGTCGCCGTCGTACGCCCAGAGTTCCTTGATCAGGCGGTAGTCCTGCTCGCGCTGCCACTTGCGGGTGAGGAAGTCGGCGATCCGCTCGCGGCCGGTGAGGAACTCGGAGCGGTTGCGCCAGCGGCTGTCCGGTGTGTAGGCGAGGGCGACGCGCCGCGGGTCGCGGGTGTTTCAGGCGTCCTCGGCGGCGCGCACCTTCCGGCGGGCGGTCTCCTCGGTGAACGGGGGCAGGGGCGGGCGCTGCTCGGTGCCGGTCTCGGGCATGGGTGACTCCCTCGGGAATGGGTGTTCCGCAAGTGAGAACGACCGTTCTCGTTGCTCTGGCTACGATAGGAGAACCATCGTTCTCACGCAAAGGGCACGGCAGATGGATCAGGAAGACCCCCGGACCCGGATCCTCGACGCGGCCGAGGAGCTGTTCTACGGGCAGGGCGTCCAGGCGGTCGGCATGGACGCCGTCCGGGCCGCCTCCGGCCTGACCATGCGCCGCCTCTACCAGCACTTCCCGTCCAAGGGGGAACTCGTCGAGGCGTACCTGCTGCGCCGCGACGGCCGCTGGCGGGCGAGCCTCGCGGTGTACGTCTCCCGCGCCGGCGGCACCCCGGGGGAGCAGCTGCTCGCGGTCTTCGACTGGCTCGGCCGGTGGTTCGCCGAGCCCGGCTTCCGGGGCTGCGCGTTCGTCAACTCCCTCGGCGAACTGGGCGCCTCCAGCCCCGCGGTGGTGGCCGCAGCCCGGCACCACAAGGAGCAGTTCGGCAGCTACCTCGCGGGCCTGACCGAGGCCGCCGGGGCCCCGCCCGCCACGGCCGTCCACCTGGCCCTGCTGGCCGAGGGCGCGATCACCAGCGCCGCCGTCCACGGCGACCCGACGGCCGCCGCCGACGCCAGGGAGGCCGCCCGGCTGCTCCTGGACGCGACGACGCCGGCCCGGTAGTCCCGGGCGGCCGGCGGGAGCTGCCGGACACGCCCTACGCCAGGCCGCCGTTGCTCGTCAGCAGTTGCCCGGTGACCCACTGGCCCTGCGGTGAGCAGAGGAAGTCCACCAGGTGCGCGGCGTCGAGCGGGGTGCCGAGGCAGCCGAGCGGGGCGCGCCCGCGCAGCTCGTCCCTGGTTTCCCGGTCCATCCAGCCGGTGTCCGCCGGGCCCGGGTCGACGACGTCGGCGGTCACCCCGAGGTGGGCGGACTCGTGGGCGGCGGCGAGCACGATGCGGTCCAGGGCACCCTTGCCGGCTCCGTACGGGAGGTTGCCCACGGTGTGGTCGCTGGTCGGCGCGACGATCCCGGCGCCGATGCCGGCCGTCCGGCCCACCCCGGTCACCAGGGCCACCGGGCGGGGGAGCCGGGGTGTCGGATGGTGCCGATGGGGCGTCATGAGGCGTGATGGTTCCGGGCCGGACCGCACCGGGCAAGCGCTTTTCACCCGAACGCGCGTTTATCGCCCATTGATCGCCACCGGCTAGCCTCGGGCCCGTGAACGAGAGAGCGGCCGAGCGGCCGGGGGCGTTGCCCGAGGGACGGATGACGGAGCAGGACGCCGAGCGGTTCCGGCAGTTGCTGGCGCGACTGGAGGACTCGCTGGTGGTGGACCGGAAGGCGGCGGGGCGCGATGCCTGAGTGCGCCGAGCTGCGCCCGGTGGCCGTGCCGCCGGTGGTGGCGGCGCAGCCGGTCGCGGTGCTGCCGCTCTGGCGGCGGGGCGAGGCCGGGGAGCGCCGGACCGCGGACCGGCCCGGGGTGCTGCGGGGGCACCCCGGGCCGGTGACGGCCGCCCGGTACGGGAGCGAAGGCGGGGAGGGCGCGGAGCCGGAGGGCTGACCGGTCAGCCGCAGTCGCACGAGCAGCAGTCGCAACCATCGCAGCAGTCGCACCCGTCGCAGCAGTTGCAGCAGTCGCCGCAGTCGGGGCAGTTGCCGCACTCGCCGCAGTCGTTCCGCACGCAGAAGCCCTCGCGGGGTTCGCGGCTGTACGGGTCGTTGTGGTCGCAGCAGAGCAGCTGGCAGGTGCAGGCCATCAGCGCCCACATCGCGCACCCGGCGAGCAGGTTGCGGGGGTTCGGCGGCTGCTGGCCGGGTGGGGTGAAGCCCGGTCCTTGCGGCACCCACGGCGGGACCGGCGCCTGGCCGGGCGGCGTCTCCTGCGGCGGCGCCTGGTGCGGGTGCTCGCCCGTGGCGGTGCCCGCCGCGTCGGGGTGGCGGCAGCTCGCGGTGTGCCGGGCCGGGCCGAAGACCCGCTCGACCGCGCGCTCGGTCTCGTGCGCGAGCAGCACGTGGACCAGCGTGCGGTCGCTCAGTTCGACCTCGCGCAGCGCGAGTCGGATGCCGTGGACGGCGTCGCGGCAGAGCCGTTCGGCCTCGGCCCGGTCGGTGCCGGTGGCGGTCAGCGGGTTCCAGGCGCCCGAGGCCGCGTCGGCGGTCTGGTCCTCGGCGGCGTCCAGGAGGTGGGCGAGCCGGCCGAAGAGCCGTCCGGCCTCGGCGAGCGGGGCGGCGTTGCCGGGGCGTCCGGCTATCACGGCGGTGTGGGCGAAGGCGGCCGAGGTGGCGGTCTCGGTGGGCTCGGTGACGAGCAGGACGGACCCGCCCGGCCGGAGCGACCGCTCCAGCTCGCCCTGCCGGGAGGCCGCGTCCAGCAGGACGGCGGTGTCGAAGCCGATCGTCGAGGCGCTGCCCGCGCTCTTCCGGTCCCAGCGCCGGGTGACGGCCCTGGCCCCGGCGGCGACCGGGCGGCGGGCGAAGACGCCGTCCCGGTCCTCGACGTGGTCGCGGATCTTGACGGAGGCGAGCGCCAGCGAGACGGCGGCGGCGAGACGGGCACCCTCGCCCTTGGCGACGGAGGCGGTCCGCATGCCGCGCAGCGGGCACGGCCCGGCGGTGCGGCGCCAGGAGGAGTCCTCCCGGGCGGCCTGGGCCTCGACCAGCACGGAGATGATCAGGCCGTCGTAGTTGGTCGCCGTCCGGGCGAGCTGCCCGTGGTCGTCCCGCAGCGCGAGGCAGAGCCCGCACAGGTGCGCCATCCAGGAGGTCTGGAGGCGCTCGGACAATCGATGCCTGCACGGTCTGATGATGCCGAACACGCTGGTCCCCCTTGCTCACGGGCCGCCGACCGGCCACGATTCGCCGCACATCATACGATCACAGGCCCTTTCGGGCCGAGGGCCCGTCAACCGGGGAACCCTCCGGCGGCAGGCCAGGGGGGCCTCGTCCCCGCCGTCGGCCCTGACCTGCCGACTCTGTTCCGCTCCCGCCTGTTCCCGTCCGTTCCGCTCCGGACGGAACGTCAGGGCGGCCACCGGACCGGCCACCTGTCGGCGGCGGCGCAGGCACCTCCGGGGCCGCCCGCGGGCGGTGGGGCCGACGAAGTCCCGGGAGTGGATCTCATATCCGGGATAGCATCGCGAATATGGGAATCGACATGGCCGGCGACGAACGGCTGGCGCAGCGGCTCGCCGAGCTGAGGCTGGAACACGGGTGGACCTTGGAGGAGCTGGCGCGCCGGGCGGACGTCAGCCGCTCGACGCTGTCCCGGGTGGAGCGGGCGGAGGTCAGCCCGACGGCCGCGCTGCTCGGGCGGCTGTGCGCCGTGTACGGGCGGACGATGTCGCGGCTGCTCGCCGAGGTGGAGTCGGGCCCGGCCCGGCTGGTGCGGGCCGGGGAACAGCAGATCTGGCGGGACGAGGAGAGCGGGTTCGTCCGCCGGTCGGTCTCGCCGCCGCACGGCTCGCTGCGGGCGGAGATCATCGAGGGCCTGCTGCCGGCCGGCGCGGACATCGCGTACGACCGCGCCTGCACCCCCGGGCGGGAACACCACCTCTGGCTGTTCGAGGGGCGCCTGGAGCTGACCGTGGACGGCGAGGCCCAGCCGCTCGGCCCCGGCGACTGCCTGCGCTACGTCGGCGGCACGAGCAGGTTCCGCAGCCTCGGCCCGGACGCGGCCCGGTACGCGCTGGTGGTGGTCGAACCGTGAGCGCCGCCACCGGCCCGATAGCGAAGGAACCCGGGGAGCCCAAGGAGCGCTTCGACGCCGCCGGGCGCCGGGTGCTGCTGGTCTGCGTCGCGGGCGGCTTCACCACGCTGCTCGACCAGTCCGTCCTCAACACCTCCGTCCCCGCCCTGCGCGAGAGCCTGCACGCCGGCTCGGCCGACCTCCAGTGGATCGTCGCCGGCTACTCGCTCGCCTTCGGTCTCGCGCTCATCCCCGGCGGGCGGCTGGGCGACGTCCTGGGCCGCAAGTGGTTCTTCGTCACCGGCCTCGCCCTGTTCACCCTGGTCAGCCTGGTCTCCGCGACCGCCACCGAGCCCGGGGTGCTGATCGTCGCCCGGCTGCTCCAGGGTGCGGGCGCGGGCCTGGTCAACTCCCAGATGATCGGCACCATCCAGGACGTCTTCGACGGGCAGCTGCGGACCCGCGCCCTCGGCATGTACGCCGTCACCGGCGGCCTCGCCTTCGCCCTCGGCCCGCCGATCGGCGGCGCGGTGCTCGCCCTGGCCGGTCCCGAGGACGGCTGGCGGCTGACCTTCCTGCTCAACGTCCCCTTCGGCCTGGCCACCGTCGTCCTGGCGGCCCGCCACCTGCCGAAGCCCCGCCCCAGCAGCAGGAACGCCGACCTCGACGTGCTCGGCCTGCTGCTGGTCGGCGCACTCACCCTGGCCCTGATGCTGCCCTTCGTCCGGCCGCCCGGCTGGAGCGGCTGGCTCGCCTTCGCGGCGGCCGCGCTGCTGCTGCTCGGCGCGCTCGCCCGGTGGCAGCGCCGCCTCGCCAGGACGGGCGGCCACCCGCTGATCCACCCCGCGCTCACCCGCTCCGCGCCGTACGCGCTGGGCACCGCCACCGCGATGGCCCAGTTCGGTTCCTCGCTCGCCGCCTCGCTGGTCCTGACGATGTTCCTCCAGGACGGCCTCGGGCTCTCCCCGGTGGGCGCCGCGCTGGTCGTGCTGCCCTCCGCCGTCGCGATGGGCGTCGCCTCCGCGCTCGCCTGGCGGGTCGTCCAGCGGTACGGCCGGCGCACCGTCACCGCGGGGATGGCCGGCTCCGCCCTCGCCATGCTGCTCAGCGGACTGCTCGCGGCCTGGGCACCCGACGCCGTGCTGCCCTGGCTGCTGGCGCTGCTGCAACTGCTCGGCGGCGCCTCGGTCGGCCTGATGGGCTCCACCAACCAGGCGTACGTGCTGCGCCACGCGCCGGCCGAGGCGGCCGGGGTGAGCGGGGCGATCCTGCAGATGACCCAGCGGATCGCGGCGGCGGTCGCGGTCTCGGCGCTGTCCGGGGTCTACCTGCGGGAGACCACCGGGGGCGGCGGGCACCGCTCCGCCTTCCTGACCGCGAGCGTGGTGTGCGCCGCGGTCGCCGGACTCGCCGTCCTGGCCTCGGTGTTCGCGGGCCGCGCCACCGCGCGCGAGCGGCGCGAGGGCGCACCGGTCGCGATGAGCCGAGGGCGAACACCGGTCCGCTGACCGGTGGTCGGCGCGTACCGTGACGGCATGACCGAAGGACGGAACCGGACCGTGGACCTGCCCGGAGTGACGCTCGCCTACCGCGAGAGCGGCCCGCCCGGAGGCCCGCCGCTGGTCCTGCTGCACGCCCTCGGCGAGCGCGCCGCGGACTGGGACACCGTGCTGCCGGGCCTTGCCCCCGCCCACCACGTGTACGCGCTCGACCTGCGCGGCCACGGGGACAGCGCCCGCACCGCCGGCTACTCACTGGAGGCGATGCGGGACGACGTGCTGGCCTTCCTGGACGCCCTCGGCCTCGCCCGCGTCGACCTGGCCGGCCACTCGATGGGCGGCGCCGTCGCCTACCTGCTCGCCCAGGCCGTGCCGGAGCGGATCGACCGGCTGGTCCTGGAGGAGATCCCCGCCCTCCACCCGCGCCCGGCGACCGCGCTGCCCGAGGACCGGGACCCGGACGTGCACTTCGACTGGGCGATGGTCCGGGCGGTCAGGGCCCAGCTCGACGACCCCGACCCGGCCTGGCGGGCGGGGCTGGCCGGGATCACCGCCCGCACGCTGGTGGTCGCCGGAGGCCCGGCCAGCCACGTCCCGCAGGAGCGGATCGCCGAACTCGCCCGGCTGATCCCGGACTGCCGCCTGGTCACCGTCGAGGCCGGGCACCTGGTGCACGGTGCCCGGCCCGCCGAGTTCGTCGCCGCGGTGGCGCCGTTCCTGGCCCGGTGAGCCCGGCCCGGTGAGCTCGCCGGGCCAGGAACGGCGCGGCGGTCAGACGCCGTGTTCGACCGGCAGCCGCCCGCTGCGCACCGCCGTCAGCAGGTCCGCGTGGTCGGCCTCGGTGCGGTCCGCGTAGGCCACCGAGAAGGCGGCGACCGCCTCGTCCAGCACCTCGCTCTTGCCGCAGTACCCGGCCAGCAGGGCGGGGTCGGAGGTGTGGGCGTGCGCCCGGGCCAGCAGGGCGCCGGTGATCCGCGCGTAGTCGTCCAACTGGGCCGGAAGCAGTGCGGCCGGGTCGACGCTTCCCTTGCGGTTGCGGAACTGGCGCACCTGGTACGGGAGTCCGTCGACCGTGGTCCAGCCCAGCAGGGTGTCGCTGACCACCTGCATGTGCTTCTGGCCGAGCACCACCCGGCGGCCCTCGTGCCCGTCCGGCGCCGGCTGCGGCGCGTTCGGCAGGTACGGCAGCAGCGCGGACGGGCGGGCCTCCTTCACCTGGAGCACCAGCGGCTGGTCCCGGTGGTCGGTGAGCAGCACCACGTACGAGCGGGTGCCCACGCTGCCGGTGCCCACCACCCGGAACGCCACGTCCTGCACCCGGTAGCGGGACAGCAGGGTGCGCACCTCGGCCGGCAGCGTCTCGACGTACGGGCCGAGCGCGTGCGCGACGGCGCGGGCGGTCGCGTCGGTCACCTCGGTGAGCACCGGGGGAGCGGCCGTGAAGCGCCAACCGCCGTCCGCGGTACGGGCGGTGCTGCGGGCGGCGAACCGGGCGCTGGTGTTGCCGAGCGCCTTCGCGCCGACCTTGCGCAGCACGTCCGCGAGGTCGTGCGCCTCGGCGAACGAGACCAACTGCTCGTCCGCGATGGCGTTCCAGGCGTCCAGGGTGGGCAGCTTGGCGAGGGTGCGCATGGTCCGGCGGTAGGAACCGGCCGCGTGCTGGGCGGCCTCGCGCGCGGTGTCCTCACCCGCTCCGGTCTCCCGGGCGGCCAGCACCAGGCTGGCGGCGAGCCGCTTGAGGTCCCACTCCCAGGGGCCGGGGACGGTCTCGTCGAAGTCGTTGATGTCCAGCACGATCTGGCCGCGCGCGTCGCCGTACAGGCCGAAGTTGGCGGCGTGCGCGTCGCCGCACAGCTGCGCGTCCACACCGGTCACCGGGGTGCCCGCGAGGTCGGCGCCCATCAGCCCGGCCGATCCGCGCAGGAACGCGAACGGACCGGCCGCCATCCGGCCGACCCGGATCGGCACCAGCCCGGCTATTCGGCCCGCGTTGGAGGCCTCCAGCGCGGTCACGGCCGTCGGCCGGCCGGGCGCGGGCGCGAACTCCGCGTGCCGCTCCCGGGGCACCCGGGTCCGCAGTGCCTTGCCCCGCTCCCGCCCCCGCCCGTCCTGCGCCGGGGCGAACCCGGCCACCGCGAACCCGCGCCTGGTCCGCTCCTCCCTCTCCGCCGCCGTCGGCCGCGTCCCGACCGCCTCGGCCCCACCCGCGTGCGCCACTGTTCCCGCCCGTCCCTTCCGGTCCTCACCCCGCCCGCGACCTGCGCGGACGTTCGTCGGGGGGAGTGACGTCCGGCGCCGCGCGGTGGTTCCGGCGGGCGGGGGTCCGCTTGTGGGGCGCGGTGGTGGGGTGGTGGTGGAGTGGGGCCGGAGCGGCGCGCGTGGGGCGCGGGGGTAGCGTGGGGCGGATGAACGATCTCGGGGGGAGCGCCCGTCGGGCCCACCGGCGTACCCGCCCGGCGGCCGGCCTCGCCGCCGTGCTGACGGTGACGGCCGGCCTCGGCGTACGGGCGGTCCTGGGCGGGGACCTCGCCAAGTACGCGGGGGACGCGCTCTACACGGTCCTGCTCCACGCGCTGCTCGTGCTGGCCGCCCCACGGCTGCGCCCCGCCCGCGCCGCGGCCCTGGCCGCCGGGCTCAGCTGGGCCGTGGAGCTGTTCCAGCTCACCGGCCTGCCGGACGACTGGGGGCGGCACAGCACCCTGGCCCGGCTGGTGCTGGGCTCGACCTTCAACCCGCCGGACCTGCTCTGGTACCTGGTCGGCGCGGGGTGCGCCGGGGTGCTCCACCGGCTCCTGCGGACCTCCCGGACCGCGGTACCCGGCGCAGCGCCCGACCGGGCGCCCGGCGCCGTATCCGACGCGGCGCCCGGAGCCGTGCCCGGCAAGACATCCTGACGAACCGTCAGAGCGGGAGCAGCTCCGGCCGCTTGGCCTCGACGTGGTCGCCCGAGGACTCGCCGCGCAGCCGCCGGCCGACCCAGGGCAGCAGGTACTCGCGGGCCCACTGGATGTTCTCCCGGCGCTGGTCGGCGGGGGTGAGCACGCGGGCGTCCGGCCACGGGGCCTCCGGGTCCTGCCCGGTGCGCAGGCCCAGCGAGCGGGCGGCCAGCAGGGCGACCCGCTGGTGGCCCTCGGCGGACAGGTGCAGGCGGTCCTCGCTCCAGGCGCGGCGGTCCTGCACCGCGCGCAGCGACCACAGGTCGGCCACCGCGCAGCCGTTGCGGTCGGCGACCGCGCGCATGTGTCCGTTGTACGTGGCGATCTTGCCGCGCAGGTGCTTCAGCAGCGGCACGTCCCTGGTGTCGAAGCCGGTGCAGATCAGCACCGTCCCGGCGTTCTCGGCGAGTTCCACGACGGCGGCCTCGAAGCGCCCGGCGACCTCGTCCGGGTCGCTGCCGGGGCGGAGGATGTCGTTGCCGCCGGCGCAGAAGGTGACCAGGTCGGGCTGGAGGCGGCGGACCTCCGGCACCTGCTCGGCGGCGATCTGGTCCAGCAGCCGGCCGCGCACCGCGAGGTTGGCGTAGCGGAAGGCGCCCGGCGGGCGTCCGTCGGCCAGGATTCCGGCGAGCCGGTCGGCCCACCCGGCGAATCTGCCGTCGGCGGCGGGGTCGCCCACACCCTCGGTGAAGCTGTCGCCGATGGCGGCGTACGAATCGAGGTCGAGGGTCTCCTGGAGATGCGGCATGAAAGAGATAGTTCACCCAATCAAGTAACCTACGCCACCGTAGGTGACCCCGCGGCCACGTGAGATGGGCCACGTGCCCCCACCGGCGGCTCCCGCCCGCAGACGGCCACCCCCGGAAAAGGGCAAGATCCGTGCCCCCTTCCGCTTTCCGGCCGGTCCGGCGGATGCTCGAAGGGAGCGGCCGCGCCGGCCGCCGTCCTGCTGGGGAAGGCAGCCATGACCACCGAACCGCGCTCCGGCCCGCCCGAGAACTGGTTCATCGACGACCGGTGCACCAACTGCGACGTCGCCCGGCAGCTCGCGCCCGGTCTGGTCCGCGAGCACGCGGGCCGCTCGGAGCTGATCCGCCAGCCGCGCGACGCGGACGAGCGCCGGCAGCTGCTCGCCGCCGCCCACGCCTGCCCGACCAGGTCCGTCCGCCCCGGCACCGGGCCGCTCGACCCGGCCGGGGACCCGTTCCCGCTGGCCCTCGCCGACGACCTGCTGCTGCTCGGCCACAACTCCCGCCACACCGCGGGCGCCAACTCCTACCTCTGCCGCCGCCCCACCGGCTGGGTGATGGTCGACACGCCGCGCTACAGCGAGGCCCTCGCGGCCCGCTACGCCGCGCTCGGCCCGGTCACCGACGTCCTGCTCACCCACCGCGACCACGCCGCGCACGGCCGGGCGTACGCCGACCGGCTGGGTGCCCGGCTCCGGATCCACGAGGGCGACCTGGACGCGGCGCCCGACGCCGACCGGGTGCTGTGCGGCACCGGGCCGACGGAGGTCTCGCCCGGCCTGGTCGCCCACCCGTTCCCCGGCCACACCCGGGGCAGCGTGCTCTACGTCGTGGACGAGCGGTACTGCTTCAGCGGCGACAGCCTGTACTGGTCCCGCACCACCGGGGACATGGAGGTGGCCGAGTCGGTGACCTGGTACTCGATCGAGGAACTCGCCGCCTCGCTGGAGCGCGGCCTCGGCGTGCTGCGCTTCGAGTGGCTGCTGCCCGGCCACGGCGACCGGCGCCGGATGCCCGCCGACGAGGCGGACCGCCGGCTGCGCGCGCTGGCCGGGCGGTGCCGGAAGCTGCGGCCCCGGCCGGTGGACTTCGGCGCGCACCGCTGGTAGCGAGGGTCCGTGGTGGCCGCGGCCGGGCGCAGCGCCGCAGGGGGCCAGTGCGCCGGTGCCTGCGCCGGGTGCGCGGGGGCGTGCGACCGTCGGAGGCGTCTGCCCGGGTGTGCGAACGGTGCCATCGGGGCAGCCGCCTTGGGAACGAAGGTGTTCGGCCCCGCGAACCCCGAACTCCCTGCGACGGACTCCCCTCGACCCAAGGATGGTTGAGCCATGCTCACGCAGACCCCGGAGCGCCACGCCCGGCCGCGGCGCTACCTGATGTGCCGGCCGACGCACTACACCGTCGACTACGCGATCAACCCGTGGATGGACCCCACCCAGCCCACCGACACCGCGCTCGCCCTGCACCAGTGGGAGGAGCTCTACCGGACCTACCGCCGGCTCGGCCACACCGTCGAACTGATCGACCCGGTGCCCGGCCTGCCCGACATGGTGTACGCCGCCAACGGCGCCACCGTGCTGGACGGCAGGGCCCTGGTGGCCACCTTCCGCTACCCGGAGCGGGCCGCCGAGTCGGAGGCCTACCAGGCCTGGTTCCGCGCGCACGGCTACCGCGAGGTGCACCGGGCCGGGCACGTCAACGAGGGCGAGGGCGACCACCTGCTGGTGGGCGGCCGGGTGCTCGCCGGTACCGGCTTCCGGACCTCGCGCGCCGCACACGCCGAGGCCGGCGAGCTGTTCGGCGTCCCGGTGGTCAGCCTGACCCTGGTCGACCCGCGCTTCTACCACCTGGACACCGCGCTCACCGTGCTCGCCGACGACCACGTCATGTACTACCCGGAGGCCTTCGACGCCGACAGCCGCTCCGTGCTGCGCGCGCTCCACCCGGACGCGATCCTCGCCGACCGGGCCGACGCCGAGGTGTTCGGGCTCAACGCGGTCTCGGACGGCCTCCGGGTGCTGCTGCCGACGGCCGCCAAGAACCTGGCCGGCCGCCTGGCCGAGCACGGCTACCAGCCGGTCCCGGTGGACGTCTCGGAGCTGCTGAAGGGCGGTGGCGGGGCGAAGTGCTGCACCCTGGAGCTCAGGCCGGCGTGACGGCTCCCGTCGCGGCCGTGACCAGCAGCACCTCCAGGGTGCGCGGCCCGTGCACCCCCTCCACCCGGTCCAGCTCGATGTCGCTGGTCGCGGACGGCCCAGAGATCCAGGTCTGCGGCCGCACCGGGTCGAGCCGCGGCAGGGCGAGCGGCACCGAGGCGACGACCTGCTCCGGCGCGCGCACCACGCAGACGTGGTGGTCAGGGACGAGCGAGAGCAGCCGTCGCCCCTGACCGGGGCCGGCGTCCAGCACGATCGTCCCGGTCTCGGCGACGGCCAGCGCGCAGCCGGTCACCACGCTGTCCACGGAGTCCAACCGGGCGGCGGTCAGCGTCCCGTCGTCGGGGAGGAGTCCGACCCCCGCGGCCTCGGCGGCGGTGAGCCAGCGGGGCGGCAGGCCGGCCGGCACCACGACCGTCCTGCTGCCCCGCTCGACCAGCAACCCGGCGATCCGCCGCGGCAGTTCGTCCTCGTGGCAGCGGTGTACCAGGGCCCGGTAGTCGGCCAGGTTGCGGTGCAGCAGGTCGAGCACGGCCGCCGGGTCGTCGGTCGGCCCGTGCGCTGTCAGGTAGTCGCGGGGCAGCGGCTGTTCGGCGACGTCGGCGGTGTCGCCGAGTGCGGCCCTGATCCGGCCGAGGATCACGTCCCGGGAGCTGCCGGAGCGTTCGGGTCCGGAGCGTTCGGGTCCGGTGCGGCCGGTCCCCGGGTGGCCGGTCCTCGGGTGGCCGGGCGCGGTGTGGTCGGCTGCGGTCATGTGCGGTTCCTCCGCCACCAGTCGCGGAACGGTTCGGCCGGGACCTCCGGCAGGTCCCGGGTGTCCGTCCAGGCCCGCCCGGGCCCGGGCAGCCGGCGGGGGTGCAGTGACCGGGTGCGGCCGGCCAGCCGCTCGGCGGCGGTGAGCGCCGCCGGGTGGTCCAGCACGAACCCGGCGGCCGCCATCGCGGCCCGCTCCAGCGGGTGCCCGCCCTGCTCGGCGACCCGCTCGCGCAGGTGCACCAGCACCTCGGGGATGTCGATCGCCACCGGGCACACCTCGTAGCAGGCCCCGCAGAGCGAGGAGGCGTACGGCAGCGAGGCGTCCACCGGGCTCGCGGTGCCGCGCAGTTGGGGCGTCAGGATGGCGCCGATCGGCCCCGGGTAGACCGAGCCGTAGGCGTGCCCGCCGGCCCGCTCGTACACCGGGCAGACGTTGAGGCAGGCCGAGCAGCGGATGCAGCGCAGCGCCTGGCGGCCCACCTGGTCGGCCAGCGCGGCGGTGCGGCCGTTGTCCAGCAGCACCAGGTGGAAATCGGACGGGCCGTCGCCCTCGGTCGTCCCGGTCCAGAGCGAGGTGTACGGGTTCATCCGCTCGGCGGTCGAGGAGCGGGGGAGCAGCTGGAGGAAGACCTCCAGGTCCCGCCAGGTCGGCACCACCTTCTCGATCCCGACCACCGAGATCAGGGTGCGCGGCAGGGTGAGGCACATCCGGCCGTTTCCCTCGGACTCGACCACCACCAGGGTGCCGGTCTCGGCGACCATGAAGTTGGCGCCGGAGACGGCGACTCCGGCGCGCAGGAACTTCTCCCGCAGGTGCAGCCGGGCGGCCTCGGCGAGTTCGGCCGGGGAGTCGGTGAGGCCCCTGGGCGCCGGCCTGCCCCAGGAGGCCATCCGGTCGGCGAAGACCTCCCGGATCTCGGCGCGGTTGCGGTGGATCGCCGGCACCAGGATGTGCGAGGGCCGGTCGTCGCCCAACTGCACGATCAGCTCGGCGAGATCGGTCTCGTAGGCGGTGATCCCCTCGGCCGCCAGCGCCTCGTTGAGCTCGATCTCCTGGGTGGCCATCGACTTGACCTTGACCACCTCCGTCTCGCCGGTGGCCCTGACCAGCCCGGCGACGATCCGGTTGGCCTCCCCGGCGTCGGCGGCCCAGTGCACGGTGCCGCCGGCCGCCGTGACGGACTCCTCCAACTGCACCAGGTAGCGGTCGAGGTGGCGCAGCGTGTGGTCCTTGATCGCCTTCCCCGCGGCGCGCAGCTCCGCCCAGTCGGCGAGTTCGGCGACGGCCCTGGCCCGCTTGTCCCTGATGGTGTGGGTAGCGCGCCGCAGGTTGGCGCGCAGCTGCCCGTTCCGTACCGCCTCGGCGGCGGCCTGGGGGAAGGCCGGCATGCCGAGGAAGGTCCCGGCCGGGCTTCCGGTCCGCTTGCTCCGCTCGCTCATGCGGACGGCCTCCAGGGGTGCTCCTCGGTACTGGCCAGGATCTCCGCCAGGTGCAGCGGCCGCAGTGGTGCGCCCCGGCGGCGCAGGGTGCCGCCGAGGTGCAGCAGGCAGGAGTTGTCGGCGCCGCACAGGATCCGGGCGCCGGTGGCCAGGGCGTTGGCGATCTTGTCCTCGGCCATGGCCGCCGAGACCGCCGCGTTCTTGACCGCGAAGGTGCCGCCGAAGCCGCAGCACTCCTCGGCCCCGGGCAGCTCGACCAGCTCCAGGCCCCTGACGGCGCCCAGCAGCCGGCGCGGGCGCTCGCCGAGGCCGAGCAGGCGCAGGCCGTGGCAGGAGGGGTGGTAGGTGACGGTGTGCGGGAAGTACGCGCCGACGTCCTCGACGCCGAGCACGTCGGTCAGGAACTCGGTCAGCTCGACCACCCGGGGCACCAGGCCGGTGGCCAGGTCGGCGAGTTCGGTGCCCCGGCCCTCGGTGGCGGCCCTGGCGCCGATCCGGGGGTAGCTGTCCCGGACCATCGCCACGCAGGAGCCCGAGGGCGTCACCACGTGGTCGTACCCGGCGAAGGCCCTGGCCGTCCGCCGGACCAGTGGCTCGCAGGCCCTGCGGTAGCCGGTGTTGTACTGCGGCTGCCCGCAGCAGGTCTGTCCCGCGGGGAAGTCCACCGTGACGCCGAGGCGTTCCAGCAGCCGGACGGTGGCCACCGCCGTGCCGGGGAACAGCGCGTCGTTGACGCAGGTGGCGAACAGTGCGACCCGCACGCGAACTCCCTTCTGCCGGATTCCCGCCGAACTCCCGCCGGACGCAAGGGCGTACGGGCGTACGCCGAACGGCACCGGTCCGCTCGTGATCGTACCGAGCGGACCGGTGCCGCGGTGGGACCTCGGGCGCCGGGCCGGAGTTCAGGAACTCAGGGACGCAAGGCCTCAGGCGCCGAGCCAGAGGTCGGGGCCGAACACCTCGTAGTGGATGTCCGCCGCCGGGACGCCAGCGGTCAGCAGCTGCTCGCGCACGGCGCGCAGGAAGGGCAGCGGGCCGCAGAGGTAGGCGGTGGTGCCGGCCGGGACCTCGACGGTGGAGAGGTCCACCAGGCCGGTGCGCTCGGCCGGCCACGCTCCGAGCGGCTGCTCGTAGAAGACGTGGGAGGTGGCGTCCGGCAGCGTGGTGGTCAGCCGCGCCAGCTCGGCCCGGAAGGCGTGGCTCAGCTGGTCGCGGTCGCCGTGCACCGAGACGACCCGCCGGGTGGAGCCGGTGGTGGCCAGGTGGTCGAGCATCGCGGTCATCGGGGTGTTGCCGATGCCGGCGGAGGCGAGCAGCACCGGGCCGTCGCCGTCGGCGAGCGAGATGTCGCCCAGCGGGGGCGCCAGCTCGATGGAGTCGCCGGCCTTCAGGTGGTCGTGCAGGTGGCCGGAGACCTCGCCGCCGTCCTCGCGCTTGACGCTGAAGCGCAGCGCGCCGTCCGCGCCGCCGGAGAGGCTGTACTGGCGGATCTGCCGGGCGCCGTCGGCCAGTTCGGTGCGGACCGAGACGTACTGGCCGGGACGGAAGGCCGGTACGGGGCGGCCGTCGGCCGGGCGGACCAGGTAGGTGGTGACGGCCTCGGTCTCCTGGTGGCGGGCGACCACGGTGAAGGGGCGCCACAGGTCGGCCTGGTCGCCGCCGGCGGCGACCTCGGCGCGCAGCCGGTCCTCGATGGCGATCAGCGCGTTGGCCATCAGCCAGTAGACCTCGTCCCAGGCGGCGGCGACCTCGGGGGTGACGGCCTCGCCGAGCACCTCCACGATGGCGGCGAACAGGTGCTCGTGGACGACCTTGTACTGGTCGTCGCTGATGCCGACCGAGACGTGCTTGTGGGCGATGCGGGCGAGCATCGCGTCCGGCCGCTGGTCCGGGTTGGCGAGCAGGGCGGTGGCGAAGGCGGCTATCGAGCCGGCCAGGGCCTCGCGCTGGGAGCCGTTGGCCTGGTTGCCCCGGTTGAAGAGGTCGCGCAGCAGCTCGGGGTGCGCGGCGAACATCCGGTCGTAGAAGCGCGGGGTGATGTCACCGATGGCGGCGCCCACGACGGGCAGGGTGGCCTCGACGACCTCGGCGGACTTCGCGGACAGCATCAGACAGCTCCTCATTGGTATCTGAGATTCGCATTAAAGGTCGCGGAATGGTGCGCGGCCCCGGTCGGGCGGATCGGTCGGTGGAACGGATCGGGCGGTGGGACGGATCAGGCGGTGGGGCGGGCGGTGAGGCTGAGCAGGACGGGCCCGGTGGGGGAGGCCACCAGGTCGTCGACGGAGAGGTGGTCGAGCGCCGCGAAGAACGCCTCCTGGGCGCTCCGGAGCGCCCCGCGCAGCCGGCACGCGGCCCGCAGTGGGCACGGCGGGTCGTCCTCGCAGCCGACCACGTCCCCGACGCCCTCCAGCTCCCGCAGCAGCAGGCCGATGGAACCGGTCCGCCCGGCGAAGGTGAGCATCAGCCCGCCGCCGCGACCGCGCCGGGCCTCCACCACCCCCAGGTGCTGGAGCCGGCTGACCACCTTCGCCGCGTGGGTGTACGGCACGCCGACCGCCTCGGCCACCTCGCGGGTGGTCGGGGTGTCGCCCTCGCCCAGGACCGCCAGTCGCATGGCGATCCGCAGGGCGATGTCGGTGCTCTTGGTCAGCCTCACGTTCGAAACGCTATCCGAATGCGACTCCTCAACTCCAATTTCCTGCACGACTTCGATCGAGACGCTCGTCACGTCGCCCCGTACCCCTCGTCCGAGTGGAGCCGGGCGCCCCGGGCCGGGCGCCGGCCGGTGTCCGCGTCGCGATCGGAACTGAACAGTTGGCGACATTAACCGTCACTCCCTGACGGCGCGTCAGGGCTGCTTCTACGCTTCCCCCGGCTCCGAACCAGCCACGCGCCACCGCACCGCCGCATCACCCACACCATCCGTATCGCCCGCACCACCGCACCACCCGTATCGCCGAGCAGCTGGAGAGATCCGTGAGCAGAACCCGCACACCCCGTCGCACCCTGACGGCCGTGGCCGCGATAACCGCGACCACGGCCGTGCTGCTGTCGCTGCCCGCGACCGCCGAGGCCGTCACGCCGCCGCCCGCCGTCGCCGCGCACGTGGCGGTGGCGCCGTACCCGGCGGGCGTCGCGCTGACGCCGGACGGCGGCCACGCCTACGTGACCAGTCAGAGCAGCGGCACCGTGAGCGTGCTGGACACCGCGAACAACACCGTGTCCGGCAGCTTCACCGCCGGGACGGGGTCGTACGCCGTGGCCGTGTCGCCCGACGGGCACCGCGCCTACCTGACGCACCACCTCGACAACACCGTCAGCGTCGTGGACACCGCCACCGGAGCCGTCGCCGCGACCGTTCCGGTCGGCGCCCAGCCCTGGGGCCTGACCGTCTCCCCGGACGGCTCGCGCGCCTACGTGGCGAACGCCGGGGCCGCCACCGTGAGCGTGCTGGACACCTCCTCCGGCACCGTGACCGCGACCGTTCCGGTCGGCGCCGAACCGCACGGGCTGGCCGTCTCCGCCGACGGCAGGCGGCTGTACGTCGCCGCCTCCGGCGCCAAGGCGGTGACCGTGGTCGACACCGTGAGCAGCACGGTGAGCGGCACCGTCCCCGTCGGACACGGCGTCTTCGGCCTGGCGCTCAGCCCGGACGGCACCCGGCTGTGGGCGGCCGACGGCGACGACGGCACCGCCGCGGTGATCGACACCGCGGCCGGCACCGTCCTCGGCACCGTCGCGGTCGGCTCGGGGCCGTACGCCGTCACGCTCGCGCCGGACGGCGCGGCGGCCTACGTCTCGAACTACGCCGACAACACGCTGAGCGTGGTGGACACCGCGAGCCGGACGGTCACCGCGACCGTCCCGGTGGGCGCGAGTCCGTACAGCCTGGCCCTGGCCGCCGACGGGCGGCGCGGCTACCTGGCCGACTTCACCGGCGGCGCCGTCGACGTGGTCGACTTCCCGCTGCCGGTGCCCGACGTGACCGGGATCGCCCCGAACAGCGGCTCCGGAGCCGGCGGCACCGTGGTGACGATCACCGGCACCGACCTGGCCGGCGCCACCGCCGTGACCTTCGGCGCGGCGGGCGCCGCCACCTCCTTCGGCTGCACCAGGACCGGCTGCACCGCGACCGCCCCCGCCACCACCGTCACCGGACCGGTGGACGTCCGGGTCACCGGGCCCGGAGGCACCAGCGCGGCCGTCGCCGCCGACCGCTTCACCTACACCGCCCCCGCCGCCCACCTGGGCGTCGCGCTCACCGCGACCCCGGTGACCGGCGTGCTCTCCAACCGGGTCGACTACACCGTCACCCTCACCGGCCAGGGCCCCGACCCGGTGGCCTCCGCCACCGTCACCGCCGACCTGCCCGCCGGGCTGACCGCGACCTCCGGCGACTGCACCGTCGCCGCCGGGAAGCTCAGCTGCGCGCTGACCGCCCCGCTGGCCAAGGGTGCGAGCACCACCCGGCACCTCTCGATCACGGTCGGCCTGTTCGACCTGATCCGCAGCTGGGACGTCACGGTGGCCCGCACCGCCGGGGCACCCGCCGACCCCTCGCCCGCCACCAGCCGGGCCACCCGCAGCTGCACCTCCGTCCTCGGACTGCTGATCACCTGCAAGTAGCACCCGCGGAACCGGCCCGGGCCCTGCCGAAACCTTCCGGCGGGCCCGGGCCGTCGCGCCCTCTGGACGAAGCGTCCGAGTCGGACGTACAGTCCGGTCATGCCCTCTGCGGACAACCCCGACCCGCGCGTCCGGACCTGGTCACCGGTCTGCCGCGCGCTGACACTGCTGCTCGGCCCGTACGCCGAGGTGGTGCTGCACGACACCGGTACCGACCGGGTCCTCGCGATCTGGAACCCGATGACCCCCCGGGTTCCCGGCGACCCCTCGCTGCTCGGCGAGCTGGACGGGATCGACCCGTCCGCCCCCGACGTCTACGGCCCGTACGAGAAGTTGCTGCCCGACGGCCGGCGGCTCTCCTCGGTCAGCGCCGTGCTGCGCGACGACGACGGCAGGCCCACCGCGATGCTCTGCGTCAACCTCGACCGGGGCCCGCTGGAACAGGCCGCCGCCCTGCTGGCGGGCTTCGCCGCCCCCACCGCGCCGCGCCCCGAACCGCTCTTCGAACGCGACTGGACCGAGCGGATCAACGACGTGGTCGGCGGCTACGTCCGCACCCGGGGCCGTCCGCTGGAGCGCTTCACCCGCGAGGACCGGCTCGCCGTCCTGGGTGAACTCGACCGGGCCGGGGTGTTCGCCGTCCGGCGCGCCGTCCCCGTCGTCGCCACCGCGCTGCGGATCTCCCGTTCCACCGCCTACGGCCTGCTCGCCGAGCTCAAGCAGCACCCCGCGGGCCCCACCGAGGAAGGCCGACAGTGACCAGACTCCCCGACTTCCGGCTCGAAACCCACTTCTCCCGCTGGGAGTTCACCGCCCGGCACCACCTCACCGCTTCCGACGCGCAGACCATGACGATGGCCGAGCTGCTCGCCCTGGCCGGGCCCGAGGACCGCGAGGCCTGGGACACCCTGGCCCTCGGCTACACCGAGACCTTCGGCGACCCCGGGCTGCGCCGCGCCGTCGCCGGGATGTACGAGCGGGTCGGCGAGGACGACGTGATCTGCTTCGGCGGCGCCCAGGAGGGACTCAACCTCGCCATGCAGGTGCTGCTGGAGCCGGGCGACCACGCGGTGGTGCTGACGCCCGGCTACCAGTCCGCCGAGACCGTTCCGCTCTCGCTCTGCGAGGTCACCGGCGTCGCGCTGGACGAGGACCGGGACTGGGCGCTGGACCTGGACGCGGTCGAGGCGGCGCTGCGGCCGAACACCAGGGTGGTGTCGGTCAACTTCCCCAACAACCCGACCGGCAAGGTGATCGACGCCGCCGACTTCGTGCGGCTGGCCGAGCTCTGCGACGAGCGCGGCATCCGGCTCTTCTCGGACGAGGTCTACCGCGGCCTGGAGCGCGACCGGGACCGCGTCCTGCCGCAGGCCGCCGACCTCTCCGAGCGGGCCCTGTCGCTGAACGTCACCTCCAAGTCGCTCGGCCTGCCCGGGCTGCGGATCGGCTGGATCGCCTGCCGTGACCGGGAGTTGCGCTCCCGCCTGGAGCGCGCCAAGCACTACACCACGATCTGCAACTCGGCGCCGAGCGAGGTGCTGGCGCGGATCGCGATCACCGCAAGGGAGCGGATCCTGGCCCGCAACCGGGCGGTCATCGCGGAGAACCTGCCGCTCTTCGACGCGTTCTTCGCCGAGTTCGCCGACCTCTTCGAGTGGCGCGCGCCGGACGGCGGCTGCGTCGCCTTCCCGCGCTACCTGGGCGCGGACGGCGTGGCGGAGTTCTGTACCGCGCTGGTCGAGCAGGCGGGCGTGCTGCTGCTGCCCGCGGACATCTTCCGCTCCGAGCTGACCCCGACCCCGGCCGACCGCTTCCGGATCGGCGTCGGCCGCCGTGACCCGGGCCCGGGGCTGGAGGCCTTCGGCGACTGGCTCCGTCGGCGCTGAGCACCGTCCGCGCCCGGCGTCCTCGGCCGGCGTCCGCGCACGACGAACGGCCGCGCAGGACGAACGGCCGGGACCGAGAACGGCCGGAGCGCCGGCCACCGGGACGATCCGGTGACCGGCGCCCCGGCCGTCAGGGCCGCTGCCCCGGGGTGCTCAGAGCTTCTGCCAGGCCGGCTTGGCCGCGTAGGTGTCGCGGAAGTAGTCGGCGAGCTTGAGGCGGGAGGCGGCCGCCTCGTCCACCACCACGGTGGCGTGCGGGTGCAGCTGGAGCGCCGAGGCCGGGACGGCCGCGGCCAGCGGGCCCTCGACGGCGAGCGCGACGGCCTCGGCCTTGGCCTCGCCGGTGGCCAGCAGGACCAGGTGACGGGCCTCCAGGATGGTGCCGATGCCCTGGGTGATGACGTGGTGCGGGACCTCGTCGATGCTGTCGAAGAAGCGCGCGTTGTCCTCGCGGGTCTGCCGGGTCAGGGTCTTGATCCGGGTCCGGGAGGAGAGCGAGGAGCAGGGCTCGTTGAAGCCGATGTGGCCGTCCGTGCCGATGCCGAGCAGCTGGAGGTCGACGCCGCCGGCCTCGGCCAGCGCGCGGTCGTAGGCGATGGCCGCCCCGGCGATGTCCGACGCGTTGCCGTCCGGGCCCAGGAAGGAGTCCTCGGTCAGGCCGAGCGGCTCGACGACCTCCTTCAGCACCACCGAACGGTAGGACTCCGGGTGGCCGGCGGGCAGGCCGACGTACTCGTCCAGCTGGCAGATGCGCGCCTTGGCGGCGTCCAGCCGGCCGTCACGGACCTGTTCGGCCAGGGCCTGGTAGATGGGCAGCGGAGTCGAGCCGGTCGCCACGCCGAGCAGGGCGTCCGGCTTGTCGGTCAGCAGATCGGTGATCGCCGCGGCGATGAGTTCGCCGGCCGCCCGGGCGTCAGGGACGATCACGATTTCCATACTGGGTCCACCGTTCTGAGGCGATTCTGAGGTCTAGACCTCCGAGGTCTAGACCAGTTTGCCGTGAACGGGTGCCCCAGGTCCACCCGGGTCCGGTTCCCGGCGATCTTGCGCCGTCGGCCCTTCTGCCTGGTGGAACGGCCGGGGCCGGCCGTCGGGACGTGATGTCCCGGCGGCCGGCCCCGGCGTCGGCGCTGTCCACCGCTTTCCGCTCCCCGCCGTCCGGACGGCTGCCCGGTCGTACGGACGGTGCGGGGTGCGGGTGCGGTGCGTCAGCGGCCCGTGATCAGAACGGGTTGGTACAGGTGGTGGTCTGCTTGCTGACGTCCAGGGCCGGTCCGGCGGTGGCGCAGATGATGCGGGGGGCGGTCGCGGTCACCCGCGGGGTGACCGCCTTGGCGGAGCCGAACTGCACGGTGGTCGCGGTGGCGACCGTCTCCCACGGGCTGCCCCACGCGGCCTGGGTGCGGACCTCGACCTGAACCATCGTCAACTGGCTGGCCTCGGCGCTGACCTGGGCGACGCCAACGATGCCCTCGCCGTCGGCCTGGTGCGAGATGCAGGGCCGGTTGAGCACCGTGGCGCAGACCGCGGTGTCGGTGCCGGACGTCGCCGTGGCCGCCATGGCCGGAGCCGCCGTCAGGCCGGCGATCCCTGCCGTCACCATCGCCACAGCTGCGATCCGAGCGCGCATGATACGAACCTCCTTGGAAATTAAGGGAATCTCACTCCTTGAGATGAGTCTTGCACACATCATGGACGGCGCGTGTGTGCGTTGCGTCACACTCATGGTGACCGTTCAACTACATCCTGCAACCATTCGTCCTCCGTTCAGCACACGGACAACTCCAGTCCTGACGGACGATCAGTTCGTGGGCGGCAGCACCATCCGCCGCCCGGCCGTCGCACCGCCGTCCACCGGCACCGAGGCCCCCGACTGGTAGGCGAAGTCCTCCGAGGCCAGCGCCAGGATCGCCCTCGCGATCTCCTCCGGCTCGGCCATCCGCTCCAACCCCTCGATGTTCAGCGGCCCGTAGGCCTTCTTGAACTGCGCCCACGCCGCGTCCGGGATGCCGGGCGGGCGGACGAAGGCGGTGTCCGTGGTGCCGGGGAGGATCGCGTTGACCCGGATGCCCCGCGTCCCGTACGCCAACGCCGCAGCCTTGACCAGCCCTTGGACCGCCCTTTTGCTCGCCGTGTACGCGCCGCCGTTCGGCCGGGCCTGCTCGGCGGCGGAGGAGGCGGTGCAGACGATCACCCCGCGGCCGGCCTTCAGCATGTGCGGGATCTGGTACTTGAGCGCCAGGAACACCCCGCGGGCGTTGGTGTCCAGCACGTCGTCCCACTCGGCCACGCTCAGCTCGTGCAGCAGCTTGGCGCTGCCGATGCCCGCGTTGTTGACCGCGACGTCCGGCCCGCCGTACCGGGCCACGACCTGCCCGGTGAACCGCTCGACCTGCTCCGGGTCGCGCACGTCGGCCGGGAAGTACGAGGCCTCGCCGCCGGCTTGGCGGATCTCCTGCTCGACCTGGCGGCCGAGTGCCGTGCGCCGGCCGCAGAAGCCCACCAGGGCGCCCTCCCGGGCGAAGGCCAGCGCGGCCGCCCGGCCGATGCCCGAGGTGGCGCCGGTGATCAGCACCGCACGGCCGGCGAAGCGTGCCCCGGGGCGCCCGTCCTGGCGCTCCCCGGCGTCGGTCCGGGTCGCGCGCCGCCCGGCCGGGTCGGCCTGGGCCGGTCCGGCGCCCAGCGTGGTGGCGGCCGCCCCGGCGAGGCCCAGCGCGGAGGCGCCGAGCAGTGCCCGCCGGGCCGGTCCGGCCGGGGAGGTCGAGGGGGAGGAGGGGGAGTCGGTGTCCATGGCGGAGAGCCTGGCAGGGCCCGCTCCGGGGCCGCTTCGGCCGACCGGCCGGACCTCCCGGCCGGAAGGAGGAACTGCCTCCTCCCCGGGGAGGACGGCGACCCGCGCCGCTCCGTCGCCGGACCGGTGAGAAGACCGTGGTGACCGCCGGGGTGTCCCGGATCGGGTTCGGCAACATGTCGACAAAGCTCTTCAGTGCCTTCACGGCTACGGTGGGTGACCGTCGAAATGGGATGAGTTATGCCACATCCATACGTATCCCGGCGCGGGCACCCGGGTGACGGGCCTCCGGTCTGGAATCCTCGGCGGCATGATCACGAAGCTCCGCGCGGGTGCCGCGCAATGGACCGTCGTCGTTCCGGTGCTGTCGTTCCTCGTCCTCGCCCTGACCTGGCACGAAGAGCTGCCCGGCTGGGTGGTGGCGGTCGTCGCCTGCTTCCTGGTGGGCGCCGTGCTGGCCGCCGTGCACCACGCGGAGGTCATCGCGCACTGGTCGGGGGAACCCTTCGGATCCCTGGTCCTCGCGGTGGCGGTCACCGTGATCGAGGTCGCACTCATCGTGACGCTGATGGCCGACGGCGGGGACAAGTCCTCCACGCTCGCCAGGGACACCGTCTTCGCCGCCGTGATGATCACCTGCAACGGCATCCTCGGCCTGTCCATCCTGGTCGCCGCGGTCAAGTACCGGACGGCCGTCTTCAACGCCGAGGGCACCGGCGCCGCACTCGCCTGCATCGCCACCCTCGCGACCCTCAGCCTCGTGCTGCCGACCTTCACCACCAGCTTGCCCGGCCCGCAGTTCTCCACCACCCAGCTCGTCTTCGCCGCCACCGCCTCGCTCGTGGTCTACGGGCTGTTCGTCGCCACCCAGACCATCCGGCACCGGGACTACTTCCTGCCCGTCACCCCCGAGGGCCGGGTGCTGGACGAGGAGGAGCACGCCTCCCCGCCCACCCTGCGCGCCGCCGGGGTCAGCCTGCTGCTGCTCGCCGTGGCCCTGGTCGCGGTGGTGGGCCTGGCCAAGGGCGTGTCCCCGACCATCGAGAAGGCGGTGGACGACGCCGGGCTCCCGCACGCCGTGGTCGGCGTGGTGATCGCCCTGATGGTGCTGCTGCCCGAGACCATCGCGGCCCTGCGCGCGGCCGCCCGCAACCGGGTGCAGACCAGCCTCAACCTGGCCCTCGGCTCGGCGCTGGCCAGCATCGGCCTGACCATCCCGGCGGTCGCGATCGCCTCCAGTTGGCTCTCCGGACCCCTCGTCCTCGGCCTCGACCCGGCGCACATGGTGCTGCTGAGCCTGACCATCGTGCTGCTCACCCTCACGGTGATCCCGCGCCGGGCGACCCCGCTCCAGGGCGCGGTGCACCTGGCGGTGCTCGCGGGGTACATGGTGCTGGCGCTGAACCCGTGAGGGCCCGCCGCCCGTAGTCGAGAGTGGAAGCCCCTGGCCCGTTCCCCCGCGCGGCCAGGGGCTTCCGGCGTTCCCGGGGGCGGTCCGGCGGCGCCGGCAGTGGGGCCGGTGGGGCCAGTGGGGCTCGCGGTGAACCCGGCGGAGGGCGGTGGCCGTGGTTCCGGATGAGGGCCCTGGCTCACCCCCGTGGCCAGGGCCCCTCGTCGGACCCGGTGCAACCGTCGGTGAACCCCCGAGAGGGTTCCCGCCGTGGAACGACGGGGAGCCCCTGGTCCCGCAGCTGCTCGCGGGCCAGGGGCTCAGGGGCCTCCCGGCGTTCCACGCCGGACCCGCTCCGCCGCGGCGCCCGACCGCCCCCGGTTCAGTCCGGGACCGCCGTGCAGCCGCCGGCCGGGCCGGCCGCGACGAGGACGTCGCGGTAGCGGCCGGTCGCGGACAGGGCGCCTGCCAGTGCCGCCGCCGCGGGCGCCGACTCCGTGAGGAAGGCGCAGGTCGGCCCCGAGCCCGAGACCAGGCCGGCCAGGGCGCCGTGCTCCGGTCCCAGCCGCAGCGTGTCCGCCAGCTCCGGGCGCAGGGACAGGGCGGCCTCCTGGAGG
>NZ_MSJQ01000319.1 GCF_014596515.1 Streptomyces sp. CBMA156
CTGCCCGACGGCGCGCCGGTGCCGGGCGGCTCCGGCGCGCTCCGGGCGGCCGGCTCGGGGACGCCGTCGCCGGACCGGGACCGGGAGCTGTTCGCCGACGGGTTGCTCCGGCTCCACCGGGAGCTGCTCCGCGAGCTGCTCGACGCGGTCGTCGTCCGGCTCGGCCACCGCACCTCGGAGGGCGCCAACCTGCTCAACCGGCAGCTGGTGCGGAGCGCGGTGGCCGACGTCGCGCTGGCTCTCACCGAGGCGGCCGACCTGCTGGCGATCCCCGACCGCACCGCCGCACGCCGCCACCGGATCCACCACGGGCTGGTGGACGCGGGCCGCGTCGCGATCAAGCTGTACGGCGCGAGCGGCTTCGTGGCCGACGGGCCGGGCCGGCTGCTGTACCTCGCCGAACTGCTCGGCAACACCTACCTCCTGCCGGACCGCCGAGAACGAGACGAGGACGGGAATGAGTGAGCCGAGCCCGCGCCGGACAGCCGCGCTCAGGTCCCACATCCGGGAGTTCGCGGGAGAGCTGCGCGGCATCGGCCTGGAGATCGACCGCGATCCGGAGGCGATCGACCGCTGGCTGCACCTCCCCGCCGTGGACATCATGCGCAAGGCCACCGTCCCGGTGGAGTACCTGGAGCAGCCCCTGCGCATCGGCGGGCACACCTTCGACATGAGTTCGTGTCTCGAACACTCCATCGCCATCGAGGAGTTGAGCTACGGCGACGCGGGCTTCATGCTGGCCTGCCCGGGCCCGCTGATGTCCGGCGTGGCGGTCGCCGCGCTGGGGGACGACAAGCAGCGGCAGGCCTACTACGAGCGCGTGGCGGCCCCCGGGTCGACCTGGACCTTCTTCGGACTGACCGAGCCGGGGAAGGGGTCCGCCGCCACCGAGCTGGAGACGGCGCTCACCCCGGACGGGGACGGCTTCCGGCTGAACGGTGCCAAGCGCTACGTGGGCAACGCCGCCTTCGCCCAGCTGGGCGTGGTGTTCTGCCGCCGGGCACCGGGCCCGCTCGGCATCGAGGCGGTGCTGCTGGACACCACGGCGCCGGGCCTGCGGGCCGAGCTGATCCCGACCGTCGGCCTGCGCGGCGCGCGGATCTCCGCGATCCGGTTCGAGGACGTGCGGGTCGAGCGCGAGCAGATCCTCGGCTACGAGACGCTCAAGCCCAGCCGGCGCGGGCTGGTCGGTGCCATCCGGACCCTCCAGCGGTTCCGTCCGGTGCTCGCCGGGACGGCGCTGGGGCTGGTCCGCGCGGTGCTGGACCACGTGCGCGAGGAGCGCCCGCGGCTCACCGGTACGGCGCGGCTGCGGCTGGACGGGCTGGTGGACGCCCTCGCCGCGCTGCGGCACCGGAACTACGAGGTCGCCGCCGCGATCGACGCGGGCGAGGTGCGCGCGGACCGGATCGCCGGGGTCAAGACGCGCGCCGCCGAACTCGCCGAGCGCAGCACCCTGGCCGCCGCCGAACTGCTCGGCCCCGGCTCCCTGCTGGCGGATCCGCTGCTCGACAAGCTGTACCGGGACGCGCGGGCCTTCGAGTTCATGGAGGGCACCGGGCACATCCAGCGGCTGGCCGTCTTTCAGGGCGTGCTCAAGGGCACGTTCCTCCGGTGAGCCCGGTGAGCCCGGTGAGCCCGGTGAGCCCGGTGAGCCCGGTGAGCCCGGTCTCCGCGAGCGCCGTACGGGCCCGGTCCGTCCGGCCGCCGCGGCCGGAGGTGGGCTGACGGTGTGGATCGGTGTCGACGTCCTCCAGGAGGACGAGCTGGCGGCGCTGCTCGGCCGGCCCTGGTTTCGGGCGTACGCCTACGCGCCGGCGGAGCTGGAGATCGCGGACTCCTACGGGGCCGAGCGGGCCCGGGAGTTCCTCACCGGCCGGTTCGCCGGCAAGGAGGCCGTGCTGAAGGTGATCGGCACGGGCTTCGGCGGGGGAGTGACCCCCCGGCAGGTGGCCGTCCTGCGCGCCGACGGCGGGGCTCCGGTGGTCCGGCTCGGTGGCCGGGCCGCGCTGCGGGCCCGGGAGCGCGGCATCGCGCGGATCGGGCTCTCGATCACGCACAAGCGGGGCCTGGTCATCGCCGCCGCGATCGGGACACCGGACGGTGCCGCGGTCGACGCGCCCGCGCCGGTGGCCCGGGCCGGGCACCGGCCCCGGCCGACGAACGGACAGTGAGAGGGGGAGAACCAGTGCCGAGCCCGTCACGACCGTCACGACCACCGCAGGACCGGCCCGCCCCGGGCCGGGGGCGGTGCTCAGCCGAGGAGCCGCTCCGCCATCCGGCGGGCCAGCAGGGCGGGCCCGCCGTCGCGCTCGCGCATCGCCGTGACGATGGCCCCGTCCATCAGCAGGGCGAACTGCGGGGCGAGCTCGGAGTGCCGGCTGTGCCCGGCGGCTTCGAGCAGGCGGTCGAGGAAGTCGGTCACCGCCTGCTTGTGCGCTCCCGCCAGCCGGTACACCTCGCTGGCGGGGTCGAATATCTCCGCCATGGCGTTGATGAACGCGCAGCCGTGGAAGTTGACGTCCGTCGCCCCCTCCGCCAGGGCGTCGAAGACCGCCAGTGGTCCGCCCCCGTGGGCGTCCACGGCGTCTTCGAGCCAGCTGCGCCAGCTCTTGTCCCGGCGTTCCAGGACGGCCGCCAGCAGGGCGTCCTTGCTGGCGAAGTGCCGGTAGAAGGAGGCCCGGCCGACCCCGGAGACGGCCAGCAGTCTCTCCACGCCGACGGCGTGGATCCCCTCGGCATAGAAGAGCTCCTCCGCGGTCTGGAGGAGACGGTCGCGTGCATGGGTCGCCATGGGTCCACGGTAGCGGATCTTGACCGCAAACGGCACCGAGCGGTACCGTTCTCTTGAATAGAACCGATCGGTACCGAATGAAGGAGGGCCCATGGCCCGGCTGACCGCTTCCGACGAGGGAACAGCATTAGTGGCCGACGACGACGCCGCGGGGGCGGCGAAGGCGAGGAGTGCGTGGCGAGCCGTCCTGGTGCTCGGCTTCGGCACCTTCGCGCTCGGTACCGACGAGTTCGTGCTCGCCGGGGTGCTGCCCGAGTTCAGCAAGTCCCTGGACGTCTCGATCGCCACCGCCGGCCAGACCGTCACGGTGTTCGCGCTGACCTGCGCCGTGATGTCGCCGGTCCTCGGCACCCTGACCGCGGGCTGGCCCCGCCACCGGGTGCTCAAGCTCGCGGTCCTGCTGTACATGGTGGGCGTGATCGCGACCGGGCTCGCCCCGTCCTTCGCGATCGTCCTGGCCGCCCAGGTGGTCGCCGCGGCGGGCGCCGGTCTGTACATCCCCGCGGCCAGCGTCACGGCCGCCAGCCTGGTCGAACCCGAACGCCGGGGCCGGGCCATCGCCGCGGTGACCACCGGGCTGACGGCGGCGACGGCCCTGGGCGCGCCGATCGGGACCGTGGTCGGCAGCGTCCTCGGCTGGCGGGCCACGATGTGGTTCATCACGGTGCTGACCGTCCTGGGCCTGCTCGGGGTGCTGGCCCTGGTGCCCCGGGTGTCGGTGCCTGCCCCCGGCGGGCTGCGCCAGCGGCTCGCCCCGCTCGGCGACCGCCGGGTGGTCACCGTGCTCGCGACCACGCTGGTGGCCTTCACCGCCGCGTACATCGTCTACACCTACATGGCCGAGGTGTTCTCCTCCGCGACCGGCGGCAGCGGCACCAGGCTGGCGATCCTCATGTTCGCCTTCGGTCTGACCGGGACGGTCGGCAACTTCTACGCCGGCTCGCTGGTCGACCGGATCGGCGCCCGGCCGGTGGTGGGCGGCGCCATCGCGCTGCTGGCCCTCAGCCTCCTCGTCCTCCCGCTGTCCACCGGCACCTACCCGGCCGCGCTGGTCGTCATCGTCGCGTACGGTGTCGCGGCCTGGGCCATCACGGCCCCACAGCAGACCCGTCTGATCACCCTCGAACCCGAGTCCGCACCCCTGCTGATCTCGCTCAACGCGGCCTTCCTCTACCTCGCCATCGCCTTCTCCGGCGTCATCGGGGCGGTCGGCATGAGCTCGATCGGCGCGAACCGGATCAGCTTCATCGGCGTGGGGCTGGCCGTGGTCGCCCTGGGCCTGTCCGAGCTGGCGCACCGGTTGTCCTCGCGCAACCCGTCCTCGCGCACCCCGGCGGCGGAGCCGTCGGAGGTCGATACGCACCACTGAAACGCCCTCGATCACTCGACGAAAGGCATGCCCGAGATGTGTGGAATAGTCGGCTGGGTGGACTTCGGTCGCGACCTGACCAGGGAGGGAGCGACCGCGCAGGCCATGACGGACACCATGGCCTGCCGGGGTCCCGACGCCGAGGGCGTCTGGACGGCCCCGCACGCGATGCTCGGGCACCGCAGGCTCGCGGTGATCGACATCGAGGGCGGCGCCCAGCCGATGATCACCCCGGAGACCGGTCCGGACGGGCAGCCGCTCGTGGTCCTCAGCTACAGCGGCGAGGTCTACAACTTCCAGGAGATCCGGGAGGAACTGGTCCTGCTCGGCCACCGCTTCCTGACCCGGAGCGACACCGAGGTGGTGCTGCGCTCGTACCTCCAGTGGGGGAGCGAGTTCGTCCACCGCTTCAACGGCATGTTCGGCCTGGCCATCTGGGACACCCGGACGCAGGAGCTGCTCCTGGTCCGCGACCGCCTCGGCGTCAAGCCGCTGTTCTACTACCCGATCGACGGCGGGGTGCTCTTCGGGTCCGAGCCGAAGGCCGTCCTGGCCAACCCGCGGAGCACCGCGACGCTCGACCCGGACGGCCTGCGCGATGCCCTCGCCCTCGCCCGGGTGCCCGGCCGGACCCCGTTGAAGAACCTCTACGAGGTGCGGCCGGGCCACATCCTGCGGGTCGGCCGCGACGGGCTGCGCGAGGAGCGCTACTGGTCGCTGGAGACCCGCCCGCACACCGACGACCTCGCCACCACCGTCTCCACCGTCCGCGAGCTCATCGAGGACGCGGTGAGCCGGCAGATGGTCTCCGACGTGCCGCTCTGCGCGCTGCTCTCCGGCGGCCTCGACTCCAGCGCCCTCACCGCACTGGCCCAGCGCTCGCTCGACGCCAAGGACGGCAGCCGGGTCCGGACCTTCTCCGTCGACTTCGTCGGACTGGCCGGGGAGTTCAAGCCCGAGCAGTTCCGGGAGGCGCCGGACGCCCCGTTCGCCGCCGAACTCGTCCGCCACGTCGGCACCGAGCACCGCGAGATCCTCCTCGACACCGCCCAGCTCGTCGACCCCGGCGTCCGCGACACCGTGCTGCGCGCCTGGGACCTGCCCTACGGCATCGGCGACCACGACCCCTCGCTCTACCTGCTGTTCAAGGCGGTCCGCGAGAGCTCGACCGTCGCCCTCTCCGGCGAGTCGGCCGACGAGGTCTTCGGCGGGTACCTCTGGTTCCACGACCCGGTGGCCTCGCAGGCCGACACCTTCCCCTGGCACGCCATCAACCGGGTGCCAGTGAGCGAGCAGGCGACCAGCTTCCTCGACCCGGGCCTGGTCAAGTCCCTCGACCTGGCCGAGTACGTCGCCGACGAGTACCGCACGGCCGTCGGCCAGGTCACCCACCTGCCCGGGGACAGTGACCTCGAACGGCGGATGCGCCTCGCCAGCCACCTCAACATCACCCGGTTCCTCCAGATGATGCTCGACCGCAAGGACCGGATGAGCATGGCGACCGGCCTGGAGGTCCGGGTGCCGTTCTGCGACCACCGGCTCGTCGAGTACGTCTACAACACGCCGTGGGCGTTCAAGACCTTCGACGGGCGGGAGAAGAGCCTGCTGCGCCACGCCACCAAGGACCTGCTGCCGCAGTCCATCGTGCAGCGCCGCAAGGCCCCGTACCCCTCGACCCAGGACCTCGGCTACGACCAGGCCATCAACCGCGAGCTCGCCCGGATCGCCGCCGACCGGGACGCCCCGGTGCAGCCGCTGCTGAACCTCGACGCCGTCCGGGCCCACCTCGCCGCGCCGGTCGAGAACGCCTACTCCATGATGCAGCGCTCGGTGTACACGGAGCCCCCGGTCCGGCTGGACGCCTGGCTCAGGCTCCACGACGTCCGGCTCGACGGCAGCCTGACCGCCTGACAGCCGGACCGGACCGGCCCGCCGGAGCGCCGGCCCCGGCGGGCCGGCCCTCGGTGGGGCCCGCTTCCGCGTGCCGGTCAGCCGGCGGAATCCGCCGGCTCGTCGGTGCCGAAGCCGGTCACAGCGTGGTCAGCTCGGTGAGGTCGGCGATCACCTCGGAGGCGATCACCGGGTCGAGTTCGGCGAAGGTCGGGAAGGTGCGGTCACGGGGCCAGTAGTCGTCCGGGCGCCTGTCGAGCCACACCGTTTCCACCCGCTGCTCGGGGTACGCGTCGAACCCGCCGACGGCGATGCCGTCCTCCGGGGCGATCACCACGTAGAGGTCGGGCCCGATCCGGCGGGACAGCCAGTGCTCGACGCCGTTGTCCTGGGGCTCGCCGCGCCGCCAGCCGCGCCGTTCCATGCCGACCAGCCGGGTGGTGGGCAGCACCGGACCGTTCTCGAAGCGGGTCAGGCGGTGGCCGGCCCGCTCCTCGTCGCTCAGCGCGTACACCGGGCGGCCGAGCTGACGGAACGGTTGCAGGATCTCGTGGCCGGCGAACAGCTCCGACCAGTCGGCGAGGCCCTCGCCGAGCAGGAGCGGGTGCGCCAGCCGGACGCGGGCCGTGGCCGGCAGCGCGAACGCCTCGTCCCGGACGTCCGCCAGGGTGCGGTCCTCGGCGACGCGGAAGGCCGTCACCGTGCCGTCCGTCCCGGACAGCCACACCAGGCGGCGCACCAGGTGCCACAGCAGCGGATGTCCGATCAGGAGCTGGTCGAACTCCTGTGCCGTCCAAGAGCGTTGGGTGACCATCGCCTCCTCCAAGCGCCGGACCTGGTCCCCCGCCACCGTGCGGACGTCCTTCTTCAGCGCGGCGAAGCGCTTGCGCTCGGCCGGTGCCAGCTCGGCGTCGTCCCGAGCCCCCGGGGCGGGCAGGTCCTTGCGGCGGGCGCCGGCCGCGTCCAGCACGTACGGCTTGAGCTGCTCGTCGAAGCCGACCGTGAACGTCCGGGTGCCGTAGTCGATGACGGTGGTCCCGTCGGCGTCCAGCCCGAAGTCCGGGACGAGGCGGTCGGACAGCTGCTCCCCGGTCAGGCCGAGACCGGCCGCCACCTCGGATATCTTCTCCTGGGCCCGGGTCCTGAGCGCCTTGAACTTCACCCGCTGTGCGATGCCGTGCAGGTGCAGCAGGGCCGTGTCGGTGCCGATGGCGGCCAGCACCTCCAGGCCGTCCACCGCCCGGTGGTGCGCCCCCTCGCCCGGCCAGGCGCGGAGCACCGGCGTCAACAGGCGGACCGTCTCGTCGTCACCGAAGCGGCCGAGCACGTGCAGCGCCCATCCGTCCTGGGCCGGCATGCCGACGAGCCGCCACTGCTCGAACACCGCCCAGCAGAACTCCGTCAGCGACCGCGGCTCGCACAGCCGGGCCACCTCGTCGAGGCCCGGGTAGAACGTCCCGGGTGCGGACAGCGCGAGCATGGTGAGCACGTGCCGCACCGCTTCGGCGGGAAGGGCGCCTTCGCCGTCGCGCAGCAGCAGCTGCGGCAGCATCACCGGCTCCGCCCAGTCGCAGGGCGGGGGCAGCTTCGCCGGGAGCGCGGTCACCAGCGGGTCGGCCGACAGCAGTGCGCCCACGGCTTCCTCCGCCTTCGGCCCGTACTCGGCGGCCACCGCGCGGACCGCCGCCGCGCCGTGCGCCTCGGCGACCACCCGCAGGGCCTGCTCGGCGCCGAGCCGGGCCGCCCCGGCCTTCCCGAGCGCGGCGGGCACCAGCAGCCGGGCTGCGTCCACGCCGTGCCGGACGAACCAGGAACGCGCGGTGCTCCCGGCCGACTTGAGGCGCACCAGCCAGTCCACCATGGTCTCGGCCACCCGGGCGTCCAGGTACGGAAGCAGCAGGGGCGCGTGCGTGGTCGGGTTCCCCACCGCGGCGGCCCGGATCGGTTCGACGGCGTCGGTCCCGAATCGGGCGGCGACCCGGCGCAGGGAGTCCCCGGAGTCCGAGATGCGCTCACTGACGCGCCACTGCGCGAGCAGGGGCCGGGCCAACTCCTCGTCGCCGTCAGCGAACAGCGCGAGCTCGGCGTGCTGTCCGCCGCGGAGCCGGGCGTCCTCGGGCTGCCCGATCCGGGCCCTGATCGTGGCCGCGACCCGCTGCCAGTCCTCGTCCGACCAGCTCGTGTACCAGGGCTCGGAGGCCGTCGCCCACGCCTCGCGCTCACCTGGCAGCCACCGCACCCGCGATTCCCGCGGCACGGCGAGGCCGGTCAGCACGCGGGGCCTGCCGGCGGAGCGCGGCCGCGTCCACGGCGGGCTGGTGAACAGCTCCGGCAGCGAGTCGGGGCCGACCTCCGGCACCCGCTCGCCGAGGTCGGCGAGCGGCTCGACCAGGGCCGCCTGCTCCGGCGTCAGCTCCGGCAGCAGTTCGAGGGCGGTCGCGCGGTGGACGGCGACGTGGCCGGTGAGGAGCTGCCGGGCGAGCTGCTGCGCGGCCGGATCGGTGGCGGCCACCGCGGCCTCGGCGAGCAGGCGCACGGCACGCCGGGGGAAGCGCCGCAGACCGGCCAGGAGGGCGGCGCGGGTGGACTTGATGCCGTCCTGCTGGGCCAGCAGCCCCCGGAAGCCCTCGTCGGAGGGGAGTTCGGCGAGCGCGTCCAGGATCCGCTTCTTGCCCTCCTTGTGGTGGTAGCCGGTGGTCAGGTCGTGCAGCATCACCGGTGCCGCGGCGCTGCCGAGGCCCTCCGCCACGGTCGCGATGATCTCGGTTGACCATCCGTCATAGCCCAGGCATGGCAGTGGGGAGAGCTTCTCCAGCGGTTGCGCCGAGGAGAGCGAGCACAGCAGCATCGACCACTCGACGGCGGCCAGCCGGGAGCCGGACGCGACGCACTCCTCGACCCAGGCGGTCTCGGACGGCACCAGGTACGCCGCCACCACCAGGTGGGTCAGGTTGTTCCGGCAGCCCGCCAGGGCCTCGACCGCCGCGCGGTGGGTCTCCTCGTCGCAGGCCGCCAGCAGCGACCGGACCCGGTCCGCGGCGGGGCGGTACACGCCGTGCCGCTGGTTGGCCCCGCGCCGGACACGGGGGTGGACGGACCTCTGGTGGATCCAGTCGGTCTCGACGGCCGTCGTGAACAGCTCGACGGTGGCCCTGGCCGCGAACGGAAGGCCGAACTCCGCCACCCAGGCGTCCACGGCCGCGCGGATCCCGTTGTTGCCGGGATACGAGAACACGGCGGCGAGCACCGCCGCACCGAGCGGGTCCCGGTTGCCGGACCGGTGGGCGCGGGCGGCCGCGACCAGCTCCGGGTCGCTGTGCTCCGAGGCGAGTGTCTGCTCCAGCCAGTCACCCACCTGCCGCAGCCCGTCGCGGTACGCGGTCACCGGGGCCTTGCCCGGCGCGGACGGCTTCCGGGGAATGCCGCCCCGGCGCGGGATCAGGGCCCGGCGCCAGGCGTCCGGCATGACGAAGACGTCCTCGTCTTCGGGGCCGGCGGCCTCGGCCGTGGGCGCGGACACACCGGGCCGCGCCACGGGCACCGGATCCGCCGCCGCACCCGGCTCGGTGCCCGCCCCCGCACAGATCTCGCGGTAGCCCTTGCGCTCCTTCTCGGCGACCACCTTGGCGAAGTGCGCCCGTGCCTCCTCCGCGGTCGGGAACGCCTTGACCTGCTCCCGCCCGTCCGTACCGGACCGCCCGTACCGGACGGTCACCGCGGCACCGTCGACCGCGGCCTCCCAGAACTTGTCCGAGCCGCCATCGACGAACTCCCAGCGCCGCACAGCCCCGCCCTCTCCTCGAACCGATGATCAGGAGACGAACGTTAGCGAGCCCCACCGACAAGTCCCCGGCCGGCCGCCGCACTCACCTGCTTCTTCGAGTAACAGATGGTAGTCGGTGCGAGGGTCCAGGGGAGGTCGCGGGTGCTCGGGTACCGCTCTGCCGAACAACGGGTGAACGGACACTTGCCACCTCGGGAGCGCGGGGGAGGGGCAAATCGATCGGTGTCACGAAATATCGACCACCTGCCTGGATTCTTCAAGTTCCTTGACGAAGTCCACCGGGACCGTTGACACCGCGTAACGGCCCGAGTAGCGTCACTGATCACCGAGTTGATAATACGTATTATCAGCGATGGCTTCAGTAGCCCCGGAGGAGTTCCCCCGTGTCAAGGATCACGCAGCGTGACATCGCTCGCCTCGCCGGCGTCAGCCAGGCGGTGGTCTCGCTCGTGCTGAACAAGAGGACCGACGCGACGACCCGCATCGCTCCCGAGACCAGGCAGCGTGTCCTCGACGTGATCCGGGAGACCGGGTACGCGGCCGACCCGGTGGCCCGCCGCATGGTGCGTCAGCTCAACCAGATCATCGGCGTGTTCACCTACGAATCGGTGTTCCCGAGCACCAGCGCCGACTTCTACTACCCGTTCCTGCGCGGCATCGAGGAGTGTGCCGAGCAGCTCGGGCGCGACCTGCTGCTGTTCACCAGCGCTCCGGTCACCGACGGGCGGCGCAAGGTGTTCCACGAGAACAACCGGCTGCGGATCGCCGACGGCTGCATCCTGCTCGGCCGGGACATACCGCACGACGAGCTGGCCCGGCTGAACCGCGAGAACTACCCGTTCGTGGCGGTCGGCCGACGCGACGACGCGGGCGGCCCGGTGCCCTGCGTGGGGGCGGACTACGCCGCCGCCACCGAGCAACTGGTCGAGCGGGCCCGGGAGCTCGGGCACCGGGAGTTCGCCTACGTCGGGGCGGGGGAGGGAGCGGAGTCCGCCGACGACCGGATGAACGGGTTCCGCGCCGGCACCCGGGGGAGCGGCCGGCACGAACGGACGGCCGGCCGATCCGCGGGGGAGACCCTGGACGCGCTGCTCGCCGCCGGGGTGACCACCGCCGTGGTCGAGGGCTACGGCGACGGGGTCGCGCTGATCCGGGCGGCCAGGGAACGAGGCGTCGACGTGCCCGGCGACCTGTCGGTCGTGGTGACCGGTGTACCGGCCGAGTCGCCGGACGCCGACATCGCGAGCACCGGCTTTCGCATTCCGCGCCGGGAGATGGGCTGGCAGTCGGTGGAACTCCTCGCCGCCTTACTGGAAGACGAGTCGGCCACCCCGCTCCAGCGGCTCCTGCCGTGCCACTTCGTCGAGGGACGGACCCTCGGCGAACCGAGAGAGGACCGTTTTGACTGAGATACGCAGCGACGTGCTGGTGGTCGGCGGAGGGCTGGGCGGCGTCGCCGCGGCCCTCGCCGCCGCCCGCGCCGGCCGGACCGTGGTGCTGACCGAGGAGTTCGACTGGATCGGCGGGCAGCTCACCAGCCAGGCGGTGCCGCCGGACGAGCATTCCTGGGTGGAGCAGTTCGGCGTCACGGCCGGCTACCGGGCCCTGCGCGACGGCATCCGCGACTACTACCGCCGGCACTACCCGCTCACCGAACGGGCCAGGGCCCGCCTCGAACTGAACCCCGGCGGGGGCTGGGTGAGCAAGCTCTGCCACGAACCGCGGGTCGCGGTGGCGGTCATCGAGGCGATGCTCGCGCCCTACCGCGCGAGCGGGCGGCTCACCATCCTCCAGCCGTACCGGCCGACCGCCGCCGACACCGACGGCGACCGGGTGACCGCGGTGACCCTGACCCACCGCGACACCGGCGAGAAGGTCCACGCCACCGCCTCCTACGTGCTGGACGCCACCGAGACCGGCGACCTGCTGCCGCTCACCGGCACCGAGTACGTCACCGGCTTCGAGTCCGCCGCCGACACCGGCGAGCCGAGCGCCCCGCAGGCCGCCCAGCCGCTGAACATGCAGGCCGTGTCGGTGTGCTTCGCGATGGACCACGTCGACGGCGACCACACCATCGACAAGCCCGCGGACTACGACTTCTGGCGGTCCTACCAGCCCGAGGTGTGGGGCGGACCGCTGTTGTCCTGGCAGTACCCACACCCCAGGACGCTGGAGCGGGTCGGGCACGACTTCAGCCCCAACCCCGGCGACGACCCGCTGGCGGTCATCGCCGACCAGCGCGTCAATCCCGGCAACGCCAACCTGTGGACGTTCCGCCGGATCGCCGCCCGGCGCGCCTTCACCGACGGCGCCTACGCCAGCGACATCACCCTGGTCAACTGGCCGATGATCGACTACCTCGAAGGCCCGGTCCTCGACGTCCCCGACGCCGCCCACCACCTGCGCCGGGCCAGGGAGCTGAGCTTCGCCTTCCTGTACTGGATGCAGACCGAGGCGCCCCGCCCGGACGGCGGCACCGGATTCCCGGGGCTGCGGCTGCGCGGCGACATCACCGGCGGCACCGACGGCCTGGCCCAGGCCCCGTACATCCGCGAGGCGCGCCGGATCAAGGCCGACTACACCGTCGTCGAGCAGGACCTCTCGCTCGCCGTCCGCGGGGAGCGGGGCGCCGTGCGGTACCCGGACTCCGTCGGCCTGGGCATGTACCGGATCGACCTGCACCCCTCGACGGGCGGCGACACCTACATCGACGTCGGCTGCAGCCCGTTCGAGATCCCGCTGGGCGCGCTCCTCCCGCAGCGGGTCGAGAACCTGCTGCCCGCCGGCAAGAACATCGGCACCACCCACATCACCAACGGCGCCTACCGGGTCCACCCGGTCGAGTGGAACATCGGGGAGGCCGCCGGCGCGCTCGCCGCCTTCTGCCTCGCTCACGGCACCCGCCCCCGCGCGGTCCGGGAGAACCCCGAGCTGCTCTCGGCCTTCCAGGACGAGCTCACCGCGGCCGGCGTCGAACTGCGCTGGCCCGACATCACGGGCTACTAGGCCTCCACGCACCACTGAGGGAGAACACCATGTCGATACGTAGAGGGCTGGCCACGGCCGCCGCCGCGATGTCCGCAACGCTGCTCCTGGCCGCGTGCGGTGGAGAGGGCTCGGGGGACGACAAGGGGCCGGTGAGCCTGCGGATGACGGTCTGGACGTCCAACAAGCCGCACCTTCAGCTCTTCAACGAGATCGCCGCCGAGTACATGAAGTCCCACCCCGAGGTCAAGGACATCAAGTTCGACCCGCTGCCGTTCGACAGCTACAGCACGGCGCTCACCACCCAGATGACCGGCGGCAACGCCCCCGACCTCGCCTGGGTCTTCGAGAAGGACGCGGCCGACTTCGTCAGCTCCGGGGCCCTGGTGCCGCTCGACGACACCCTGAAGCAGACCAGCGGCTACCAGTACGAGGACCTGATCCCGAGCACCACCAAGCTCTGGAAGAACGACGACAAGCTGTACGCGTACCCGTTCTCCACCTCGCCGTTCGGTGTCTTCGTCAACCGCGACCTGCTGAAGCAGGCCGGCCAGAAGACCCCGGACGAGCTCATCAAGACGGGCACGTGGGACTGGACGACGGCGCTCGCCGAGGGCGCCGAGGTGCACCGCTCCACCGGCAAGGCCGGCATCGTGATCCGTGACTTCGAGTACAAGGACTGGGGCAACGCGGCCACCTTCTGGGGCGGCTGGAAGGCCGAGCCCTGGAGTGCCGACGGCAGGACCTGCACCTTCAACAGCCGGCCGATGGTCGACGCGATGACCACCCTGCACAAGGCGGTCTTCGAGGACAAGGCGATGCCGGGCCCCGGCGAGTCCGCCGACTTCTTCACCGGCGACGCGGCGATGACCATCACCCAGATCAGCCGGGCGTCGCTGCTGGAGGGCGCCAAGTTCGACTGGGACCTGGTGCCGCTGCCGGCCGGACCGGGCGGCGACTACTCGGTGATCGGCCAGGCCGGCGTCGGCGTGGTCAAGCGGGGCGGCCACACCAAGCAGGCCAAGGACTTCCTCGCCTACTTCACCAACCCGCAGAACTCCGCCAAGCTCGCCGCCTACTTCCCGCCGCCGCGGGAATCCCAGCTCACCGCGGAGAACCTGGCCAAGACCAACCCGCTGCTGAAGAACGAGCAGCTCGAAAGCGTGGTCGTCAACGGCGTCAAGAAGGGTGTGGTCAAGCCGGGCCACGCCGGCCAGGCCGAACTCGCCCAGCGGGTCCGCGCCGGACTGGACCCGCTGTGGCAGCCGAACGCCGACGTCAAGGGCGTTCTCGGCGACCTGTGCAAGAACATCTCCCCGCTGCTGGAGAAGTGACCATGTCCGTCTCCCCGCGAACAGCGGTGGCAGACCCGCCCAAGAGCGGGTCCGCCACCGCGGGGCAGCCGACGCGACGTCCGTTCTGGACCCGGCGCCGACGTGACCAGCTCGCCGGTCTCGCGTTCATCTCGCCCCAACTCATCGGCTGCGCCGTCTTCGTGCTGCTGCCCATCGCCCTGGTCTTCCGGTACAGCCTGCATGAGTGGAACGTGCTGGCCGGCGACTTCCACTACACGGGCGGCGACAACTACACCCAACTGCTGGACGACGCCAACCTGCCCGAGGTACTGAAGTCCACGGCCCTGTTCTCGGTCGGCCTGGTGGTGCTCAACCTCTCCCTGGCCCTCCTGCTCGCCGTCCTGCTCAACCAGAAGCTGCGCGGAATGACGGTGTTCCGCACGCTGTTCTTCTCTCCCGTCGTGGTATCGCTGGTCGCCTGGACCATCGTGTGGGGCTTCCTGCTCCAGGCCAACGGCGGCATCAACGGCCTGCTGCGCACCGTCGGCATCGACGGACCCAACTGGCTGCGCGGCGAGGGCACCGCCATGCTCTCGGTCATCGTCGTGCAGGTGTTCAAGAACGTCGGTCTGAACATGGTGCTGTTCCTGGCCGCGCTCCAGGGCGTGCCCAAGGAGCTGTACGAGGCGGCCCGGGTCGACGGGGCCGGCGCGTGGATCCGGTTCCGGTCCATCACCCTGCCGCTGATCAGCCCGACGATCCTGCTGACGTCGGTGATCACCATCGTGGGTTCGCTCCAGGTGTTCGCGCAGATCGCGGTGCTCACCCAGGGCGGCCCGAAGCTGTCCACCACCGTGCTCGTCTACTACCTCTACCAGCAGGCTTTCCAGTTCCATCACTTCGGCTACGGCGCGACCCTGTCCATCCTCCTGCTGCTGGTCGTGCTGGCGCTCACCGTGTTGCAGTGGCAGATGCGCAAGAGGTGGGTCTTCCATGAATCGTAAAATCCCGCTGCGCGCCCGAGTCGCCCTGTACGGCCTGCTCTGTGTGCTCGCGATCCCCTTCGTCTTCCCGACCTGGTGGATGGTGACGTCGTCGTTCAAGCCCATCGGCGACATCTTCTCCTACCCGCCGAAGCTCTTCCCGACCAACCCGACGCTCTCGGCCTACCAGGAGGTCTTCGACGGGCGCCCGTTCGTCCGGCAGTACGTCAACAGCCTCTACATCGCCGCGCTGGTGACGGTGGGGACGATGATCGTCTCCTCGCTCGCCGGGTACGCCTTCGCCCGCATCAGGTTCCGTGGCCAGAACGCGCTGTTCCTGGTGGTGCTGGTGGGCCTGCTCATCCCGAGCGAGGTCACCATCGTCCCGCTCTTCCAGATGTTCAACGACCTCGGCCTGATCAACACCCACTGGCCGCTGATCCTGGTGCCGATCCTCGGCGCGCCGAGCGTCCTGGCCACGTTCATCATGCGGCAGTTCTTCATCAGCCTCCCCGACGAACTGGAGGAGGCCGCCCGGATCGACGGCATCGGCTACTTCGGCACGTTCCGGCGGATCGCCCTGCCGCTGGCCAAGCCGGCGCTCGGCGCCGTCGCGATCTTCACCTTCCTGCAGAGCTGGAACCTCTACCTGGAACCGGTGGTGTACCTCTCCTCGCCGGAGAAGTTCACCCTGCCGCAGGCGCTCACCCAGTACGTGGACTCCTACGGCGGGGCCATGTGGAACGTCCAGCTCGCCGCGGCGTCGCTGACCGCCATCCCGGTGCTGATCGTGTTCGTCATCGCCCAGAAGCAGTTCATCGAGGGCCTCGCCCACACGGGGCTGAAGTGAACGCCACACTCGGCATCGACATCGGCGGCACCAAGACGCTGGCCGCCCTCGTCGGACCCGACGGCGCCGTGCTCGACCAGGCGCGAGCCGACACCCCGGCCGCGCAGGGCCCGGACGCGGTGCTGCGGACCGCCGCCGACCTGGCCCGGCGCCTCGGCGGCGCCGG